>JAYTUZ010000024.1:0-32287 GCA_043744295.1 Gammaproteobacteria bacterium | reverse complement strand
GCGCGGACGGCGCACCAAAGAATCGATCAGCGATGAATCCGGCCTGGGCTGACAGCTCGGGTACCGCGACCACCAGCACCGGCTCAGAAAATTGCGGTGCGCTGACCCCCGGCGCCGGCTCCCACAGCACGGCGCACGCACCGGCGGCGACCGCGGCGGACGCGAATTCCAGCCCGTGGCGTGTGCGGCCGCGGCAGGCGAGGAAAGCCGCGCCCGGGCCGACGCTGCGGCTGTCGAGTGTCAGGTCGGCAACCTGGAACTGGTCGGGCACATCAACGACGCCACCGAGCAGCGCCTTGAGCGGCCGCCACGGCGTATCGGCGGCGGCTGGAGTAACGGGAGTGGCTGCAGCGCTCATCGCAGCGCTACCTGCGCGCCAGGTGGCGCCGCGTTGCCGGCGCCCGGATGCGCGGTGTCGGGGGCCACGCCCATCAGGCGTAGTGCGCCGCCGAGCACGGCGGAAAACACCGGCGCCGCCACTTCACCGCCGTGGTGCTTGCCGGCGCTCGGTTCGTCGATCACCACCACTGCCGCGAGTCGTGGGTTCGAGACCGGCGCGACCCCGCCAAAAATGCCCACGTAGCGATCCTGCGAATAACCGCTGCCTTCGGTCTTGTACGCAGTGCCGGTCTTGCCGGCGACCCGGAACCCGGGAATGTGCGCCAGCGGCGCCGTGCCTTCCGGAGTGATGACCGACTCGAGCAGGTGCAGGAGCGCAGCGCACACCGCGCCATCGAGCACGCGCTCACCGGCCACCGGCTCATCGACACGCAGCAGCGACACCGGGCGACGCAGACCGAGCGCGCCGAGCGTGGCGTAGGCCTGCGCGAGTTGCAGCGGCGTAACGGAGAGCCCGTAGCCGTGCGACATGGTCGCGATGCTCAGCGTGCGCCAGTGGGAATAGTTCGACAGCAGCCCGGCTGACTCGCCCGGAAAGCCACTGGCCGTCACCTGGCCAAAGCCAAACCCGCTCAGCGTGCTCCAGATCTGCCTGGGTTCAAGCGCCAGCGCCAGTCGCGCCATGCCAACGTTGGAGGACTTGGCCAGCACGGTGGCCAGGGAAATCGCGCCGAGGTTGTGCTCATCGGTGATGGTCTTGGCGCCCACCTGCACGAAACCCGGGCTGGTGTCGATGATGCTGCCCGCGGTGAAGCGCCCGGAGGCGATTCCAGCCGCTACGAAGAACGGCTTGATGCTCGAGCCCGGCTCGAACAGGTCGGTGGCGGCGCGATTGCGATAGGCCGCGGCGTTGAGCTGACTGCGATCGTTCGGGTTGTAGGCCGGCTGGTTGACCATGGCCAGCACTTCACCACTGCGTACGTCAATCACCACCACCGATCCGGAGCGCGCACGGTTGTCGCGGATCGCGGCCTTGAGTTCGCGATACGCCAGGTACTGGATGCGCAGATCAACGCTCAGGCGCAGATCACCACCGGGGCGCACCGCACGGATGCTTTCAACGTCTTCAACCTTGCGACCCTGGCTGTCCTGGATCACCCGCTTGGCGCCATCTTCGCCGCCGAGCCAGTGATCGTAGGCGAGCTCGGCGCCTTCCTGGCCGACGTCGTCGACATCGGTAAAGCCCAGCAGATGTCCGGCCACTTCGCCGGCCGGGTAGTAGCGCCGGTATTCGCGCGTCAGGTTCACGCCGTTGATGCCCAGGTCTCTAACCCGGCGCGCGTCGTTCGGCTGCAGGCCGCGCGCCACATACATGAATTCGCGGTCCATGCCGGTGCTCACGCGCCGTACCAGTTCGTGTGAATCCACCTTCATGGCGCGGGCCAGGCGCGGCAGCTGTTCGAGGTTGCCAGCGAGCTGCTGCGGATTGATCCACACGGAATCCACCGGGGTACTGACCGCGAGGGGCTCACCGAATCGATCGCTGATCGTGCCGCGATGCGCGGCGATGGCCGCCACGCGCGAGAAGCGCGCCGCGCCTTGTCCGGCCAGGAAGCGATGCTGCAGCAGCTGCAGCTGCACGGCGCGCCCCGCCAGACCGACGCCGGCGAGCGTGAGCAACGCGAACAGCAGGCCCAGGCGCAGCCGAAAGGAAGCCGGCCGCGGCCCCGCGCGAGCTCGCGCCGGGCGGGTCGGGCGGGCACTGCCGACCGGCCTCATGGCGGCGGCATCTCGACATCGGTGGAGGCCGGGATGCGCATGTGCAGGCGCGTGTTGGCGACGTTCTCGACGTAGCTGTAGGTCGACCAGGCGCTCTGCTCGAGCTGCAACCGGCCCCACTCCGCCTCCAGTTCATCGCGCCCGCTGTTGAGCCGCTCCAGGTCCACGAACAACTCGCGCGCACGATGCTTGCAGTAGATGGCGCCCGCCGCCGAGGCCAGCACCGCTACCCACAGCAGCGGCAATGCGGTCCAGTACAGCACGCGTGGCAGAGGATTCATGCGCCGGGTGCCCGCACACGCTCCGCCACGCGCAACAGGGCACTGCGCGCGCGCGGGTTTGCCGCCAGCTCCGCGGCTGTGGCGTGGCGCTTGCGACCGACCAGGCGCAGCGACGGTTGTGCCGCGGCCGGCACAACCGGCAAGCGCGCCAGCGCCGGATCGATGCTGCTGTGGGTACGGAAGAAATCGCGCACCACGGCGTCCTCAAGTGAGTGAAAGCTGATTACCGCCAGGCGGCCGCCCGGCGCCAACAGCGCCATGGCCTGTGACAGTGCCCGCCGCAATTGCCCTGGCTCGTCGTTGACCCACATGCGCAAGGCCTGGAAACTGCGCGTCGCCGCGTGCTTGCCTGGTTCACGCAACGGCACGGCACGCTCGATCAGTGCCGCCAATTGCGTGGTACGCAGCAACGGCGCAGCCGCGCGCTCGCGCACAATCGCGGCAGCGATACGGCGCGCAAAACGCTCTTCGCCCAGAGTCGCGATCACGTGGCGTATCTCCTCGAACGACGCGCTCGCCAGCCAGGTGCTGAGCGGCGCACCCGCGCCTGGATCCATGCGCATGTCGAGCGGCCCGTCGAGGCGGAAACTGAAGCCGCGTTGCGCCGTGTCGAGCTGCGGCGAGGAAACCCCGCAGTCGATGAGGATGCCGTCGAATGGCGATATTTCCGGCCGCGCTGCACGCACCAGCTGCGCCAGATCCGCATAGGCTCCATGCACGAGCCTGAGGCGCGGCTCGGATGCAAAGCGCGCGCGACCCGCGGCGATGGCGTCGGGATCGCGATCGATGGCGATGAGCTGACCGCCCGCGCCGAGGGCCGCGAGGATGCGCTCGCTGTGGCCACCGCGGCCGAAGGTGGCGTCGAGATAGCTCCCCGCCGGGCGCACGGCGAGAGCTTCGAGCACCTCATCGACAAGCACCGGTTTGTGCTCATCCAAACTCCCCGCCCTGGCGCATCGTTATCGGCCTGTCAGAGCGACAGCGAATCGAGATCGGCGCTCAGCGCACCGGCCGCGTCATCACTCTTGAGCCAGACTTCACGCCGCTCATTCCAGCGCGCCTCGTCCCACAGTTCGAAGCGCGCGCCCTGCCCGATCAGCATCGCGAAGCGGCTAATGCCGGCGAATTCGCGCAGCTCCGCCGGCAGCAGCAGGCGCCCGTGGGCGTCGATTTCGAGATCGGCCGCGTGACCTACCATCAGGCGTTGCAGACGGCGCGCCTGCGGCTGGAGTGACGGCAGCGCCATGATCTTGCGTTCGATCTGTTCCCACTCGGGCAGCGGGTAGAGCAGCAGGCATTGATCGCGATCGACCGTGACGACCACTCGCCCAGCGGATTGCTCGCGCAGCCGGTCGCGATGCCGCGTGGGCATGACCAGCCGGCCCTTGTCATCCACCGTGAGTTTTGTTGCGCCGCGAAACATGCCCGTAATGGGTGAGAAACACCCATCCCCTCCCACTTTTTCCCACTATTCGCCACTATAGGAATCGCGACACTCCTATGTCAATGCCCCGGACCTGGATTTTTCTCCAGTTACACAAAGACTTACGCGCGAAATCGTCTGTAGCGAGGGATGCTTGGGAGGCACTCTCTTATCGATCAGTCACTTGGCTTGAAAAGCTCAACACGGGATGAGGAAGAAGGAGAGCCGGCCGTTAAGCCGGGTTCTGTCTTGGACAGTCATTCCTCTAGGGACTACGTCGCCGCAGCCCTCAAGCAGCCTACCCGGAAGCGCGCGCAGGTCTGGCGCTGCGGAGCCGTCCCCGCTGCTTCCCTATTTGGCCTTGCTCCAGGTGGGGTTTGCCGTGCCATTGCTGTTACCAGCAACGCGGTGCGCTCTTACCGCACCCTTTCACCCTTACCAGCACCGTTTCCGGCACTTCGGCGGTTTACTTTCTGTTGCACTGTCCGTGGGCTCACGCCCCCCAGGCGTTACCTGGCACCTTAGACCCGCCGAGCCCGGACTTTCCTCCCCCCAATGCACCTTGCGGCACATGAGCGGCGACTGTCTAGCCGGCTCTCCAGCACACACCATACGGGCTGCGCCCGGGCAACTCAATCAAAGTGGCTAAACCGGCAATCGGCGCTCGCGCGCTGAACCCAGGTGCATGGCCTGCTCATAGGCTACGCGGCGCGGCACGCCGGAAATCTGCGCGGCAATTGCCGCGGCGCGTGCTGGCGGCAGGTCCTTGAGCAGCAGCGGCAGGAGCCGCGCGAGCAGCGCCGGATCGCCTTCCTCAGCCTCCGGATTGCCTGCGATGACCAGCGTGATCTCGCCGCGCGCCATGTCGGCATCGCTGCGGGCGCGCTGCTGCAGCGCTTCCAGAGTGCCGCGGTACACGGTTTCATGAATTTTTGTCAGCTCGCGCGCGATCACCGCCATTCGCTGTGCACCGAACGCGGCGGCCAGTTCCGCCAGTGCCGCGGCAATGCGATGTGGCGCTTCGAACAGCACGATGGTGCGCGGCTCCTGGGACAGCCGCAGCAGCGCCGCGCGCCGCACGCCGGGCGCGCTAGGCAGAAAGCCCTCGAACACGAAGCGATCGGTGGGCAGGCCGGCCAGCGCGAGTGCCGCGGTCACCGCCGACGGCCCGGCAATCGTGCGCACCTCGATGCCGGCCGCCGCAGCCGCGCGCACCAGCACAAATCCGGGATCAGACAGCAGCGGCGTGCCCGCATCGCTCACCAGCGCCAGCACCTCGCCAGCGCGCAGTCGCTCGAGCAAAGCCTCGCAGCGCTGCGCCTCGTTGTGATCGTGCAGCGAGAGCAGCGGCCTGGAAATCCCGCAGGCCGTGAGCAATGTCGCCGTGCGCCGCGTGTCCTCGGCCAGCACCACATCAGCGGCCGCCAGAGCCTGCCGGGCGCGCGGACTCAAGTCGCCAATGTTGCCAATTGGCGTCGCAATGACATCCAGTCTTCCGGCCCGTGCTGACACTATAATCTCCGCGTCATGAAGGCGACTTTGCCGGTCACGGTGCCAGAGATGCAACGACAGCGATACACTTTTTCGACCGTGCCGCGTTTGCTGGTGGCATTGACGCTTGGCGCCCTCGCCGGCTGCGCTAGTTTTCCGCCTGCCAGTTTTCCTGGCAGCGGCGCGAGCGGCAGCGCTGGTGGCGCCGGCACCGGCACAGCCAATTCCACGGCCAGCGCGGCCGAGGCCTCGGCACTGGAAGCACGCGCGCGCCGCAGCGCGGCCGACCAGCAGGTCACCCTGCAGTTGCAGGCCTCACGCAGCTGGTTGCGCGCCGGGCGTGGTGGCGAGGCCGCGCGCGTCGTCGGCGCCATCAGCGCACCACTGACGCCGCTGCAAAAAATCGAGAAGCGGCTCATCGAGGCTGATATCACGCTGGCCAGCGGCCAGGCGCAACTCGCCTGGCAGAAGCTGGGCGCCATCGACGAGCCGACCGGCACGCCGCTGGCGCCGCAATATCTCGACAGCCGCATGCGCATCGCGCTGGCGGCGGCGCGGCCACTCGATGGCATACGCAGCGAAATGGCGGCCGAGCGCCTGCTGACTACCGCCGCCGAACGCACGCGGCTGCGTCATGATCTGCTGGCCCAGTTGCGCAGCGCCCGCGAGCACGGCGTCAAACTCGAGCCGGAAGCGAGCCAGGATGCCACCGTGCGCGGCTGGCTCGAACTCGGGGCCATGGCCAGCGACGGTGCTGGCGCTTCCATCAACGCAGCCAATGACGCCGCACGCTGGCAGGCGCGTTATCCGCAACATCCGGCCACCGAACTGCTCGCCGCGGCACTGCCGGCGTTACTGCCGGTTTCAGGCCGCGTGCACAAGATCGCATTGCTGCTGCCACTCACCGGTCAGGCAGCAGGTTACGCCGCAATCATCAAGAGCGGTTTCGATTTTGCCTACCAACAGCTGCCGGACGATGGGCGACCCCAAGTCGTGGTTTATGACACCGGCATGGTGCCGGTCAACGATGCGCTGAATCAGGCCCACAGTGAAGGCAGTGATTTCATCGTTGGTCCGCTCACGCGCACCGAGATCGAGCTGGCGGCTGCCACCCCGGTCAGTGTGCCGATCCTGGCGCTCAACTTCCTGTCGGCGGGACGCAGCGCTCCAAACGGCATGTACCAGTACGCGCTCTCGCCTGAAGAAGACGCGCGCCTCATCGCGCGCCGCCTGTTGGCGGCCGGCCAGAAACGCGGCGTGGCGCTGGCCCCCACGGGCGACTGGGGTACGCGCGTGCTGGCCGCATTCAGCCAGGAACTGCTGGCGGGCGGGGGCACGCTGCTGGCGCAGGCGGTCTACGAACCGGGTGGTCACGATTTCGGCGCGCCGATTCGCAGCGTGCTGGCCACCGATCAGAGCTTTGCACGACGCCAGCGACTGGAAGGAGCGCTGGGCGTCAGGCTGGAATTCGAACCGCGCAGCCGCGCCGATCTCGATTTTATTTTCGCGCCCGGTCAGGCGGCAAACCTGCGACTGCTGCGCCCGCAACTGCGCTTTCAGTACGCCGGCAATGTCCCGGTGTATGCCACCGCCGACGCCTATGCCGCGGACGGCGGCGTCGCCAATCAGGATCTCGACGGATTGATCGTTCCGGCCATGCCCTGGGTGGTGCCCAATAGCGGCAGTGCCGATGCCGTACGACAGACGGTCGCCGATGCAGCAGGCGACAGTGTCGGCTGGCAATCGGGGCTCTATGCCTTTGGTTTCGACGCCTGCCAACTGGCGCTGGCCATCGCCGCCAGCGGGCGCGATCGCGGCGCGGTACGCATCGATGGCCTGTCCGGCCAGCTCAGCCTCGATGCTGGCGGCCGCGTGCGCCGCGAGCCGCTGTGGGTGCGCATCTCGCGCAGTGGTGAGCCGCGCATCATCGTGGGCACGCCGGCAGCGGGCAGCACTACCGGCACGAGTGCCGACACCGGCAACGAATAGGCTCCACAGGCGAGCAGTGGCGCAATGAGTAAGCCGGTGAGTGCTGATCGCCGCCAGCTCGGCCATGCCGCCGAAGAGCGCGCGGCGCAGTATCTGTGCGCTGCCGGCCTCGAACTCCTGCACCGCAACTATCACTGCCGCATGGGTGAGCTCGACCTGATCGCACGCCATGATGACACGCTGGTGGTCGCCGAGGTGCGCATGCGCAGCTCGGCGCGCTACGGCGGCGCGGCGGCCAGCATCACCTGGAACAAACGCCGGCGCATCGTGCGCACCACACGCCACCTGCTGGCGCGCTACCCGGCGCTGCAGAAGTGCGCGCTACGGTTCGATGCACTGCTGGTGAACGGTGCAGACGGGGAGATTGAGTGGATCAAGAGCGCATTTGACGCGTTTTGAGTACGCGCGCATGCGGGTCAGGGGGTGATATCGCCCGGCCGTCGCTCCACGATATTCGCTTTGGGCCGGGCGATATCACCCCCTGACCCGCATGCGCGCGTACCCTTGGCGCGGCGGGCGGCGGGCGGCGGCCAGCAATGGGTCGGAACGCAATCGGAACTTTTGGCGCCTTAAACGTAGCGTTTTCTGTTGGGGCCGCGCGGCTGCACTGCGCGCTTCGTAGCGCCGCTCTCGTCCATCACCAGGCGCTGCCAGGCCGCGTGTATTGCCGGGCGCACGATCGCCTCGGTCGCCGCCGGCAGGCTCACCAGCGTGCTGCCCTGCTTGCCCCACTCGCCTTTCGCCGGCGCAAACACGCCCAGCGACTGCCGCACGCGCTTCGCCTGATCATCGGCGGTCAACTTCACCATTCCATGCGCATCGTCGGGATATCCCAGCGTCGCAAAGACTCTGCCGCGTACACGAAAATCAGGGTGCCCCTGGTGCACACCTTCAACCGTGCCCGGCAACGCCAGGGCCATGGCCCGAAACTCATCGATAGTGATCCCAGTCACGCCCCACCCCCATTCACCGCGCCAAGGTCTGAGAAATCGTGTGCGCATGAATCCACCGAGACAGCGCTTACGGCCGGCGGCGCGCAGTGAACAGGCCCGGCCCAAAGCGAATATCGTGGAGCGACGGCCGGGCCTGTTCACTGCGCGCCGCCGGCCGTAAGCGCGGCATCAGCGCATCCCTGCACGCCCCTACTTCACAACCGTCAATTTAGCCCGTCGGGTATCGGGCTTGGCGCTCGGCACCTTGGTAGCCGGCACAACAGCCTCACCGGGCGGCGGCCCGTCGGGTTCAGCTTCGTTGAACACCATGCCCTCGCCGGTTTCCCGCGCATAGATACCCAGCACCGCGACCATCGGCACGCGCACGTGATGCACGACGCCGCTGAAGCGGGCGTCGAACTCGATGCCGTCATTGTCCAGGCTCAGGCGTTGTGTCGCGTTGAGCGAGACGTTGAGTACGATCTTGCCATCCTTGATGTAGGCGCTGGGCACCTGCACACCGGTGCGGCCAGCGTCGACGATGACGTGCGGAGTGAAACCGGCGTCGCCCATCCATTCATGCATGGCGCGCAGCAGATAAGGCCGGCGCGACAGGCCGGTACCCGCGGAGCCGGCGCCAGCGCCGCTACTACCGCCAGTCTTGCCGCCACCGGCATCGTCGTTCGAACTCATCAGGCCACGCCCATCTCGAGCTCCGCCTCCGAGAGGCTGGCGCGGAAGGCGGGGCGCGCGAGTATGGCAGCGGCATAGCGCGCCAGCGGTTGCGCCTCGGGGGGCAGATCGATTTCATAACGCCGCAGGCGCCAGAGAATGGGCGCGATGGTGGCATCGACCACCGAAAACTCATCGCTCAGGAAGAACGGTTTGACCCTGAAGACATCCGAGGTCTGCAGAATCGTATCGCGCAGCTCTTTCTTGAGTCGCTGCTGCTGCTTGCGATCGGTCTCGCGCTCGATCTGGTCGGCGAGCCCATACCAGTCGCGCTCGAAGCGATACATGGCGAGGCGAAACTGGGCGCGCAGCACCGGATCGACCGGCATCAGCGGCGGATGCGGGAAGCGCTCGTCGAGGTAGTCGATGATGACGCGGGCGTCGTACAGCACCAGATCGCGGTCAACCAGCGTCGGCAGGCTGCGGTAGGGGTTGAGATCGAGCAGGTCTTCCGGGTAACGCCCGGGCACCACACTGATGATCTCGATCTCGCTGGCTTTTTCCGCGAGCACGATGCGCACGCGGTGACTCTGCAGCTCCTGCGGTGCGGAAAACAACGTCATGACAGACCGTCTGCTAGCCATGATGCGATTCTTCCATGGCAGTGCGGCGCGGCAGCCGCGTCAGTGCACGTCCTTCCAGTATTCCTTCTTCATGAGCCAGGCGATCCCGGTGAAGACCAGCAGAAACAGCACCACCCAGACGCCGAGATTGCGCCGCGCGACCTGGGCGGGCTCGCCCGCATAGTCGAGGAAATTAACGGTGTCGCGCACGAAGGCGTCGTACTGCGCCTGGTTGAGCTGGCCGGGCACCACAGTGGTGAAATGGTCGAATACCTTCTGCACCGTGGGCTTGCCGTCTACCACCACTTCGACATTCCGGTAGACCGCCGCCTTGACGCCTTCCAGCTCGGAGAGCACTGCCGGCATCGCCGGGTTTTCCAGCGCCAGATTGTTGGTGCCAGTGGCGCGGGTCGGGTCGACGTAGTAGGTCTTGAGGAACCGATAGAGATAGTCGACGCCGCGGGCGCGCGCCATCAGCGACAGATCGGGCGGCTCCTTGCCGAACCAGGCAACGCCATCTTCACTGCGCAGGCTCGTTTGAATGTAATCAGCCGGCTTGGCGCCGGCCGGAATCAGGTTGGCGATCAGCAGCGACGTGGGGATCTTCAGGTCGGCGCCCAGACGCGACCAGCGCAGATACTTCAGCGAATGACAGCCCAGGCAGTAATTCGAGAAATTGCGGGCGCCGCGCTGCAGCGAGGAAATGTTGCCGACCTCATTGCCGGCGTGCAGATTCTGCCAGTTGACGGCAGCGTCCGCCGGCTCGGCAGCAGACTCGCCCGCCAGCAACAGCGGCGCGCACAACAGGCTCAGGGCCAGTGCGAAAATCTTAATCATGGAAGGTCACTCGCTTGGGCACCTGCTTGACGCGATCCCAGCGCGTGTACCAGGGCATCAGCACAAAGAAGGAGAAATAACCAAAGGCAAAGACGCGCGCCGCCGTCACGTAGGCACCGGTCGCGGGTTTCAATCCCAGGTACATCAACCCCAGGAAGGACACGACAAATTCAGCCAGGAAAAACTTGAACCACCAGCCCCGATAACGGATCGACTTGACCGGTGAGCGGTCGAGCCAGGGCAGAAAGAAGAACGCCAGCACCGCCAGCAGCAGCAGCAGGGCACCGATACGCTGATTGGGTACCGCGCGCAGAATGGCGTAATAAGGCGTGAAGTACCACGAAGGCGCGATCGGATCCGGCGTCGAGAGCGGATTGGCCGGCTCGAAGTTGGCCTCTTCCATGAACAGGTTGCCGAAGGTGGGCACGAAGAACACCACCACCGCAAACAGCGTCAGGAAAAGGCCGACACCGACCACGTCCTTGACCGTGTAGTAAGGGTGAAAGGGAATGCCATCGATGGGCTTGCCATCGGCCCCCAGGTTTTCCTTGATCTCGATGCCGTCGGGATTGTTGGAACCAGTCTGGCGCAGCGCCACCAGGTGCAGCACCACCAGCAGCAGCAGCACCAGCGGAATGGCCACCACGTGCAGCGAGAAGAAACGATTGAGCGTGGCATCGGCGACGCCATAGTCGCCGCGGATCCATTCCACCAGGCCCGGGCCGATGGCCGGAATGGTGCTGAACAGGTTGATGATCACCTGCGCGGCCCAGTAGGACATGTTACCCCAGGGCAGCACGTAGCCCAGGAAGGCCTCGGCCATCAGCGCCAGGTAGATGAACATGCCGAACAGCCACAGCAGCTCG
Organism: Gammaproteobacteria bacterium; assembly: GCA_043744295.1. GTDB lineage: Bacteria > Pseudomonadota > Gammaproteobacteria > Steroidobacterales > Steroidobacteraceae > FEN-1191. The sequence goes on along the minus strand of JAYTUZ010000024.1, from coordinate 21,055 downwards.
CGCGGCGTCTTGTAGGAGCCGTACATGAGTGCGCGAAACATGTGCAGGTAAATGACTATGAAAAAAGCCGACGCACCGATGGTGTGCAGGTAGCGCAGCAGCCAGCCGAAGCGCACCTCGCGCATGATGAATTCGACCGAATCGAAGGCCGTGGTGTCCCCGACCTTGTAGAACATGGTCAGGAAAATGCCGGACACCAGCTGCATGACCAGCACCAGCAGCGCCAACGAGCCGAAGAAATACCAGATGTTGAAATTCTTCGGCGCGTAGTACTCGAGCAGCTGCTCGCTGACGAATTTATCGACCGGCAGGCGCTTGTTCAGCCAGGCCCGGAATCCCACCGGCGGTGCCACCCCGGAGGCCGCATCATTGCTCGCCATTACGCCACTCCCTGGGCAGTCGAACCATCCTCGCCAATGATCAGGGTGTTGTCACCCTGAAAACTGTAGGGCGGTATGCGCAGGTTCACCGAAGCCGGTGAACCGTTGAACACGCGCCCGGCCAGGTCAAAGCGCGAACCGTGGCAGGGGCACAGGAAGCCGCCCGGCCAATCGGCACCCAGTGCCACATCGCCGGGCTCAAAGTGCTGTTTGGGCAGGCAGCCCAGGTGCGTGCAGGTGGCGACCAGCACCGCGACATCAGCGCGGCGCGCACGCATTTCATTGACAGCGTAGGAAGGCTGCTCGGACTCCGCGGATTTCGGGTCCTTCAGGTGCACATCGTGCGCGGCCAGTTTGGCCACGGTCTCGGGCGCGCGTCGGAATATATAGATAGGCTGCTTGCGCCACACGTAGGTGAGCATCATGCCCAGCTCGAGCTTGGACAGATCGACCGTGATGGGCGCTCCCAGCGCCTGGGCGCGCTCGGAAGGACTCCAGCTGGCAACAAAGGGCGTGGCGGCAAATACCACACCCACGGCGGCGGTCGCACCGGTTGCTACTGTCAGGAACTTGCGGCGATCGAGGTCTACCGCGTCTTGTTCGGCCATTGCAGAGGCTCACGATTGTCTCGGGAAGTGTCGCATTATACACATCCTGTTGCGGCGCCCGATGCGCCCACGAGACTTTGGGAGGCAGAATGAATCCGGGCAGATTGGGGCGTAGCGCGATTTTCCTGGCCGGAGCCATGGTCGGCGGGCTGGCGCTGGCCTTTATTGTGGTGTTTTTCGAGCCGGAACTGCTGATCCGCGCGCCACTAAAGCCCGCGGCCCACGCGGCACCGGCGGCGGCGGAGTTCGCCCTGCCCGGCGGATCGGCCGCCGCCGGCTCCGCGAGCGCCGAGCCGGCGCCTTTCGAATCGGTCCAGCCACTGCACAGTTTCTCCGCAGCGGTGCGCCGCGCCGCACCGGCGGTCGTGAATATCTACACCAAGCGCGTGGTGACCGAGCGTGTGCAAGCTTCACCCATGGATCAATTCTTCGGCGATTACTGGCCGCGCGTGCGCCAGCGGGTACAGGGAGCGCTGGGCTCTGGCGTGATCGTCGATGCACTTGGCCATATCGTCACCAACAACCATGTCATCGCCAACGCCACCACCATCAACGTACAGCTCGCCGATGGCCGCATCGCCCAGGCGCGCGTGGTCGGGCGCGATCCGGATACCGACCTGGCGCTGCTGGTGATCAAGCTGGCCCAGCTGCCAGTCATGACGCTGGGGCGCTCCGATCGCCTGCAGGTCGGTGACGAGGTGCTGGCGATCGGTAACCCGCTCGGGCTGCAACAGACCGTCACCCACGGCATCGTCAGCGCCACCGGGCGCAGCCAGCTGAATATCGCGACTTTCGAGAATTTCATCCAGACCGACGCTGCCATCAACGAGGGCAATTCCGGCGGCGCGCTCATCAACGCCGACGGCGAGCTGGTCGGCATCAACACCGCCGTGATCGCCAAGAACCTGGACGCCACCGGCGTCGAGGGCATCGGTTTCGCGATCCCCGTCAATCTGGTGCGCGGCGTGATGCGCGACATCCTCGACCACGGCCGCGTGGTGCGCGGCTGGACCGGCCTGGTCCCCGAGGATTTCTCGGCCGAGCAGGCCGCGCAGAACGGCCTGGCGCGCGGCGGCGTAGTGATCACCAATCTCTACCAGGACAGCCCGGCGCTCGCCGCCGGGGTGCGCGTCGGCGACATTCTGCTGGCGGTAGATGGCCACGAAACGCTCACCGCGCAGGATGCGCTCAAGCAGCTGGCGACACAGAAACCTGGCGGCAAGGTGAAGCTGCGGGTGCTGCGTGGGCAGACGGGCATCGAAATCGAGTGCCGCGTGATCGAGCGACCTGGTCAGGTATAGGTCAACGGGCGAAGAGACTAGTTCGGCACGCGCCGTATCTGCGCCCCGAGTTGCGCGAGCTTCTCTTCAATGGCCTCATAGCCGCGATCGATGTGGTAAATGCGCTCGATGTCGGTGCGCCCCTGTGCGACCAGCCCGGCCAGCACCAGCGAGGCCGAAGCGCGCAGGTCGGTCGCCATCACCGGGGCGGCGGTGAGCTGCTCAACGCCGTGAATGATCGCGGTATTGCCTTCCAGGCGGATTTCCGCGCCCATGCGACGCATCTCGAGCATGTGCATGAAGCGGTTCTCGAATATGGTTTCGACCACGGTGCCGACCCCATTGGCCACGGTGTCGAGTGCGGCGAACTGTGCCTGCATGTCAGTTGGAAAGGCCGGATACGGCGCGGTGCGCACGTCGACCGACCTGGGTCGGCGGCCGCGCATGTCGATCTCCACCCAGTTGGGGCCGGTACCGATCGTGGCGCCGGCCTCAGCGAGCTTGCCGAGGATGGAATCCAGATGCGCCGGGCGCGTATTCTTGATGCGGATATGGCCGCTGGTAATAGCCGCTGCGACCAGGTAAGTACCGGCTTCGATGCGATCGGGCAGCACTTCATACTCGGTGCCGTGCAGGCTCTTTACACCCTGGATCACAATCTTGTCGGTGCCGGCGCCCTCGATGCGTGCGCCCATCGCGATCAGAAAGTTAGCCAGATCGACCACTTCGGGTTCACGCGCCGCGTTCTCCAGCACCGTTTCGCCATCGGCGAGTGTCGCGGCCATCATCAGGTTTTCGGTGCCGGTGACGGTGACGGTATCGAGCACCAGGCGCGCGCCGTGCAGACGCGCCGCGCGGGCACGGATGTAGCCGCCTTCGATATGAATATCGGCGCCCATGGCCTGCAGGCCGGCAACGTGAATATTCACCGGCCGTGCGCCGATGGCGCAGCCGCCCGGCAGCGAAACGTCGGCGCGTCCATAGCGCGCCAGCAGCGGGCCGAGCACCAGGATCGAGGCGCGCATGGTCTTGACTAGCTCATAGGGCGCGAAGCATTCGCGAATCGTCGACGGATCCACCTCGATACGCATGCGTTCGTCGACGGTAACCGTGACGCCCATGCGCGCCAGCAGTTCAATCATCGTAGTCACATCCTGCAGATGCGGCACGTTGGCTACCGTCACCGGGCCGTCGGCGAGCAGTGCTCCCGCCAGGATCGGCAAGGTCGCGTTCTTGGCGCCGGAGATGCGGGTCTCACCTTCCAGCGCCACGCCGCCGGTGATCTGCAGCTTGTCCACGCTCAGCTCCCTGCTACCGAGCCGCTGCGCGCGAGCTGCTCAGCGGGGGTCAGCGCTTCGATCGACAGTGCGTGCAATTCGCGACCCACCAGCGCGCCCAGCGCTTTATAGACCAGCTGGTGGCGGGCGACGCCGCGCAGTCCCACGAACGCGCTGCTGACGATGTGCGCCTCGAAATGGGTCTGATCGGGGGATTCGACCCTTACTTCAGCGCCAGGCATGGCGCTGCGGATGAGTTCGGCAACCTGGGCTGGGTGCATGGGATGTCGGCCTTGCAACAGATGACGCCGGTGACTGCCGGCACTGGCGCATATCTTAGAAGAATCCACCTGCCGCGGCGCGTTATGATGCACACCCCATGGGCAAAGCCGGCGCCAACACCATCGACGACACTGCGCTGCTGGCGAGTGCAGGGCGCACGCTGCAGGGCGAGCAGGCCGGCATCGGGACCGTCGCCGGGCGGCTTGACGCCCGGTTCGCGCTCGCCTGTCGCGCGCTGCTGGGTTGCCAGGGGCGGGTGATCGTCACCGGGATGGGCAAATCCGGGCATATCGGCGGCAAGATCGCCGCCACTTTCGCCAGCACCGGCACACCGGCCTTCTTCATGCATCCGGCCGAGGCCGGGCACGGGGACCTGGGCATGATCACCCGCCAGGATGTGGTGCTGGCGCTTTCCAACTCGGGCGAAACCGCCGAGATACTCGTGCTGCTGCCGCACCTGAAACGCCTGGGCGTGCCGCTCATCGCGCTCACCGGTCGTGACGCTTCGACGCTGGCGCGGGCGGCCGATATTGCCCTTGACGTCAGCGTCGAGCAGGAAGCCTGCCCGCACAATCTTGCCCCCACCACCAGCACCACCGCCACGCTGGCCATGGGCGATGCGCTGGCCGTGGCAGTGCTCGAAGCGCGCGGCTTTTCCGCCGAGGATTTTGCCCGCGCCCATCCGGGCGGGAATCTTGGCCGCCGCCTGCTGATGCACGTTGAGGACATCATGCGCCGCGATGCCGCGCTGCCGCGCGTCGGGCCGGACACGCCGTTGGCAGCGGGCCTTATCGAGATGAGCGCCAAAGGGCTGGGGCTCACTGCCGTGGTCGACGCCGCGGACCGGGTACTCGGCGTGTTTTCCGACGGCGACCTGCGCCGCGCGCTCGATCAACGCCTCGACATACATGCCGCCACCATGCGCCAGGTGATGACCAGCGGTGGCCGCAGCATCGGTCCGCGCGAGCTGGCGGCCTCGGCCGCACTGTTGATGGAGACGCATCGCGTGACGGCCTTGCTGGTGGTCGATGAGACGCAGCGCCTGATCGGCGCCCTCAACGTGCACGACCTGATGCGTGCGGGCGTGGTCTGAAGCTCATGGCGCGTCGCCCCACCGCACTCACTGCGATCCGTCTGCTGGTGCTGGATGTCGATGGCGTACTCACCGACGGCACGCTGCGCTACGGACCGGCTGGCGAATGCGAAAAGGTATTTCACGTGCGCGACGGTCACGGCATCAAGGCGCTGGCCCGCTCCGGGGTCACGATCGCGGTCATCTCGGGGCGCGACTCGGCGGCCGTGGCGCGCCGCTGCGCGGAGCTGGGCATCGGCGAAGTGCTGCAGGGCGTCGAGGATAAGCTCGCGGCCTTCAACGCGCTCATCGCGCGACATGGCCTCAGCGCTGGTGCCTGCGCTTTCATTGGCGATGACACGCCCGATGTGCCGCTGCTGCAGCGAGTCGGGTTGGCTGTCGCGGTGGCCGACGCCCATGCGGACGCGCGCCGCGCCGCCCACCGCCGCACGCGCCGGCCCGGCGGCCAGGGCGCAGTGCGCGAGCTGTGCGATGCGCTGCTGGCCGCGCGCGCGCGCCGCCGCTGATGCGCCGCTGGTGGCTGCTGCTGGTATTCGCTGCCGCCCTGGGGTTGTGGCTGTGGCAGGCCAGCCCGCGCCAGGAAACCAGCGACAGCAGTACGGCAACCGCCCGCCAGAGTGCGCAACCGGGTTATGTGGCCATCGGCGCCGACCTGCTCGACACCGGCGCCAATGGCGAAGCGCAGTTCCGCCTGCGTGCCGCACGCATTGCCCAGGCTGCGCCGAACGCCGATGTCGTGCTCACGGACCCCGAATTTGAGCACCAGGGCAGGAGCGTCTGGCGCTTGAGTGCGCAAAGCGGCCTGCTGCCGCCGGCCACACAGCGCCTGCAGCTCAGCGGCAACGTGCTTGCCACCGGCACGCTCGGCGGCGCACCGATCCGCATCCGCAGCGAATCACTGGCGGTCGATCTGCAGCAGCAACAGCTCGACACGCCACTGGCCGTGAACATCGAGTGGGGACGCAACCGGCTGAGCGCCACTGGCATACATGCGGATATGAAGAGCGACAGTCTGCGACTAGAATCCGACATTCATGGCGAATTTACCCACTGACCTGCGCCTCGGCCTGCTCGCGCTGCTCATGCTGCCAGTGGCCTTGAGCTGGCGGCACGATGCGAGCGCTGCCAGCGATCAACCGGAAGCCGCATGCGGCGCAGGCAATCTGTGTTTCAGCGCCAGCGGCCCGGCTGATTACCGGCGCGACCGGGTGGTGTTGCACGACATCGTGGTCTATCAGGGCGGCAGCCCGATGCGGGTCAGGGCGCAGCTGGCCGAAGCCTCAAGCCTCGATTTCAATGACAGCACCTGGGCGCTCAGCGGCGCGGTCGAAGTGCGCGTCGCCCAGGGCAAGCTCACCGCCGACAACGCCAAGGTCCATTTTCTTGCCAGCCGGCTTGCCATGGCGAGCGCCTTCGGCGCGCCGGCCACCTTTGAGAGCGACAGTGGCGTCAGCGGCCACGCTGCCAGCGTTGACTACGACCTGAAGGCCGGCGAGATACGCCTGCGCGGCGACGCCTGGATTACCCGCGATGGCTGCAATGAAACCCGCGCCGCGCTGTTCGTCTACAACCTGGCGCAGCAGAGTGTGCACGCGCAGGGCTCGGAAACGGCCGGGGGCTCCGGGCGCGTGCAGGGCACCATCCGCCAGTGCAAACCGGTACGGGCGGCGCCCGGCGGCGCCGCCAGCGACAAGCCGTGAGTACGCTGCGCGCCGACCGGCTCTGCAAGAGCTACCGCACGCGCCAGGTAGTGAACGAGTTGTCACTGGAAATACACCCCGGTGAGGTGGTCGGGCTGCTGGGCCCCAACGGCGCCGGCAAGACCACGGCCTTCTACATGATCGTGGGCCTGGTGCGCGCCGACAGCGGCAGCATCCGCCTCGATGATCGCGATCTCACCGGGCTGGGTATCGATGAGCGCGCCCGCCTGGGACTCGGCTACCTGCCGCAGGAGGCCTCGGTATTCCGCCGCCTGTCGAGCGCCGACAACATCATGGCGATTCTGGAGCTGCGCGCTGATCTTGATGACGCAGCGCGCAACCGCCGCCTGGAAGAACTGCTCCAGCAACTGCACATCGGCCAGGTGCGCGCCACCCTGGGGATGTCGCTCTCGGGCGGCGAGCGCCGGCGCGTGGAAATTGCCCGCGCCCTGGCGGCCGAGCCGCGCTTTATACTGCTCGACGAACCCTTTGCCGGTGTCGATCCGCTCTCGGTTGCCGACATCCAGCAGATCATCCGCGAACTGGCGGCGCATGGCATCGGCGTGCTGATCACTGACCATAACGTGCGCGAAACGCTCGGTGTCTGCACGCGCGCCTACATCGTCAATCGCGGCGCGGTCATTGCCTCCGGATCAGGAGCAGAAGTGCTTGCCAACCCGGTAGTGCGTGAGGTGTACTTGGGTGAATCCTTCAGCCTGTAGACCAATCATTGCTTAAAGCCTCCCTGCAGCTCCGACTCGGCCAGCAGCTGACGATGACCCCGCAGCTGCAACAGGCCATACGGCTGCTGCAGTTGCCGACCATCGAGTTGCTGGCGCACATACGCGAGGCGCTCGAATCCAACGTCATGCTCGAACAGGACGAGGACGCCGAGAGCGCCGCATTTCAACCGCTTGCCACCACCGAAATGGGCGGCGAGCAGAGCCCAGGCGAACCGGCCGCCGAAGTCGAGGTGATCGACGATAGCTGGAACGACCAGAGCGTGGGGCCGGCGGAAAACCCCTGGAGCCCGGGCGATGATGAGCGCCAGCAGGAATTCGCCGACGCGGGCGGCACCTCGCTGCGCGATCACCTGCTCTGGCAGCTCGAGCTGGCGCAACTGACACCGCGGGAGCTGGCCATCGGCCGCGCCATTGTCGATGCCATCAGCGACGATGGCTATCTGGCCGACCCGCTGGAAGAGATCGCCAGCACACTACGCCCCGAAATCGACTGCGACGCGCAGGAAGTTGCCGGCGTGCTCGACATGGTGCAGACCCTCGATCCCTCCGGGGTCGGCGCCCGCACCTTGAGCGAATGTCTGCTGCTGCAGCTCGCGCAGCTGGAGGTCGACACGCCGGGGCTGGCAAGCGCGCGCGTGCTGGCGCGCGATCATCTCGAGCTGGTCGCCAGCCGTGATCTGGCCGCGCTGCACCAGGCACTGCACGGCTCGGACGAAGAGCTGGAAGAGGCGCTGGTGCTGGTGCGCGCCTGTCACCCACGGCCCGGATCGGTATTCAGCGCCGCCGCGCCGGAATATATCGTGCCCGACGTGTTCGTACGCCGTACCGCCCGCGGCTGGTCGGTCGAGATCAATGGCGCCACGCTGCCGCGCGTGCGCGTCAACCAGGGTTACGCACAGCTGCTGGGGCGCGGCGCCGGCCACGCCACCATGCGCACCCAGCTGCAGGAAGCCCGCTGGCTGCTCAAGAGCCTCGAGATCCGCCAGGATACGCTGATCAGGGTCGCGCGCTCGATCGTCGAACGGCAGAGTGCATTTCTCGAACAGGGTGAAGAGCACATGCGGCCGATGATTCTGCGCGATATCGCTGCGGCCATCGGCATGCACGAATCAACCGTGTCGCGCATCACCTCCGGAAAGTACCTGCATACGCCGCGCGGCGTGTTCGAGCTGCGCTATTTCTTTTCCAGCCAGGTCGAAGGCGCCAATGGCAGCGCCGGCACCTCCTCGACCGCCATTCGCGCCAAGATCCGCAAGCTGATACGCGAGGAAAACGCCAGCAATCCGTTGAGCGACAGTCGCCTGGCCGAGCTGCTCTCCGGCGAGGGCATACCGGTGGCGCGCCGCACAGTGGCCAAGTACCGCGAAATCATGGGGCTCGCGCCCTCCAATGAGCGGCGTCGGGTTGCCGCCCCATGACCGATGCACCTTCCATCTCACCATCCGCCCGCATCACCAGGAGAAGCCCATGCAATTGAGCGTCACCGGCCATCACGTCGAGATCACGGCCTCGCTGCGCAGTTACGTGGAAAGGAAGCTGGAGCGCCTGGCGCGCCACTTCGAGCAGGTCATCGACGCGCATTGCGTACTGACCGTGGAAAAGCTGCAGCATCGGGCCGAAGCGACCCTGCATGTGCGCGGTGAGACCATTCACGCACTGGCCGAAGAGGAAAACATGTACGCCTCAATTGATGCACTGGCCGACAAACTCGACCGGCGGGTGCGCAAGCACAAGGAAAAGATCACCGATCATCATGCCGCCGAGGCGCAAAAGAGCGCGCGCCTGTAGGGCGCCGGCCAGCCTGGGGTAACGGCCTTGCGACTGATCATCGTCAGCGGACTATCCGGCGCGGGCAAGAGCGTGGCGCTGCACATGCTTGAGGACCTGGGCTACTACTGCATCGACAACATTCCGGCGGCGCTGCTCAAGCCGTTCATTGCGCACACCGTGCGCGGCAGCGAAAAGATCTATGAACGCACCGCGATCGGCCTGGACGCACGCAATACCGACGCCGAAATCGCTTCCGTACCAACGCTGGTCGATGAACTCGAACGCAGCGGCATAGACTGCGAAGTGCTGTTTCTGGTCGCCAATGACGAGGAGCTGTTGCGCCGCTTCGCCGAGACGCGTCGCGCCCATCCGCTCAGCCGCCAGGGCGAGAGCCTGCGCGAGGCCATCGCCACCGAGCACCGGCTGCTCGAGCCGGTGCTCAATCGCGCCGACCTGGTGATCGACACCTCGCGCATGGGTGTGCATGGGCTGCGCGACCTGATCTACCGGCGCCTCGATCCGCGCTCTAAGGACCGCCTGTCGATCCTGGTGGAATCCTTCGGCTTCAAGCACGGCATTCCCGGCGATGCCGACTTCGTGTTCGACGCGCGCTCACTCCCCAACCCCTACTGGGAAAGCGCGCTGCGTCCGCTCACCGGGCGCGATGCGGCAGTGGTGCAGTTCCTCGAAGAACAAACGGGCGTGCGCGTCTTCATCGATGATGTGGAAAAGTTCATGCACGCGCGCATTCCGGAATATCGCGCCAGCGCGCGCCGCTATCTGACGGTGGCGATTGGCTGCACCGGCGGACAACATCGCTCGGTATACATTGCCGAGCAGCTGGCCGCGCGCTTCGCCCACAGTTTCCCGGAAGTGCGCTTGCGCCATTCGGGGCTGGCGGAAGCGAGCTCACCACCGCCCGTGGCGCGCACCGTGCGCCCTGAACACAGCAGCTGAGCGGCGGCGGACGCTAGCCGCCGGCGCGCCTGGCCGCATAGCCGCGCCGGGTCAGCTCACTGACCAGCGTGTCGCGGTGTTCGCCCTGAATCTCGATCGTGCCCTCGCGCACCGTGCCGCCTGAGCCGCAACGGCGCTTGAGCTCGCCCGCCAGCATCGTCAGTGCCTCATCGCCCAGTGGCAGGCCGGTGATCAGCGTGACCGCTTTGCCGCCCCGACCCTGCGTCTGTCGCGAGACACGCACCACGCCGGCGCCCGCGCGCACGCTCTTGCCGCGCTGGTCCTTGCAGGCGCATTGCGCACTGGGTCGGCGGCAGCCGGGGCAAATGCGGCCGACGTCGCTGCGATAGACGATGCTCACCGGGCAGCAGGGCCCCTGGCAGCAGCGCCAGCCGCTCCCGCCACCGGTGCACTGGCCCCGGCGTCCGCGACCGCCAGGGCCGTCATATCGACGATGCGGCGCACCGTGGCCGAGGTAGTCAATATATGCACGGGACGCGCAACGCCGAGCAGAATGCCACCCACCGTGACGCCGCCGCCGGCCGCGACGCGCAACGCGTTGTAGGTGATATTGGCGGCATCGACGTTGGGCATGATGAGCAGGTTGGCATCGCCCCTGAGCCGCGAGCCGGGAAATTCGAGCTCACGGATTGCGCTCGACAGCGCTGAATCGGCGCGCATTTCTCCATCCACCTCGAGCTCGGGCGCACGCGCGAGGATCAACTCCAGCGCGGCGCGCATCTTGTGCGCCGAGACGGCCTCACTGCTGCCAAAGTTGGAATGCGAGAGCAACGCCACCCGTGGCGTGAGCCCGAAGCGTGTCAACTGCCCGGCAGCAAGCAAGGTCATCTCGGCCACCTGCGCGGCGTCCGGGTCGCGATTCACGTGCGTGTCGCAGATGAATAGCTGCCGATCGGGCAGGATCAGCATCTGCATGGTCGCGACGGTGGCGACGCCGGGCCGCATGCCGATCACGCGCCGCACGTATTTGAGGTGCTCGAGATAATTTCCGACCGTGCCGCACAGCATGGCGTCGGCATCGCCGCGCCGCACCAGTACTGCGCCGATCAGCGAAGTGCGGTTGCGCATCTCTTCCATGGCAATCTCGCGGGTCACGCCCTGACGCCGCGCCAGCTGGTAATACTCGCTCCAGGCGTCGCGAAAGCGCGCATCGTTGTGCACGTTGACGCCCTCGCAGTTGACGCCAAGCCGCAGGCGCAGCCCCAGTTTCTCGATGCGCGCGGCGATCAGTTCGGTGCGGCCGATGAGCACCGGATAGGCCAGAGCCTCATCGACCACCACCTGGGCGGCCTGCAGCACCCGCGGGTCTTCGCCCTCAGCGAAGATCACGCGCTGCGGGCGCGCCTGCGCCGAAGCGTAGACGGTGCGCATGGCCGACGCGGTTTGATACACAAACTGGGTGAGCCGCTCCCGGTAGGCAGCCAGGTCGCTGATCGGGCGCGTCGCCACACCGCTGTCCATGGCCGCCTTGGCGACCGCCGGCGCGATGGTGGTGATCAAGCGCGGATCGAAGGCCCGCGGAATCAGGAACTCGGGGCCGAAACTGGCGCCACTGGCACCATAGGCGGCGGTGGCGACATCCGACTGCTCCGCCTGCGCCAGCTCGGCCAGTGCATGCACCGTGGCCAGTTTCATCGCTTCGTTGATCACCGTGGCGCCAACGTCGAGCGCGCCGCGGAAAATAAACGGGAAGCACAGCGAGTTGTTCACCTGATTGGGATAATCCGAGCGGCCAGTACCGACAATGCAATCGGGCCGGGCGGCGCGCGCCAGCTCCGGGCGAATCTCGGGTTCGGGGTTGGCCAGCGCCAGGATGATGGGCCGCTCCGCCATGCGCGCCACGTCTTCGCCCTTGAGCACACCGGGTCCGGACAAGCCCAGGAATACGTCGGCGCCCTCGACAATCTGCGCCAGCGTGCGCAGCGCCGTCGCTTGCGCGTAACGCAGTTTATCGCTGTCGGTCCTGGCCCGGCCCACGTAGACCACGCCGCTGCTGTCGGCCATCAGGACATTTTCCTTGCGCAGCCCCACCGCGATCAGCAGGTCCAGACAGGCCAGCGCCGCGGCCCCGGCCCCCGAGACCGCCACCTTCACGGTGTCGATCCGCTTGCCGACCACCTTGAGACCATTGAGTACCGCTGCCGCCACGATGATTGCAGTGCCGTGTTGATCGTCGTGAAACACCGGAATCTTCATGCGCTCGCGCAGCTTGCGCTCGATATAGAAACATTCCGGCGCCTTGATATCCTCGAGATTGATGCCGCCAAAGGTGGGCTCGAGCGCCGCGATGATGTCCACGAGCTTGTCGGGATCGGTCTCGGCCACCTCGATATCGAATACATCGATACCGGCGAATTTCTTGAACAGGCAGCCCTTGCCTTCCATGACCGGCTTGGCCGCCAGCGGCCCGATATTCCCCAGGCCCAGCACCGCCGTGCCATTGGAGACCACGGCGACCAGATTGGCGCGCGCCGTCATATTGGCGGCTTCGAGCGGGTTATCCCTGATCGCCAGGCTCGCGTAGGCGACACCCGGGGAATAGGCCAGCGACAGATCGCGCTGATTGGCGAGCGCCTTGGTAGGCGTCAGGGCAATCTTGCCCGGCATCGGCAGGCGGTGATAATCAAGCGCCGCCTGTTTTAGTTCATCTTCCACGGCTGCCATCCCCAGGCTGAAACGGACACGATACTGCGTCCTTATTGTTGATGCACCCTTGCTCAGCCGCGGCGCGCCACGTCCTGCATCAGTGCCGGCAGCTTGATGGTGTGATCAAGCGGCGCGCCGCTCAGGAATTCCAGCAGCTGCTCGCGCTGCGCCAGCGCATCGCGCCGGCCCAGCGCGATGAGTTCCTGTGTAAAGCTCGATTCGAACATCAGATAGCTGATGAGCTGCGCTCCCGCCGTGCCGCGCGCGCCCATCACCCGCAGCAGGGCACGCAGGCTGCGTGGCAGGCTGCGCACGTGGCGCGTGGCAATGATACGCAGATCTTCGCTGGGAGCGATCATCAGCGTGGCGATCTTGTGCACGCCGGGCACCGCCTGCGGCGCCACTTCGGCCACCTGGTTCAGGCGTGCCACGTGCTCGACATTGGCGTAGATCTGATCCATGAACAGGGTATCGAGCATGTACCCGAACAGTTGTCCCAGGGTAGGCGGCAACAGCGCGGTACGTGGGCGCGCCGTCACGCCGGCGCCCTGCTCGGAGCGCACCCCGATGATCAGCAGGCGATCGGCTCCCAGGTGTATGGCCGGGCTGAGCGGCCACAGCTGCCGCTGCGCGCCATCGCCGTAATATTCGCCGTCGAGCATCACCGGCGGAAACAGCAGGGGCACGCCCATGCTGGCCATCAGGTGATCGAGCGTGAGCGGCTCGCGCCGGCCGACGCGCTGGTGCCGCTCCCAGTCACCCAGGTCGCTGGCGCCATCGAAGAACGCCACCGACGCGGCACTGCTATAACTGGTGGCGCACAGCGCCAGGGCGCGCAGTGCGCCAACACGCACGCTGCGCTGCAGGTGATGCCAGTTGATATTGCGTTCCAGCAGGTGGCGCAGCGGCGTGTTGTCGAACAGGGCACGTGGTGGTGGCAGCAGCAGCCCCCCCGACATCAGCGACAATCCCCAGTGCAGGCCCGAACGCAGCATGCTGAAAGCGTCGGCGCGGAACACCTGATCTACGTGAAAGCCGGCCCAGACGGATTCCAGGGCGGCAACGCCGCGCTGCCAGCGAAACGCCTCGGTGGCCAGCACCGTAGCCGCCACTGCGCCCGCCGAAGTGCCGACGATAATGGGAAACGGATTGGGCGCATCCGGCAACAGATCGGCGATCGCCCGCAACACGCCAACCTGGTAGGCGGCGCGCGCGCCGCCACCTGGCAACACCAGGCCAACGGTGTTGCCAACCCCGGCCCGCGCTGCTGATGGCGATTGGCTGCTCACACGCATAAGATACGCCCATTCGCCCGAGGTTCGACATGAACGCAAGTCTCGTTTCGCGTGCAAATTCACTCATGCTCGCTGCCCTGCTCAGCCTGTCGGTGTGCGGCCTGCTGCGGCCCGCCCAGGCCACCGCCGAGGCTTTGATCGGCAAGCCGGCCCCGGCCTTTCGACTGCAGGATCAGCACGACGCCTGGGTCAGCCTGGCCGATCAAAAGGGCAAGTGGCTGGTGGTCTACTTTTACCCGATGGATGAAACCCCCGGCTGCACCACCGAAGCCTGCGAATTTCGCGACAATATCTTCGCCTTCCGCAAGCTCGGCGTGCAGCTGCTCGGCATCAGCGTGCAGGACGTGGCCTCCAAGAAGCAGTTCGCCAGCAAATACAGCCTGCCCTTCTCCGTGCTGGCCGATGGCGAAAAATCGGTGGCCAGGGCCTATGGAGTCCTGGGCATGCTGGGCTTCGCGAGACGCGAGACCTTCGTGATCGACCCGCAGGGGCGCATTGCGCGCCATTACGCCAGCGTCGACCCGAAGCAGCACTCGCGGCAGTTGCTGAGCGACCTGCAGGCGCTGATCAAACCGGCAGCGTAACTGATCGCACGCGGATTCGAAGCGACGGCAAGGAAAGCAGTGGGCGACGGGCGCGGGCGCGCGTAGCGCCGCGCTGGCAGCGCGAACCGCCACGGTGTGAGCGGTTGGCGGGGTGGCTGTTCAGCATTTCAGGGCGGCGAAATCGTCGCCGACAGGATGTCGGCGCCGAAGCCCCCATGGATGGGTTCATGGCGGTTTCGCCGCTCTGAAATGCTGAACGGCCACCCCGCCCACCGCCAACGCAGTGCCCTTCCCGCTCTCAGCGCTGCGTAACCCGCACGATCTGCATCGAGTTGGTGCCCCCCGACACCCCCGACAGGTCGCCCTTGGTCAGTATCACCAGATCATTCACATCCACCAGCCCCAGCTCCAGCAGCCGATCGAAAATCGTCTGATACAGCTTCTGCGCATCCGTGTGGGTGATATCGAAGGGCACCGCGTAAACGCCGCGATAAAGCGTTACGCGCCGGCGGGTGCCTTCGTGGCGGGTGAAGGCATAGATGGGAATGTCGGCGCGGATGCGGCTCATCCACAGCGGCGTCAGGCCGGATTCGGTCAGCGCCACGATCGCCCGCACGCGCATGTGATTGGCGGTGTACATGACGGCGCGTGAAATGGCTTCTTCGGTATTGCCAAATTCATCTTCAGCACGCACCAGGGCGCGCTGCGTGCCAAGCTGGTATTTTTCGGCGCCGCGAATCACATCGGCCATCGCCTGCACGGCTTTCACCGGGTACTTGCCGGCCGCGGTTTCGGCCGAGAGCATGACGGCATCGGTGCCATCGAGCACCGCATTGGCAACGTCGCTGACTTCAGCGCGGGTCGGCATCGGATTCTGGATCATCGATTCCATCATCTGCGTGGCGGTGATCACCACGCGATTGCGCGCCAGTGACTGCGCGATGATGGTTTTTTGCAGGCCGGTGAGCTCGGCGTAACCCATCTCGACGCCCAGATCGCCGCGCGCCACCATCACCACATCGGTGACCGCAAGGATGCCGGCGAGATTGTCGAGCGCCTCATGGCGTTCGATCTTGGCGACCACGCGCGCCTCGCCGCGCCACTTGCGCAGCTCACTCTGTGCGCGCCGGATGTCATCGCCATCGCGCGCGAAGGACACCGCCAGGTAGTCGATGCCGAGCTCGGCGGCGAGCCGGATGTCGCCGAAGTCCTTCTCGGTGAGCGCCGGCGCCGAAATGCCCCCGCCCTGGCGATTGACGCCCTTGCGGTTGGAGAGTTCACCGCCAGCCGTGACCACGCAGTGGATACGCGAACCCACCACGCGCTCGACGCCAAGGATGATCTGCCCGTCGGCGAGCAGCAGGGTGTCCCCGGGACGCACGTCGGCGGGCAGGTTTTGATACGCGCAGCCCACCTCGTTGATATTGCCGCCCGCCGGGTCGAGCGCCGTGTCGAGATCAAAGGCGGCGCCTTCGAGCAGCTGGACGCTGCCGTTGGCGAAGCTCTCGATGCGAATCTTGGGGCCGGCCAGATCGGCGAGCACGCCAATGTAACGGTCGGCGGCCAGGCCGGCGGCGCGCACCATGTCGATGCGCTGGCGCTGCGAATCGCGCGTGCCATGTGAAAAATTGATGCGCGCGACATCCAGGCCGGCGGCCACCATGCCGGCAATGACCGCCGGGTCATCCGTGGCGGGGCCCAGCGTGGCGACAATCTTGGTGCGACGGGCGGTATCCACGTCAAGCTCCAGCGCGCGCTTGCAGCATGGCGACGGCGGGCAGGGTCTTGCCCTCGACGAACTCGAGAAAGGCGCCGCCACCGGTGGAAATATAGGAAATGCTGTCCTCGACACCGTATTTTTCAATGGCGGCAAGCGTGTCGCCACCACCGGCCAGCGAGTAGGCGGTGCTGCTGGCGATGGCGTTGGCAATCGCCTTGGTGCCCTCGCCAAACTGGTCGAATTCGAACACGCCGACCGGGCCGTTCCAGAGGATGGTGCCGGCGGTCTTTAGCCGTGCGCTCAGCTCATCGGCGGTATCGGGGCCGATGTCGAGAATCATTTCATCGGCCGCCACTTCGCCCACCGCGCGCACGTCGGCGTGCGCGGTGGCGGCGAATTCACGCGCCACTACCACGTCAGTGGGCAGGGGAATGGCCGCGCCGCGTGCGCGCGCGTGCTCGAGCAGCCGGCGCGCCATATCGAGCATATCCATTTCGCACAGCGATTTACCCACCTGCACGCCGCTGGCGGCCAGGAAGGTATTGGCGATGCCGCCACCGACAATGAGCAGGTCGACCTTGTCGAGCAGCGTTTCCAGTACGCTCAGCTTGGTCGAGACCTTGGAACCGGCGACGATCGCCACCAGCGGCCGCCGGGGATTGAGCAGCGCGCGCTCCAGCGCCTCGAGCTCGGCTACCAGCAAGGGACCGGCGCAGGCCACGGGCGCAAAGCGACCGACACCGTGGGTGCTGCATTCGGCGCGATGCGCGCTGCCAAAGGCGTCCATGACATAGACATCGCACAACGCGGCCATGCGGCGCGAGAGCGCCTCGTCATCGGCCTTCTCACCCGGGTTATAGCGCACGTTCTCGCACAACACCGCCTGGCCGGGTTCGCAGTCGACGCCATCGAGCCAGTTGCTGACCAGCGGCACCGCGTGGCCAAGCAATTCCGATAGCCGCGTGGCCACCGGCGCCAGCGAAAACTCGGGCTCGAATTTGCCTTCCGTGGGCCGCCCGAGGTGCGAGAGGATCAGCACCCGGGCGCCCTTCTCGAGCGCCATGCGAATGGTGGGCAAGGCGGCGCGGATGCGCGCGTCGCTGGTAACCGCACCATCGTGCACCGGCACGTTCAGGTCCTCGCGGATCAGCACGCGCTTGCCCTTGAGATCCAGATCGGCCATCCGCAGCAGCGGCATGGGTGCGGTTCGTGTGTCCGGCTGCGGCGCGTTCAGACGGCGCGCGCCCAGGCCAGCGTGGTGTCGAGCATGCGATTGGAGAAACCCCACTCGTTGTCGTACCAGGCGCACACCTTGACCAGATTGCCGTCGATCACGCGTGTCATGGTCGCGTCATAGGTCGAGGAGGCCGGATCATGGTTGTAGTCGATCGAGACCAGCGGCGCCTCGGTGTACGCGAGGATGCCCTTGAGCGGCCCGCTCGCTGCCGCCGCCTTGACCAGCGCATTGAGCTCATCGATCGTGGTCGCGCGCCCGGGCGTAAAGGTCAGATCGACCAGCGAGACATTGATCGTGGGCACGCGGATCGCAAAGCCATCGAGCTTGCCCTTGAGCTCCGGCAGCACCAGGCCGACCGCCGCAGCGGCGCCGGTCTTGGTCGGAATCATCGACATGGTGGCCGAACGCGCGCGCCGGATATCTTCGTGATAGACATCGGTGAGGCGCTGATCGTTGGTGTAGGCGTGAATCGTGGTCATCAGGCCGTGCTTGATGCCGATGCCATCGTTGATCACCTTGGCGAGCGGCGCCAGGCAGTTGGTGGTGCACGAAGCATTGGATATCACCGTGTGGCTGGCCTTGAGCACCTGGTGGTTGACGCCGTAGACAATCGTGGCGTCGACATCCTTGCCGCCCGGCGCCGAGATCACCACTTTCTTCGCGCCACCGTGCAGATGCTTGCCGGCGTCGGCCTTGGTGGTGAAGAAACCGGTGCACTCGAGCACGATGTCGGCGCCCATCGGGCCCCAGGGAATCTGCGCCGGGTCACGCTGCGCAGTGACCTTGATGCGATCACCGTTGACGATGATTGAATCGCCATCGACGCTGACCTTGCCCGGGAATTTGCCGTGCGCCGTGTCGTACTGGGTCAGATGCGCATTGCTCTGCGAATCGCACAGATCGTTGATCGCCACGATCTGAATCTCTTTCTCGCGACCACTCTCGTAGAGCGCGCGCAGCACATTGCGACCGATGCGTCCGTAACCGTTGATGCCCACTTTGACAGCCATGATAACTCCCGTATGCAATCGAATTCACTCGCCACGCCACCCGGCCGGTGGCGAGCTTCAGGCCAGCAATTCTAGTATGAGCGCAAGCACATTGTCGGAAGTTAAGCCGAACTTCCGAAACAGCTCGGGCGCCTTGCCAGAGGCGCCAAATTCATCGATACCCAGCACCCGCCCACCACTGCCCACATGGCGCCACCACAGGGCGGTGGCGCCCGCCTCGACCGCCAGGCGGCGGGTGACGGCTGCGGGCAGCACCGACTCGCGCCACCTCGCATCCTGCGCTTCAAATACCGCCGTGCAGGGCATGGACACCAGGCGCACACGCCGGCCGCTGGCCTGCGCGGACCTGACCGCCTCGATCGCCAGCGATACCTCGGAGCCGGTCGCTATGACAATGCACTCCGGGCTGCCGGCGCAGTCCAGCAGCACATAGCCGCCGCGCGCAATCTGCTCCGCCTGGGCGACGCTCGCCAGCTGCGGCAGGGCCTGGCGCGTGAGCACCAGCGCGCTCGGTCCATCCTGACGTTCGATGGCCTGCGCCCAGGACACGGCGGTCTCGAGCGCATCGGCGGGTCGCCACACGTGCAGATGCGGCATCACCCGCAGGCTGGCCAGATGCTCGATGGGTTGATGCGTCGGACCATCCTCGCCCAGGCCGATTGAATCGTGCGTGTACACCTGGATGACGCGCTGGCGCATCAACGCCGCCATGCGTACCGCGTTGCGCGCGTAATCCGAAAAAGTCAGGAAGGTGCCGCCGAAAGGAATGAAGCCGCCGTGCAGGGCCACGCCGTTCATGATCGCGCTCATGCCAAATTCGCGCACACCGTAGTGCAGATAGGTGCCGCTGGCGTCGGCGGGCGTCAGCACCCGCGCACCCTTGCGCAGCGTGTTGTTCGAACCGGTCAGGTCGGCGGAACCGCCGAGCAATTCGGGCAGGCCCTCGCCCAGCGTATCGAGCGCGCCCTGCGAAGAGACGCGTGTGGCCTGCGGCCCGGGCGTCGCGCTCGCGGCGTTGTACAGGGCCGCGCGCTGCTGCGGCCAGTTGGCGGGCAGCTCGCCCTGCATGCGGCGCAGGAATTCCGCCGCCAACCGCGGGTGCGCCGCCTGGTAGCGGCGCAACAATTCCTGCCAGAGCGCTTCCGCAGCGCGGCCTTTGGCCTGGCAATCCCAGGCGGCACGGAGCGGCGCCGGCAGCTGGAACGGCGGTTCGGTCCAGCCGATGATCTTCCGCACTGCCGCGATTTCATCGGCGCCCAGCGGCTCACCATGCGCTTTGGCCGTGCCGCCGCGGGTCGGCGCCGGGAACCCTATGACCGTGCGGCAGCAGATCAGCGTCGGGCGCTTGCTATCGGCCTGCGCGACGCGAATCGCAGCGGCCACCGCCTCGCCGTCCTGGCCATCGACGGCAGGGATCACCTGCCAGCCATAGGCCTCGAAGCGCTTGGGCGTATCGTCGGCAAACCAGCCCGCGACCTTGCCATCGATGGAAATGCCGTTGTCGTCGTACAGGCAGATCAGCTTGCCCAGGCCGAGCGTGCCGGCCAAAGAGGCCACCTCATGCGAGATGCCTTCCATCAGGCAGCCATCACCCAGCAACACCCAGGTGTGATGATCGACGATCTCGAGGCCCGGCTGATTGAACTGCGCTGCCAGCACGCGCTCGGCCAGCGCAAAGCCCACGCCATTGGCAAGGCCCTGGCCCAGCGGTCCGGTGGTGGTTTCGATGCCCATCGCCAGATCGTGCTCGGGGTGACCGGCCGTACGGCTGCCCAGCTGGCGGAAGTTCTTGAGCTCGTCCATGCTCACCGGATACCCGGTCAGGTGCAGCAGCGCGTACAGCAGCATCGAGCCATGGCCGGCCGACAGAATGAACCGGTCGCGGTTCGGCCACGCGGGATCGCTCGCATCGTAGGACAAGTGGTTGGCGAACAGCACCGTGGCGACGTCCGCCATACCCATCGGCATGCCGGGATGGCCAGATTTGGCGGCTTCCACGGCATCCATCGACAGCGCGCGAATAGCGTTCGCCATGTCGGCGTGTGTGGCTTTTGAAGCCGCTTGAGACTGAGACATGCGGGAGAATTCCGTTCTGGGTCAGAAGGCTCTGAACTGGCGCTGTTCTAAGCATCTTGGCCGCTGCCGTCTACCCGACGCCGCCGCGCACCCCCGCGCCATCCACGCTTACCTGTGCGCCACTGAGCGGCCAAGGCTGCAGGGGACGGGACTCATTGTGTCGCCGTGCAGGTAACACTTATTCAGCGCTCCTGACGCGGACGTGCAGCGAATCATCTAGCCATGATCGCAGCACATTTTCCGGGGGGAGACTGATATGAGCAACCAAAAACACCTGGCCGTTCTGGCCGTCACATGCGGCCTGCTTGGCGGCCTAATGGGCGGATGCGCCGCCGAACTGCCAGCAGCGGCGGCCCTTACCACAGCATCGATCAATCCTGCGCCGGTCACCAAAGTTCCGCACGGCACGCGCGTC
>JAYTUZ010000023.1:0-2539 GCA_043744295.1 Gammaproteobacteria bacterium | reverse complement strand
CGGCTTCGCCGCCGCTTTTGAGCTCATCGACTCGCTCCGCCCCGATGCGGCCCAGGCCGTGGCGCGGCTACGGGCCCAGGGCCTCGAACTGCGCATCGCCAGCGGCGATCGGCAAGCCACGGTGCAGCGCATTGCCGCAGAACTGGGCATCACGCAGGCCGCCGGGCGCATGGATCCTGCGGCCAAGCTGGCTCTGATCCGCGCGTTGCAGCAGCAGGGCCAACGGGTACTGATGGTCGGCGACGGCATCAACGACGCCCCGGTGCTGGCGGCCGCCGACGTTTCCGGCGCCATGGGCGGTGGGGCCGCGATCGCGCATGCGGCGGCCGATCTGCTGCTGATGAATGAATCACTGACCGCCGTGTCATTGGCTATCGATACCGCGCGCGGCACCGCGCGCCTGGTGGCAGCCAACCTGCGCTGGGCGCTGGCCTATAATATCTGCGCGGTACCCCTGGCGGCCGTCGGCCTGGTGCCGCCCTGGCTGGCGGCCTTAGGGATGTCGGCCAGCTCCCTGTTCGTGGTCTGGCGGGCACACCGCTTTGCGAGGAGCCCCACATGAGTGTTGCGCTGCTGCTGATCCCGCTGGCGCTGGTGCTGCTGGCCGCGGCGGTCGGCGCTTTCTTCTGGGCGGTCGACCACGATCAGTTCGAGGATCTCGATACGGTCGCCAACAAGCTGCTGGACGATGCCGACCCGGAGCAGTGACGTTGCCATGAGGACACACCGCACCCTAATATCCATGCTTGGCGGAAACAGTCGCCTGTCAGCTTGCGAGGACCAGATCCGGTGGCCAGAGAATTCGAACCCGTTGTCGGGCAGTGGTACGAAAACATCGACGAGAACGACAGCTTCCGCGTGCTCTCCGTGGATGAAGACGCCGAGCTCATCGAGATTGAATATCTGGACGGCGATATCGAAGAAATCGATGTCGACACCTGGGCCGAGTTCGACCTCGACAAGATCGAGCAGCCCGAGGGCTGGTCGGGCGCTGAGGTCGGCGTCAAGGACAAAGTAGAAGAAGATGACGACGATGATGAGGACGATGACTGGGACGAAGATGACGACGACGATGAGGACGATCTGGATGAGGACGATCCGGGCGACGACAACTATTGAGCCGACCTCATGAAAGGCGAGCTGCAGGCGCTGCTCGATGCCTGCGTCGATGCCGTCATCATCATCGATCATCGTGGCCTCATCACCACATTCAGCGCCGCAGCTTGCCGCATGTTTGGCTATCGCGGCGATGAAGTGAGCGGCCGCAATGTCAGCATGCTGATGAGCGAGCCCGACGCCAGCCAGCACGATGAATACCTGCGCCATCACCTGCTCACCGGCGCGACGCATGTGATTGGCATTGGCCGCGAAGTGACGGCACGGCGGCGCGATGGCAGCGTATTTCCGGCCTCGCTGGCGGTCGGTCGCATCGCCGACTCCGAACCGGCGCGCTTCGTCGGCTTCCTGCACGATCTCACACCGCGCCGGCTCCAGGAGGAGCAGCGCCGCAACGCCGAGCAGGCGGTACGCGAGGCGCGCGAGCGGCTCACGCATGTGGCACGCCTGTCCACGCTCGGTGAGATGACCACGGGTCTCGCACACGAACTGAATCAACCACTCACCGCCATCGCCACCTATGCGCGCGCCGCGGAGAGAATGGCGGAACAGCCGCAACCGCAGCTGGACGAAGTGGTCAGCGCCCTGCGGCAGATTTCCGCCCAGGCGCTGCGCGCCGGCGAAATCATCAAGCGGCTGCGCACCCTGGTACGCGGCCGGCAGGTCCAGGAAGAGCTGCTCGAGCTCAACAGCGTGGTGCGCGAACTCGTGGTGCTGGCGGAATCCGACGCACGGCTGAACAACGTGCAGCTGCAGATTGAACTGGCGCCGGATCTGCCCGCGGTACTGGGCGACGCTGTCCAGCTGCAGCAGGTGATGCTCAACCTGCTGCGCAATGCCATCGACGCGGTGAGCGGCCTGGACAGCGCGGCACGCACGATAGTCCTGCGCACCGTGCTGATCGCGGATCAGGTGGAGCTGTCGGTTACTGACTCCGGGCCAGGCATCGACCCGGCGATTCGCGAGCGGCTGTTTGAAGCCTTCGCCACGACCAAGCCCGAGGGTACGGGCCTGGGTCTGGCTATCAGTCGCTCGATCGCCGAAAGTCACGGTGGCAAGCTGGCCTGGCGTGCCAACCAGCCCTGTGGCAGCTGCTTCCATCTCACCCTGCCCGCCGTCTCCGGAGCGCCCCCATGAAAGCCGAAACACCAATCGTCTACATTGTCGATGATGACGAGGCCGTGCGCGGTTCATTGCGCATGCTGATGCGTTCGGTCGGTTTGCAGGCCCAGGCCCTGGGCTCGGCGCGCGAGTTTCTGGACGCCTATGATCGACGCCAGAGCGGTTGCCTGGTGCTCGATGTGCGCATGCCGCAGATGAGCGGGCTGGAGCTGCAGCAGCAGCTCAATCAGCGCGGCGCCACCATTCCCGTGATCTTCATCAGCGGCCACGGCGATGTGCCGATGGCCGTCGAGGCCATGCA
>JAYTUZ010000022.1:0-2556 GCA_043744295.1 Gammaproteobacteria bacterium | reverse complement strand
TGAACTGGATCCAGGAGCACCTGAGCCGCTACCTCGCGACCAATGGCGCCGAGGGTTATCTCTGGGATGCCAGCGTAGGCGGCGGCAAGGGCATGGTGCCGACATTGCTGCTGACCACCGTGGGCAACAAGTCCGGCCGCGTGCTGACAATGCCACTGATCTTCGGCCGGTCCGGGAGCGACTACGTGGTGGTGGCCTCCAAGGGCGGGGCGCCGACGCATCCGGCCTGGTACCTGAATCTGCAGGCGCAACCCGAAGTAGAGGTGCAGGTGAAAGGCGAAAAATTCAAGGCGCGCGCGCGTACCGCTGCCGCTGAGGAGCGCGCCAGCCTGTGGGCCAGGATGGTCGGCATCTATGGTCCCTACGCGCAGTACCAGGCCAAGACCGATCGGCAGATTCCGGTGGTGGTGCTGACCCGCATGTGAGTGCCGTCAGCTCAGCGACTCGACATGCGGCGGCATCAGCCGATACATCACCGGTGTCACCAGGCGTGCCAGCAGCGTTGAAGTAATCAGGCCACCGATGATCACCCACGCCATCGGCGAATACAGGCCGCTGTTCTGCAGCGCCAGTGGCAGCAGGCCGCCGATCGCAGTGAGCGAGGTCAGCAGGATGGGCAGGAAGCGAATTTCGCCGGCCCGCTCGATGGCATCGCCCAGCGCCACGCCCTGGGCGCGCAGCTGATTGGTGAAGTCGACCAGCAGGATGGAGTTCTTGATCTCGATGCCGATCAGGGCCACGAAGCCGATGCTGGCCACAAAGGAGATATCGTTGCCGGTCAGCAGCAACATGGCGAGGCCGCCCATGATGCCGAGCGGTACCACGGTGAGCACGATGAGGGTGGCCTTGAAGCTGCCGAATTCGAGCACCAGTATGGCGAAGATGCCGAACAGCGCGACGATGATCGCCGTGCCGATGCCGGCGAAGGACTCGGCACTCGATTCCGCCTCACCGCCCAGTATGAAACGATAGCCGCGCGGCCAGTCCATGGCCTGCAGCCGCCGCACTACCGCTTTGGTGACCCGCGCGGTGTTCAGGCCAGCCTCCACGCTGGCGTTTACGGTGATGGCCCGTTGCCGGTTGAAGCGCTGAATGACCGTTGGCGCGCGCTCGAACACCGGCGTTGCCAGTTGACCCAGCGGCAGCAGGGCGCCAGTGCGGCTGGCGACCCGCACCTGCCCGAGCGCACTCATGTCAGAGCGTTCCGCCACCGGCGAGCGGACCATGATGGTGTATTGCTCGCCGTCAGGCGCTTTGAAAGTGCCCGCGGGTACGCCACCCACTGTCAGGCGCACGGCTCGATCGATCTCGGCAGTCGCTACACCGAGCAGGCCAGCCTTGCGGGAATCGATCTGCAGGCGCAGATTGGTGCGTGGCACGCGCAGTGGGTTGCTGACATCACGCGTGCCGGGGGTGGCAGTGATCTCCCTTTGCACCTGGCGGGCGAGCCGGTCGAGAATCGCCAGATCATTGCCTACCACGCGCACCGCGACCGGTGCCGAGATCGGCTGCCCGTTGGTGAATTCCTTCACATGGATATGTGCCGCCGGGTAATCCGCAAACGCTGCGCGCAGCTGCTCGTACAGTCGCGGTGTGGCCCGCGTGTCGTAGTGCTTGAGCTGTACGAACACCTCGGCGTAGTTGGCAGAGTCATTGCGGACGATATGGTTGTAGTAGATCTGTGGATTGCCATGGCCGAGGTTGGCAAAGTAGCCGCTCACTTCGGGCGTCTTTGCCAGGCGCTCTTCGACAAAGCGCAAGGCACGATCGGTAGCGGCAAAGCTGCTGCCGTTGGGTAGCTCGACGCCGATAAGGAACTGCGGCGTGTCGGCCTTGGGAAACAGGCTGCTGCCCAGCAGCTGCGTCATGCCCAGCGACAACAGCAACGAGCCGCCGATGGCCGTGATGACCGTCGTGAGTGGCCGCGCCAGGCAATAGTGCAGAGCCGGGCGATAGTAACGATGAATCAACCCCATCACGCGCCCGAGCAATGGGTTGTGCTGCTGCGTGCCTTCGGGCGGCAGCAGGCGGCTGGCGAGAAAGGGAATAATGAACAGCGCAATCAGCAGCGAGCCGACGATCGTGGCGACCACGGCCGAGGGCAGTACGCGGATGAACTTGCCGGCGTTCCCGGGCAACGCCAGCAGTGGCAGGAACGCGAAGATCAGCGTCGCGGTGCAGCCGAGAATCGCGTTGAAGATCTGCTGCGTGCCGCTGAGCGCAGCCTGCAGGCGGGTCGCGCCTTCACGCAGGTGCCGTGCGATATTCTCGACTACCACGATCGAGTCATCCACCAGCAGTCCCAGTGAGACCACGAAACCGGCGATCGAGATCTGGTTGAGCGAATAGCCGATGAAATACAGCACCGCAATGCCGAAGGCCAGCGACAGCGGCAGCGAGATCATGACAATGCCGGCAGCGCGCAGACCCAGCGGCAGCAGGGTGAGCGCGACCAGCGCCACGGCAATCGCAAAGTCGATATACAGGCGATTGAGACGATGGCTGATATTGCGCGCCTGCTCGAAGCCGCGTTCCAGGCGAATATCCCTGGGCAGG
>JAYTUZ010000021.1:0-2564 GCA_043744295.1 Gammaproteobacteria bacterium | reverse complement strand
GGTTCTGTTCCTCTTCGATGCGCCGCCGATTCTCGGTCTCGATCATCTCGCGATCGCGCCGCTCGTTCTCGAGTTTGGCGTCGTGGGCGAGTTGCTCGGCTTCGCCATCACGGCGCTGTGCGTCGAGCTGCTCCTGCTGGGCACGGGCCTGGCCCTCGAGCACGTCGCGCTTGACGTAGGTACGCTTGACGCGCACTTCAACACTGACCGTGCGTGCCCGGCCCTGCATGCCGGCCAGCTTGAGCTCGCTTTGCGTCTTGCGCTTGAGGGTAATGCGCGCCGGCGCCGAACCGGCCGCCGCTTCGGCGCCACCATGGCTGCGGCGCAGATGCGTGAGCAGCTCGAGTTTGGCGTCTTCGCTGATCAGGGCATTCGGTCCGGCAACGCTGATGCCGGCCGAATCGAGCTGCGCAAGCAACTTGTCGACGGGCACCTTGAGTGCCTCGGCGAATTGGGTAATGGTCACTTCAGCCATGGTGTACCTCGGGAGCGCAGCGCAGCGTTAATGCTGCGCCTCGAACAGGCGCGCGCGCGCCGTCATGATGAGCGTCCCGGCCTCTTCCGCCGACAGCCCTTCGATATCGGCCAGATCGTCAACCGCCTGATCGGCCAGGTCGTCGCGCGAACGCACGCCGCGCCGCGCCAGCGCCAGCGCCAGATCAGGCTTCATGCCCGCCATGGTCAGCAGATCATCGGTCGGCATCGCCGAATCGAGCGACTCCTCGCTGGCGATGGCCTGCGTCAGCAGCACGTCGCGGGCGCGGTTGCGCAGTTCCTTGATCATGTCTTCGTCGAACTCTTCGATGCCCGCCAGTTCTGCGGCCGGCACGTAAGCGACTTCTTCCACGGTTGAAAAGCCTTCCTGCACCAGAATGCTGGCGACGTTTTCATCGACGTCGAGCTGCTTCATGAAGGTGGCGATCAGAGCCTTCGATTCCGTTTCGCTCTTGGCTTCAGCATCCGTTTCGGTCATGACGTTCAGTTCCCAGCCGGTGAGCTGGCTGGCGAGGCGGATGTTCTGGCCGCCGCGACCGATGGCCTGCGAGAGTTTGTCCTCGGCCACCGCAATGTCCATGCTGTGCGCTTCTTCATCCACCACGATCGACTGCACTTCGGCCGGCGACATGGCGTTGATCACGAACTGCGCGGCATTGTCATCGTATGGAATGATGTCGACGCGCTCGCCGGCGATCTCATTCGAGACCGCCTGGACGCGCGAACCGCGCATGCCAACACAGGCGCCCACCGGATCGATACGCGGATCACTGCTGCGCACGGCAATCTTGGCGCGGATGCCCGGATCGCGCGCCGCGCCCAGAATCTGGATCAGGCCCTGGCCGACTTCCGGCACCTCGAGCTTGAACAGCTCGATCAGGAACTCCGGCGCGGTGCGGGTCAGGAACAGCTGCGGGCCGCGCGGCTCGGCGCGCACTTCGCGCAGGTACGCCTTGACGCGATCCTGGGGCTTGAGCTGCTCACGCACGATCATGTCGCTGCGCGGCACGAAGCCCTCGGCATTGCTGCCCAGGTCCACATAGATACCGTTGCGATCGATGCGCTTGACCACGCCGCTGACCAGCGTACCGACCCGATCGTTGTAGAGTTCCACCACCTGGGCGCGCTCGGCCTCGCGCACTTTCTGCACGATCACCTGCTTGGCCTGTTGCGCAGCGATGCGCCCGAAGACCGCCGATTCCATCGGCTCTTCCACGTACTGGCCCGGCGCCGTGTTCTTGTCCAGGTCGATGGCGTCGTCGAGGCGCAGCTCGGCTTCCGGATTCTCGATCTCGCGCGAATCATCGGCGAACACCTTCCAGCGCCGGAAAGTCGCGTATTCACCGGTCTTGCGGTTGATGGCGACGCGCACGTCCCAGAGCTCACTGTGCTTGCGACGCGCGGCGGCCGCCAGCGCTGCCTCGAGCGCTTCGAAGATGATTTCCTTGTCGACGCTCTTCTCGTTCGAGACCGCATCAACCACCATCAGAATTTCTTTGTTCATCGTTTCCTGCCTTTGCTGGAGCTATCCGGCCATTCCGGCACCAGCCGCGTACGCGCCATGTCGGCGTAGTTAACAGTCACCATCTCGCCATCGACATCCATTTCAATGCCGTGCGCACCTGCACTGTGCAGGCGCCCGCTGTAGCGGCGCCGTCCATCGGCGCGCGGCACCAGCGTCTCGAGCGCCACGCGCGCGCCCACAAAGCGCGCAAAATGCGCCGGCGTGCGCAGCACCCGGTCGAGACCGGGGGAAGACACCTCGAGCGTGTACGCCGATGGAATCGGATCGTGCACATCAAGCAGCGCGGCAATCTCCCGGCTGCACTGCTCACAGTCTTCGACCACCACGCCGGCGGCGCGATCTATGAAGATGCGCAGCTGCGAGTGCCCGCGGCCGGGTGAAAACTCAAGGTCAGCCAGCTCGAAGCCCAGCCCGGTCAGCAGCGGCTCGATCAGCGCAATCAGCTTCTCGCGCAGCACCCCTGACATCCGCACCGCTCCGGTCACTGAAATAAAAAATGGGCCAGAGGCCCACCGTAAAAACAAAAAGCCCCAAGTGGGGCTTT
>JAYTUZ010000020.1:0-2568 GCA_043744295.1 Gammaproteobacteria bacterium | reverse complement strand
AGGTAACTGCTGTCCATGGCCTGGGTAGCGGTGATTTCGAAGCTGCTGTGCATCATGCGCAGCAGGCCGCCGCCCAGCATGGCGCCCAGATTGTAGAGGCCGAAGCCACCGGCCAGAGTCACCGCCGCCGCGCTCAGGTCGCGCGAACGCGGCACCTGGCCGCGCCGACGCGCATCCTCCTGCCGCTTTTGTGTCGGTGTCTCGGTTTGATCGTGATGGTCCGGTTCGGCCACGGCGCTGCTCTCAACGGCTCAAGGCGCGCATGAAACCAAAGGCTTCGCTCAGCAGCGCCGCAAATGCCGTGCCGATCGCCGGCATGCCAAAGGTCACAATGCTCAGGCCGAAGATCAGTGTTACCGGCAACCCCACCGCAAAGAGATTGAGCGCCGGCGCCGCGCGACTCATGACGCCAAAGGCCAGATTGATGACCAGCAGCGCCGTCACACCGGGCAGGGCAATGCGCAGCGCCCCACTGAACAACTGCGAACCCCAGTCGGCGACCGCTCGTATTCGCGCCGGATCCAACCCCGACTCACTCACCGGCAGGCCCTTGAAACTGTCAACCAGGGTGCTGATTAGAGCCAGGTGACCGTCGAGTGCCAGAAAGGTCAGCGTGCCGAGCACGACATACAATTGACCGAGCGCCGGCGTGCTCACGCCACGCAGGGGGTCGAGATTGAAGGCGAAGCCCAGGCCCATGCCGTTGGCCAATAGCTGTCCGGCCAGCGCCAGGGCATCGAATACCAGTTGCAGACTGAAGCCAAGCGCCACGCCGATCAGCAGCTGCTGCACCGTGACCAGCGCGCCCGCGACCGAAAGCAAAGCCATATCGGGCGACACCGGCAGCAACGGCACTACCGGCACGGTGATCGCGCCGGCCAGCACCACGCGCAAGCGGGCCGGCACGAACCTGGCGCCAAACACCGGCGCCACCATCAGGCAGGCGCCAATCCGCACGAACGGCCAGAACCACATGCCCAGCCAATGCTGCAGTGTGCCCAGTTCGATTGTCGGCACCGCTCACCCCACCAGGGACGGAATGCTTTCGATCAGCGTCCTGGTGTAGGACACCAACTCGCGCAGCATCCACGGACCCGCTACCAGCAGCGCCACCGCCATGCCGACCAGCTTGGGAATGAAGGACAGGGTCATTTCATTGATCTGGGTCGCGGCCTGGAAAATGCCCACCAGCAGGCCGATCGCCAGCGCCACCAGCAGCAGTGGCGCCGCCAGCAGCATGGTCATTTCCAGGGCCTGGCGGCCGATGGTCATGACGGTCTCGGGGGTCATCGGTAGAAACTCGCGGCCAGCGAGCCCATGAGCAGTGCCCAGCCGTCAACCAGCACAAACAGCATTATCTTGAATGGCAGTGAAATAAGTACTGGCGAGAGCATCATCATGCCCATCGACATCAGGACGCTCGCCACCACCAGATCGATGATGACAAAGGGGATGAACAGCAGGAAGCCGATCTGAAAGGCGGTCTTGAGCTCACTGGTCATGAACGCCGGCGCCAGAATGGTCAACGGGACATCCTTGGGCGTATCGAAGCCCTTGCCACCGGCGATGCGCACAAAGGTGGCGATGTCGCTCTCGCGCGTCTGCTCCAGCATGAAGGTCTTGAGCGGCACCACGCCGCGCTCGAGTGCCACGCCGCCATCGATGGTGCCGGCCATATAGGGATCGACGGCGTCGGCGCGGATGCGATCGATGACGGGTGACATCACAAACAGCGTCAGGAACAGTGCCAGGCCGACAATGACCTGATTGGGCGGCGCCTGCCCGGCGCCAATCGCCTGGCGCACGATCGCCAGCACAATCACGATGCGCGTAAAGGCCGTCATCATCAGCAGCGCTGCCGGCAGCAGCGTGATGGCGGTCATCAGCGCCAGCAGTTGAATTGTCAGCGTATAGGTCTGGCCACCGGCCGAGCTGTGCACGCTCAGCGCGGGGATGCCCGGCGCCGCCAGCGCCACGACAGCCGGCGCTGCCGCAGGCAGCGTCAGCGGCGCGAACATGAGCAGCAACAACCAGGCGGCGCGCGGCTTCATCGGCCCAGACTGCGACGCAGCAGCTCACGGAAATTCGGGCGCTCGCCGGCTGGGGCGCCAGGCGCGCCAACTGGGAGCGCGCTGACCGTGACTTCCTGCAGCAGCCGCACGCTGCCGGCGGCAACGCCCAGCAGCAGGTGCTGCTCGCCGACCCGCAGCAATACCGCGCGCTCGCGCGTCCCCAGGGAAACCTGCGACACGACCGTCAGGCCTGGCCCATTCGCGCCCACGCCATTGCGTAACCGGCGCATCAACCAGGCCACCGCGTAGACGGCCGCTACCACGAATGCCAGAGCCACGCACACCCGCAGCATGCCAAAGCCCCCGCTATCGGTCAGGGTCGGCCTGGGTGCGGCAAAGGCGACCCGTTCACCGGCCCCAGCCAGCACCCAGCCGGGAACCAGTAGCAAGGCAATGCTGCACAGCTGCCAGCAGCGTGCTGGGCGCGCCACGGCAGGTCGGAAAAGAGGGGGAAGAATTTGCATGTCGGTAGACAAAGCAACCGCCGTGCCAGCGA
>JAYTUZ010000019.1:0-8533 GCA_043744295.1 Gammaproteobacteria bacterium | reverse complement strand
GCACGGTGCCGCGCACCAGCTCCAGCAGTGTGGATTTGCCGCTGCCGTTTTCACCGGTGATGCCGACCTTCTCGCCACGAAACAGGCTGAAGGTGGCGCCAGCGAACAGCACGCGCGGGCCGCGGCGGACGGCGATGTCGGAAAAATTCAGCAAGCCGAAAGCGCGTTATCTGGCGCGCGCCAGGACCCGCTGAGCCTGGCGCAGGTGCGGAATGTCCACCATCTTGCCAGCCAGCGTCAGGGCGGCCACGCCCGGATTGGCGGCAAACAGGGCCACGACCGCCGCCGCATGCGCGAGTTCGGCAGCACTGGGCAGGAAGCACTCGTTGATGACCGCTACCTGCTCGGGATGGATGGCGAGCTTGCCGACAAAGCCATCGCGACTGGCTTCCAGGCAGGCGGCACGCAGGCCAGCGGCGTTGCGGATATCGGCATACAGGGTATCGATGGCCACCACACCGGCGGCGTTGGCGCCGAACAGGCAGAGCGAGCGGGCCAGCTGGAATGGCTGAGTCCAGCGAGCGTCGCCATCCTGGTTGCTGGTGGCCCCAATTGCCGTGCTGAGATCCTCGGCGCCCCAGGTCAGGCCCAGCAGCCGCGGGCCACAGCGCGCAAAATCACCCAGTGCAAACAGCGCCTCCGGAGTCTCGGTGGCCACGGGCAGGATACGGATCTTCCCGGCCGGCAGATTGTGCTGGCTTTCAAAGGCGTCGAGATAGTGCGCCAGCCTGATGATGTCGTCAGCCGAGCGCGTCTTGGGCTGCATGATGCCATCCGGCCTGGCGCCGATCAGCGCCGCCAGATCAGCCAGGGCATCGCTCGTATCGAGTGGATTGATACGCACCCACAGCTGCGTTGTCGGCCGCTGCGGGTGCGCGAGCAGGAATTCCCGTACCCGCGAGCGCGCCGCGGGTTTTTGCGCCGGGTCTACCGAGTCCTCCAGATCGAGAATCAGCGCGTCGGCGCCGGCACTCTCACTCCTGGCGAGCTTGCGGTCGCTGTCGCCGGGCACGAACAGACAGGAGCGCAGGCTCATGGGGCTGGCTTCCGGTGCATCAGCGCCGAGCGCTTGCAGCTGGCCACCAGCAGGTTCTGCTGGTTATAGGCGCGATGCTCAAAAATGACGATGCCGTTCGCCGGTCGCGACTTGCTGTCGCGGACTTCCATGACTTCGGATTCAACATGCACCGTGTCGCCGTGAAACAGCGGCGCAGGAAAACGCACCTCGTCCCAACCGAGATTGGCGACCGTGGTGCCAAGCGTGGTGTCGCCGACCGAGATGCCGACCATCAGCCCCAGCGTAAATGCACTGTTGACGATACGCTGCCCGAACTCGGTCTCAGTGCGGCAATATTCTTCATCCAGATGGAGCGCGGCCGGGTTGTGCGTCAGGGCCGAGAAGAACACATTGTCCGCCTCGGTCACCGTGCGCCGGATCGCGTGCCGGAATACCTGCCCGACACGAAATTCTTCGAAATAGAGTCCTGCCACACGCCCTCCAGGCAGTACGATTGCCGCTGCTATTGTAAGGGACGGCCCGGCGCTTGTCGCACACGCAGCAGCGCCGCAGCGCAGATCTCCCGACGCCGCGCGGCGCTGGCGGCGCTCCAGTCGGTAATTTCGCGCAGCGTACGCCCGCAGCCGACGCAGACCTGGCGCTCATCGAGCTGACAGACATCAATGCACGGCGAGGCCACTGGGTTTGCAGGGCGACTGGTACTCATGAGCGCCGCGCCGCCCAGGCGTGAATGACCCGCT
The DNA here is from genome assembly GCA_043744295.1 of Gammaproteobacteria bacterium. Taxonomy (GTDB): domain Bacteria; phylum Pseudomonadota; class Gammaproteobacteria; order Steroidobacterales; family Steroidobacteraceae; genus FEN-1191. The sequence continues at coordinate 6,775 of JAYTUZ010000019.1, read as the reverse complement.
GCAGTGCCTCGAGCCCGGCAGTCAGTGCGGCGGGTCCAGGCTGCAGGATCAACGGTGATTTGATCTCGTGACATTCGCCATCGCGGATCGCCGGCACCCGCTGCCAGCCGGGCCGCGCGGCCACCGTTTCCGGGCGGAAGCGCTTGCCGCACCACGATCCGAAAATAATATCGGGTGCCCGCGCAATGATCTCGGCGCCATCAGCGATGATGCGCCCCCTGGCGAGCGAACTGGCGGCGCGCTCAGGAAAGATATCGTCGCCGCCGGCGATGCCAATCAGCTCGCTCACCCAGGCAATTCCGGAGATCATCGGCTCATCCCACTCCTCAAAGTAGACACGCGGTCGCCGCTGCAGTTGCGCCGAGCGCGCGCGCACCATCTCGAGCCCCGCCTCGAGGGCGCGCGCATAGCGCTCGGCCTGGTCGTGCGCGCCGACCAGCGCTCCGAGCCGGCGGATATAGCTGCCGATGCCCGCGACTGAACGATGGTTGCTGATCCACACTTCAATGCCCTGTTTGATCAACGCCTGGGCGATATCGGCCTGGATGTCGGAGAAGCCAATGACCAGGTCGGGCTGCAGCTCGAGAATGCGGGCAATTTTGGCTACGGTAAACGCCGACACGCGCGGCTTTTCCCTGCGCGCCTGCGGCGGCCGGACCGTGAAGCCACTGATGCCGACGATGCGCCGCTGCTCACCGAGCGCGTACAGCACTTCGGTGGGCTCTTCGGTCAGGCAGACGATGCGCTGCGGGTAATGGTCTGGCGCGCCAGCTACACTCAAGCTCACAGGCAAGGACTCAGACGCTGCGGCGATATTGTCCGCCCACCTGGTAGAGCGCCTGGGAGATCTGGCCGAGCGAACAGACCTTGACGGCTTCCAGCAGCTCTGCAAATACGTTGCCGCCGGCCGCGGCGACCGACTGCAGCTTCTGCAAGGCCGCCGGCGCACGCCGTGCGTTGCGCAGCTGGAAATTGCGCACGTTGGCGACCTGTGCATCTTTTTCCGCATCGCTCGAGCGTATCAGCGGCGCCGCGCGCCGCAACTCACCAGCGCCTTCTGCAGCGAGAAAAGTGTTGACGCCGATCAGCGGCAGCGAGCCATCATGCTTCTTCTGCTCGTAGTACATGCTCTCTTCCTGGATCTTGCCGCGCTGGTACATGGTTTCCATCGCACCCAGCACGCCACCGCGCTCGGCCATGGCATCGAACTCCTTGTAGACCGCCTCTTCGACCATGTCGGTCAGGTATTCCATCAGGAACGAACCCTGCCAGGGATTCTGATTCTGATTCAGCCCGAGCTCGCGATTGATGATGAGCTGAATCGCCACCGCCCGGCGCACGCTCTCTTCGGTCGGCGTGGTCAGCGCTTCATCGTAGGCGTTGGTGTGCAGCGAGTTGCAGTTGTCGAACAGCGCGTAGAGCGCCTGCAGCGTGGTGCGGATGTCATTGAACTGGATCTCCTGCGCGTGCAGTGAGCGGCCCGAGGTCTGAATGTGGTATTTGAGCATCTGGCTGCGCGCCCCGGCGCCGTAGAGATCGCGCATCGCCCGGGCCCAGATGCGCCGCGCCACGCGGCCGATAACGGCGTATTCCGGGTCCATGCCATTGGAGAAGAAGAACGACAGGTTGGGCGCCAGCTGGTCCACCTTCATGCCGCGGGCACGGTAATACTCGACGATGGTGAAGCCGTTGGCCAGCGTGAAAGCCAGCTGGCTGATGGGGTTCGCACCGGCCTCGGCAATGTGGTATCCGGAAATCGATACCGAATAGAAATTGCGCACCTGGTTATCAATGAAATACTGCTGGATGTCGCCCATCATGCGCAGCGCGAATTCGGTCGAGAAAATGCAGGTGTTCTGCGCCTGGTCCTCCTTGAGGATGTCGGCCTGCACGGTGCCACGAACACTGCTCAGGGTCGCGGCCTTGATGCGCTGATAAGTCGCCGCATCCACCAGCTGCTCACCGCTCAGGCCCAGCAGCGCCAGGCCGTTGCCGTCGTTGCCCTCCGGCAAATCACCGTGGTAGGCGCTCATCGGTGCCGCCTGTGACTCCTGCTGGTGCAGCGCGGCGATGCGTAGTTCGGCTGCGGGCCAGCGCCGGTCGGCGCGCAGGTATTGCTCGACCTGCTGATCAATCGCCGTATTCATGTACATGGCCAGCAGAATCGGTGCTGGTCCATTGATGGTCATCGACACCGAGGTCAGGGGCGCGGCGAGATCGAAGCCCGAGTAGAGCTTCTTCATGTCATCGAGGCTGGCGATCGAGACGCCGGAATTGCCGGTGCGTCCGTAGATATCCGGCCGCGTATCCGGATCCTCGCCGTAGAGCGTAGTCGAGTCGAACGCGGTCGAGAGGCGCGTGGCACCGTGACCCTTCGCCAGCAGGTGGAAGCGCCGGTTGGTCCGCTCTGGCCCACCCTCGCCGGCAAACATGCGGATCGGATCCTCTTCCTCGCGGCGGTAGGGATAGACCCCGGCCGTGTATGGAAAGCTGCCAGGGAAATTCTCGGTGAGCAGAAAGCGCAGCTGCTCACCCCAGTCCTTGAATGCAGGCGCCGCCAGTTTGGGAATCTTTGAATGGCTCAGGGTCGAGGTGTAGTTGTCGCCAATTAGCTCCTTGCCGCGCACCTGGTAGCGGTATTGTCCGGCCTGCACTTCGCTGACGCGCTCTGGCCAGCGGCGCAGCTCGGCCAGCGCGGTCGGATCGATAGCCTGCAGCGCTGCGTTGTAGGCGCGACGCAGGCTGCGGCATGACTCATCCACGGTTGCGTCGGTCAAGGCGGCGGCGGCATAGGGCTCGAGCGCCGGCGGCAGCGCACTGTCATTCAGCACCTGCAGGGCAGCGTGCAGGCCGCCGGCACGGTGCGCGCTGGCGGCCGCCGCGAGGCTTTCGGCGTGCGCACGCCGCCCGTTAACGGCAATGTCGGCCAGGTAGCGGCTGCGATTACCGGGAATCAGCGACTCGCGCCCGACGCTCTCGACACTGCCGAACTCGCCCGGGTTCCAGCCGATGCGATCCAGCGCTGCCGCGGACCCCGACACGCTGGCGGTTGTGCGACTCGACAGCAGCGCGCACAAGTGCCCGAATAGTCGATTGACGCCCGGGTCGTTGAAGCGGCTGGCGACGGTGGGAAACACCGGCACCTGCTCATCGGCGACCTTTCCGGCCTTGGGATGGTTGCGCCGCCACTGCTTGCGCACGTCACGCAGGGCGTCTTCGCCACCGCGCTTTTCAAATTTATTGATGACGATCACCTCGGCAAAATCGAGCATGTCGATTTTCTCGAGCTGGCTGGGCGCGCCATATTCACTGGTCATGACGTAGACCGGAATATCCACGGCGTCGGCGATCTCGGAATCAGACTGGCCGATACCGGCGGTCTCCACCACGATCAGATCGAAGCCGGCCAGCTGCAACAGGCCGATGACATCCTTGAGCACTGCGCTGGTGGCCAGGTTCTGGCGGCGCGTGGCGAGCGAACGCATGAAGATGCGCTCGGAGGACAGGCAGTTCATACGAATGCGATCGCCGAGCAGCGCGCCACCGGAACGTCGCCGGGTCGGATCCATGGCGATTACCGCGATGTCGCGCTCGGGAAAATGGCGGCTGAAGCGCTGCAGCAACTCGTCATTGAGGCTGGATTTTCCAGCGCCACCGGTGCCGGTAAGACCGATGACCGGCGCGCGTCGCCGGGCCGTGGCGATGGCTCGGTGGATCAGCGCGCTGCTTGCATCGCCGGGTGCGGCGCGCTCCAGCGCCGAGATGCTGCGCGCCAGCTGCAGCTGATCGCGGGCCCCAGGCGGCGCGAAAGCAAAGGCCGGTCGCTGCGCGGCGCGCACCCGCGTGATCACATCGTCGATCATGCCGTCGAGCCCGAGACGCCGGCCGTCTTCGGGTGTGTAGATCTTCTCAATGCCATAGGCTTCGAGCGCGACGATCTCTTCGGGAGCTATGGTACCGCCGCCGCCCACGATGATGCGTATGTGGCCGACCCCCTGCTCACGCAGCTGATCGACCATGTAGCGGAAGTACTCGTTGTGGCCGCCCTGGTAGGACGACACGGCAATACCGTCGGCGTCTTCCTGGATGGCGGCACGCACGATCTCGGCGACGCTGCGATTGTGCCCGAGGTGCACCACTTCGGCGCCATGCGACTGCAGCAGCCGGCGAATCATGTTGATGGCGGCATCGTGCCCATCGAACAGCGAAGCCGCCGATACGAAGCGCAGCGGTGCGGCGCCCTCGTCGCCAGAGGGCACAACCTCGGCAAGCCGGGCGCCGGCTGTGGTGCGGACTGGAGTCATGTTTCGATGCTACTCACGGGTAGCATAGGCGTCAACCGGGCGGGCTGGCGGTCCTGCGCAACAACGCCGCACCCGAGGAGTAGCCGCCGCCGAAGGTCACCACCAGCACCAGATCGCCTGCGGCCAGCTGCGCCTGGTACTCGATCAGCGTGATGATCGCGCTGGCGCAGCCGGTGTTGCCAAAGCGTGCGATGGTCGAGGCCAGCTGCCCAGGCTGCATCTCCAGCCGATCAGCGACATGATCCATGATGCGCTGATTGGCCTGGTGCGGCACCAGCAGGCGAACCTGGCTGGCACTCAGGCCATTGCGCTGCAACAGCAGGCGCGCGGCGGCCTCCATGCCTTCGCAGGCCTGGATGAACACGTCCTTGCCATTGGGCATCACCAGCCCCCCTGCACGCGGCCGCAACGCCACGCCCTCCGGTCCCACGCCGACGTGTCCGAGGCCGGCGGTCCAGACGTCCACAACTTCAAAGCTGGCGGCCGCCAGGTTTTCCCTGCTCAGCAGCATGGCCGCGGCGCCATCGCCCCACAGATGCCCGGAGCGCTGATCGCTGTCGTCGGAATAGAGGCTGTTGTGATCGGCGGCGACGATCAGGGCCCGCGTGGAGCGCTTGGAATCGAAGAAAGCGGCCGCGACTTCCATGGCATTGGCCACCGACGAGCAGGCCGAAGAGAGCGTAAAGGCCCGCGCCTGCGTCAGGCCGCACTCGCGCTGCACCGCGTGCGCGACGGTGCCGATCAGGTCCCAGGAGGTGTAGGAACAGCCGATGATCAGATCGACCCCGGCCAGCCATTCGCGCTGATGGCTACCTAGTGCGCGCACCGCACTGACCGCCATGGTGTTGGTGTTTTCACCCGCGCTGGCGCGCCGTCGTTGCTGGATGCCGGTGCGACGCAGAAAGAAATCGGCATCGCGACCAGTCAGCTCACTGAGCTGCCGGTTGTCGACGATTGCTTCCGGCAGATAGCTGGCCAGGTCGAGTATGTGCAACAGCGCTGCCTGCCGCTGCAGGCCCCAGTTTAAAAATTGAGCCGCATGCTACTTGCGGGTAGAGTCGCAGTCAACGCAATCGCCGCCCGCGCAGCTACAACCTTGGAAATGACCAGCGCCGACCACCAGCCCGAACACCTGCCGGCGCACTCGCCCTGGCCAGCGCGTCGGCTGCGCACGCGCGATCGCGATGGCAAGCGGGTGGCGATCATCCGTGCCGCGGCGCGCGCCTTCAGCGAGCACGGCTTTCACAACACCTCCATCGACATGATTGCCAGGACGCTCAAGGTCACCAAGCCCACGGTCTATTACTACGTGGCCAACAAGGAACAGTTGCTGTTCGAGTGTTTCGTCGCCGGACTGGAGCGCATCCGCACAGCCATGAGCCGCGCCGGGCGACTGCCGGAACTGGCCGGCGACCGGCTGCAGCTGGTCATCAGCAATTACGCCCAGGCGATTGCTTCCGAGTACGGTTGGTGCATGGTGCGCGCCGAAGATCAGGACCTGAGCCCGGCGATGAGTGCGCAGATCAAGGCGCTGAAGTCGGAGATTGACCAGGGCATCCGCCGCCTGCTGCGCGAGGGCATGCGCGATGGCTCGATTCAGCGCTGTGATCCGAAGATGACGGCCTTTGCCATTGCCGGAGCGCTCAACTGGATCGCGCACTGGTACCGGCAGGATCAGTCGCTGTCGCCGCGGCAGATCGCGGCAGCGTTTTCGAGCATCTTCTATGCGGGGCTGACGCCGCGGGTCGCGCCAGGTAAGGCGCGGCGGACCAAAGCGCCGGCGGCGCGCAAGTAAAGCACGGCACACAAAAAAAGCAGGCCGGGGTCTCCCCCGGCCTGCTTGGTCTTGCGACTCGAGCGTCGACGGACGCGCGATGAACGGTAACGCGGCTGCGTTACATATCCATCCCGCCCATGCCGCCCATGCCGCCCATGCCACCACCGCCGCCGGCGTGGCTGTGCTCCTCGTCTTTCGGAGCTTCGGCGACCATCACTTCGGTCGTCAGCAGCAGCCCGGCCACCGAGGCCGCGTTCTGCAGCGCCAGGCGCGTCACCTTGGTCGGGTCCAGGATGCCCGCTTCCAGCATGTCGCCGAAGGTGCCCGTGCCGGCGTTGTAGCCGATGCCGGATCGCTCCGGCCCGGCGCTACCCTTATCAGCTACGGCCCGCCGAACTGGACACGGAAGCGGACGCCGTAGGTGCGTGGCGGCAGCGGCGAGCCCGAAGCCCCGCCATACATCGACCCCGTGGAGAAGGTCTGCCGGACGAAGGCGTTCTCGATGTTGTTGACGAAGGCCGAGACCGACCACGCCTGACGCCGGTAGCTCACGCTGGCGTTGGACATGGTGTAGTCCGCCTGGCTGTACAGCTCCTTCGGCTGGGCCGGGTTGATGTTGTTCACCAGGTTCTGCTCGGTCTGCCAGTGCACGTTGGCGAACAGGACGACCTGCGACTTGTCGCCGACATCGAAG
>JAYTUZ010000018.1:0-8535 GCA_043744295.1 Gammaproteobacteria bacterium | reverse complement strand
CTGGAGCCCCAATCACGGCGATACGGCGTTTACTGTCCCGCTGTTCGACGAATTCATGAAAAGAATCTGGCCAGACGATTCCTGGAAGACCTGATCTCACGGCCGATCGCCCACGCAAGCGGCGATCGTCAGTTCTCCACGACCGGCAACGAGATATACGACGCCGCTTTTGTCGAGTGATAGATCCGCTGCGTGGCCTTGCGAAAATCGCCCGGCTTGGCCCAGAAAATATTCGGTACGAAGGTCTGCGGGTTGCGGTCGTACAGCGGAAACCAGCTCGACTGCACCTGCACCATGATGCGGTGGCCCGGCAGGAACACGTGATTGTTCGCCGGCAGATCGAATTCATAGGCGAGCGGCAGGTTGGCCTTGATCGGCTTCGGTGTGACGAAGCTTTCGCGGTAGCGGCCGCGCAGAATCTCCATGCCCACGGCGAGCTGGTAGCCGCCCATCTCGGGTTGCGAGGGCACTTCATCCGGATAGACGTCGATCAGCTTGACGACCCAATCGCTGTCGGTGCCGCTGGTGGCGGCCACCAGGTGCACGCGCGGACTGCCACTGATCTTCAGGGGTGCGGTCAGCACCGGGGAGGTGAATGCGAGCACGTCGGTGCGGCCAGAGGCCTCGCGCTGATCATCGGTCAACCATTGCGACCAGCTCTGCGCGGCGGAATAGCCGATCGACTGGATGGGTCGGGCTCGAAACGGCACGGGACGTGCGGGATCGGCAAGGTACTCCGAAAATTCGTCACCCACGGCGGGTACCTTGAATTCCAGCTTGTTGCCGGGCTGCAGATAGAGCGCACGGCTCTCATGGCGGCAACCCTGCTCGCAGCTCTGCGGCCAGCGATCGAGGCGGCGCCATTCATTCGTGCCGGTCTCGAAAGCCGTGACCGCGGCGACGTCGGCCGGTGGCGCACCGTCCTGCAGATACTGCGCCAGGAACGGTCGCAGTACGTATTGACGAAAGTAGCGCGCGGTATCACTGCCGAAGCGGATGTTGCCCAGCGCGCTGCCCTCGTGGATTTCCTGGCCGTGATACCAGGGACCGAGCACCAGTTTGACCTTGTCGCCCTGCACATCCTTGGGCTTGATGGCCCGATACACCGCCAGTGCACCATAGCTGTCTTCCTGGTCCCACAGGCTGTGCACCAGCATCACCGGGACTTTCAGCGGCAACGCAGCGAGCACCTTGTCCACGGCCTGGTCGCTCCAGAATGCATCGTAGTTGGGGTGCGCGAGCAGCTTTTTCCAGAAACCGAGTTGTTGCATGCCGTAGAGACGACCCAGTTCACCGGCCGAGCCGGCGTGCATGAACAGATCGTAGTCATCATGGTAGCTGGACCACCACTTGATGGTGTTGTCGCGGCTGGCCACCTGCTCATAGATGTACGACGCGCCCTGCTGGCGAAACGCGCCGTTGTGAAACCAGTCATCGCCCATCCAGCCGTCCACCATGGGATTCATGGGCACCGACACTTTGAGCGCCGGGTGCGGGTTCACCAGCGCCATCAGCGGCTCGAAGCCGTCATAGGAAATGCCCAACGTGCCCACTTTGCCGTTGCTCTCGGCAACGTTCTTCACCAGCCAGTCGATGGTGTCGTAGGTGTCGGTGGCATCATCGACCGGCGTCGGATTCTGCGGGCCGTGGACCGGGCGGTTCATCACGTAGTCGCCCTCCGAGCCATACTTGCCACGCACGTCCTGCACGACGCGGATATAGCCATCCTCGATGATCACATCGGTCGCGTTGTCGTAGCCCTCCAGCATCGAACCCAGGTTGCCGCTGTGGGTGTGACTGGTCAGTTCCTTGGCGTCGTACGGCGTGCGCGTCAGCAGCATGGCGGCGTGAGCGGCGCCCTTGGGCACCAGGATGACGGTGTGCAGCCTGACGCCGTCGCGCATCGGAATCATGACATCGCGCAGACTGTAGTCGTAGCTGTCTGTGACCGGCACGAACTTGTCAGGCGTCTCGCTCGGATACTGCGGGTAGGCGGGCTTGGGCGCCTCCTGCGCCAGTGCCACGCCGCCGATGCCGATGCCGAGCAGACCGGCGACAATCCAAATTGTCAGGCTGGTGCAGTGGCTGGCGCGTCCGTTACTCACGTTCATGGCGTCCCCAACTTTGTATCCGCAGCAGCTAACGTAGCTCCCATCATCAATGAGCGCAATAGTCAGCGAGCTCGCGCACTTCGCCCAACTTCCACGGGCGACTGCTATCATCAGGCGCAATAGAGGCCTGCACAGAATACATGAACATATTTGCCGACCGCTCCCGCGCCGCGCCCGATGGCCTGATCGCGGCGGTAATGCTCTCTTTCTTGGCAACAGCAGGATTTTATTACGTCAATATCATGCCGGCACTGGTTGAAGGCTGGCGTTATGGCCTGCATTTCAGCGCACGCGAGGCCGGTTTTGCAGGTTCTGCGAACGTCTATGGCGCCGCCGCGGGAGCGCTGCTGGCAACCTTCCTGGTAGCGCGCTGCGCCTGGCGCCCAGCCGCGTACGCGCTGCTCGGCGTGCTCGTCACCATTGACCTGGCCAGCATCTTCGTCGCGACGCCACCGCTCATGATCGCCGTGCGCACCGTCCACGGGCTGGCGGGCGGGTGCCTGGTCGGTCTGTCCTACGGCGTGTTCGCGCGCACGCTTCGGCCCGAACGCACCTTCGGCATGCTGCTCGTGGTGCAGCAGGGCCTCGGCGGTCTGGGCGTCATGGCGCTGCCAAAGCTGGTGCCCCTGTTCGGAACGCAGTCGCTGTTCTTCGCCCTGGTCGGCGTCAGTCTCCTCGCGCTGCTGATGCTGCCGTTTCTGGCCGAGTATCCGCCCGTCCCTGCACCCGTCGCGGGCGCGGTCGTGGCGGCCGAAGCCCGGCTGGCGGCCGCGCGCGTGCAGGCGGGAACGCTACTGCTGGTGCTTGCCCTGCTGTCAGTGTTCCTGTTCCAGTTCGCGAACATGCTGCTGTTCACCTATATCATCGGCCTGGCCCGCCACTTCGGGCTCGATCCGGGCCATTCGGAAAACGTCGTGGGTCTGGCCACCTGGGTCGGCATGCTGGGTGCAGCACTGGTCGTGATCTGGGGCACGCGTTTCGGGCGCGTGCGCACCCTGGGCATCGCGCTACTCGTCACGGCGCTGGGCATGTGGGTGATGCATGAATCGGCGCGCCCGTTGATCTATGCGCTGGCCAATTGCGGAACCGGCATTACCTGGGCGTTCGTGATCCCGCAGCTGCTCGGCATGTGCGCCCGCTATGACCTGACCGGAAGGGCCGCCGCCATGGGTGGCTTCGCCTCGAAGATGGGCCTGGCAACCGGACCGCTGGTCGGCGCGCTGCTGCTCGGCTCAGAGCGCTACGACCTGCTCATCGATGTCGCCGCCGTCGGCATCGTGGCCTGTGCGATTGCTGCCCTGATGCCGGCCGCCAGGCTCGATCGGCTTGATCGGGAGCTAGCTGCCGGTGGCAATTCCGGCGTTCTCAAGGCGCAGGCGTAGCGGCTCCAGCTGCGCGACGTAGCGCCGCCACTTCCCGACCGAGCTGTCGTAGATCGGCTGGCGCACCTGCATTGCGCTGGCGGTCGTCGAGGCCTGCGAGTTCTGGTAATAGCGCAGGCACTGCTCCTCCCAGGGCAAACCGCAGTGCGCAAGCAGCCGGCGCGCCTCACCCTCTACATCCGCGACTACGGCTTCATACCTGAGCGTGTAGATCACACCTGGCATCACGGCGTTCCAGTGTTGCATCAACCCGTGGTAAGCAATGAAATACTGCCCCAGTTCATCGAGATCATAGGAAAATGGATAAGCGTCCTTGAACAACTGCTTGTACACCGCATAGCAGGTGTCCATGGGATGGCGTTGCAGGTTGATGATCTTCGCGCGCGGCAGCGCCAGGTGTATCAGGCCCGCATAGAGATAATTGAACGGCAACTTGTCGATGAAGAACGGGCTCGCGTCGCGCGAGGGCCTGGTGCCGTGCAGGTATGCGTCTCCCAAGGCACGAAAATCCAGGCGTGCGGTGGCAGCGACGAAATCGAGACGGGAAGCCGGCGGCGGACGGATCGTCTGCCTGACGAGGCGCAGCAGCTCGAGCGAGAAATTATTGAGTTCACCTGCTGAATGAACCTGCGAATGGCTGCTCAGTATGCGCTCGACCAGCGTGGTTCCAGTGCGCGGCATGCCGAGGATGAAAATCGGGTCAGCACACTCGCATCCCGCCACCTGCCCGTCGAAAAGCTCAGGTCCGTACACTGCACGAATCCTGGCGATGATCTGCAGATCAGTATCGAGGTTGTACTGCATGTGTTGGCGCTTGACGCCCGCTCCGCGCTGCAGCGCATCGAAGGCGCCCGTGAAGTCGCCAACGTCCTCCAGCTCCTTGGCCAGCGCATAGCACAACTGTGTCAGCCCCACCGGTCCCGTGGTGCGCGCCACCTGCTGCCTGATCTGCGCGACATGATTGCGCTCCGTCGTCTGCGTGCGCAGCTGCGCACGCGCGTTGTAAGCCTCGAACTCAAGCGGGTTACACGCGATGGCGGCATCAAAACTCTGCTCAGCAGCAGCGGCGTCGCCGAGATAGCGCTGCACCGCGCCCCGGTTGAAGTGGAACTCGGCATTGCTGCCATCGAGTTCGACCGCCCGCGAATAGTGCTGCAGTGCGTCCTGGTGGTCGCCCAGCATGTGGAGGAGTGAAGCGAGGTCGTTGTGCAGTTGTGCCTCCACAAACGACTTGTTGCGAAGCATGCCCAGCGCAGCGCTGGCTGCAGCGATATCGTTTCCTTCAAACAGGCACTTGGCCTTGTGCAGCTGGTAGCGGTCCGAATACGACAGCTCCAGTGCGCGGTCGATGGCGCGCAACGCATCCGGGAAGTTGCGTGCCCGCTTCATTAGGAAGCTGGCGAGGTACCAGCCGTAGGAGCAAGCAGGAAAGCCGTGATTGAGGCGCTGGCAGATCGCCAGTCCCTGGACGATCTCACCGGCATCAATGCAGCGATTGATCTGCTCCGCCAGCTGCTCCTGGGTTGGTCGCGCTGCTGCGGTCATGGCAGCATGTTAGCAGGCGCGGGAAGGCCGGCAATGGCGCACCTTCCCGCCCACCAGCCCTCAGAACTTGTAGCTGAGGGAGATCCCTATCGTTCGGGGTAAGGCGATGTAGTCGCGCGAGTTGTTGCCGTAATACCGCTGTGTCGCCGATACCGCGCCGGTAGTGGGATTCACTCTGGGCCCGGCCGCTGCATACGTCACCTTGCCGGTGGTACCGGCGTCGTTGAACACGTTCTTGATGAACAGTGACGCCGCCCACGCGTCCTTACTGAGCGTGCTGCTAAGGTTCCAGAGCTGAAAGCTGTCGATGCGCGCAAAATTCCTTGAGTAGACGGAAGTCGGAGCGTAGCTGGCTGATGCCGGATTCGCACTGTCCAGGCACCTCTGCGAGGTGGTTGCGCTATAGCCTATCAAGCAGTTGTCATCGCCAATGCTATTGACCGATCCGGACTGGTAGTAGCCGCTGAGCACCGTGCTGAGAGCAAATCCCCCAGAAAACTTCGCATCGTGCTGGAGCGACGCGCTCAACACATTCTGTGCCGTGCCCGGCAGGCGGTCGCCGTTTGCCGCCACCCGATCTGTGTACAGCGGCCCGCCGTAGTAGTTTCCAGCCGGCTGATAAACGTCGGCAGTCAACTTGGCGTCGACGTAGGTGTAGCTGAGGTTGTAACTGAGGCTGTCGGTCAGTGACCCCGACAGCTCTGCCTCCAGGCCCGCGGTACGGGCTGACTTGGCATTGATGGCGGCGAAGAACCCCCAGTTCGAGGTAGTGGTATTCAACTGGGGATTTTTCCAGTCGGTGTAGAATGCCGACAGCGCGTAGGCCATCCTGCCAGCGGTGCCTTTGTACCCCACTTCAAAGTTGTCGTTCTTGTCCGCGTCGAAGGTGAACAGCGCGGCATTCTCCCCATATTTGCCGCTGGTGGGCACCGCATTCGCGCCCGCATGACGGTAACCCTGCGAAAAGGTCGCGTACACCATCGAGTGCTGGCTCAGGTCCCACGCCATGTTGGCCTTGAACAGGAAGCCATTGTCGTCGATGGCTTTCGCGGCCACGCCGGGCGGATTGGCAGGCGAGGAGTAGATCGGAACGTCGACAATTGCGTCGACGTCCACCTTGTTGCTGAAATAGCGGCCACCCAGGGTAAGGTGCGTGGTATCGGTGAAATTGATCGTTGCCTCGCCGTACGCCGCCGTTTCCTTGTAGGTCTGCGAGCGGCGAAAGAGAAAGTCCTGGTTGGTGGTGCAGGGAGCTCCGCAAACCAGAACTGCCGGATCGTTCATATAGGGCAGGTAACCGACGAGGTAGCTGTTTTGCCCGAGGCTATAATCTTCCTTGGTATAAAACACGCCACCCGTCCAGTCGACGTGCTGGTGGCCGTTCGACACCAGGCGCAGCTCCTGCGTAAAGGCCTTGTCGTCATAGAACCGCTCGGCCTGCGCCATCGGCCGCGGCGAACTGCCATAAAAGGAAAACCAGCCGTTGCGGGCGTAAACACCGGAGTTGTCGCTGATGCCAGTGCCCGTGTGCTTGTAATGGGAGGTGCTGGACGTCAACGTGGCAAACGCCAGATCAACCTCCATCTCAAGCGCCGCGAGTTCCACGGTGCGGCTCGAGGGCTCTGCCTGGATGGCACCGAACTCGTACTTCCCGTACTGGCCGCCGTTAGCCAGGTTGTCACCATGGGTCACCTGCCGCCGGCCACCGACCTCGTCTTTCTGCCGTTGGTACGAGAGCTGCGCATTGAAGGTGTCGCTGGGCCTGAGCAGCAGGGACGCGCGTCCGTACTTCAGGTCGACCGTATCGACATCCTTGGCCGATCTGTAGACTGGTAGCGCATTCACGATATCCCCGCCGCTCACCACCGGGTCACCGGCGGCGTCCAGCGTGTAAAGGTTTGGATAGTCGACAATGCCATCGTTCTTGACCTGCCCGATATTGGCGCGGAACGCCGCGCTGCTGCCGATCGGAATATTCACCATCAGGTCGGGGTTGACGTTGTCGCCGTCCGAACCATCGGTCTGCCCGTAGCTGACGCTCGCCTTGCCACTGAACCCAGAGGTATCAGGCTTCTTCATGATGTAGCGCACGTTGCCGGCCAGGGATCCGGAGCCGTACAAGGTGCCTTGCGGTCCGCGCAGCACCTCGATGCGCTCGAGGTCCTTGAGGATGAAATTGCCGAACAGTGCCGTGTTGTCAATATAGGTCGCAACTGTCGGCGGCGCTGCCAAGGGCACGTCGCCGTTGGCGCCGGCATCGACATTCATGCCGCGGATGATGATGCCGTTGGTCACACCGGCGTTGCGGTAGCCGCGATCATACATCGCGACGCCGGCCATGGTGCGCAGCGCGTCGACAGAGTCGACAATGTTCGACTTCTCCAGCGCAGCAGCGCTGACCGCCGAGATATTGAAGGGAATTTCCTGCACGGTCTGCGCACGCCGCGTGGCCGTGACCACGATTTCCTCCAGTGTCACACCCGCCGCCGCGTCTGCTGCCTGCGCGCTACCCGCTGTCGCCGCGAGCACGCTCGCCACGGCCATCGCGACCGCCGATTGCCGGCTGATTCTGGGATTGATCATGACTGCCACCCTCTGATGTGTATTGGAACTAGATGACCTGGCGCGTTGGCAACTGCAGCGGACCGAGCACGCTCAGCGCCTCAAATTGTTGCTGTCGATTCGCGTAGACCGGAAAATCGACGGCCCGGTCGCGAAAGCTCTTGAGCACCTGACCCAGGCCATGCCAGCCGGAACGGCGCACCCGACGAACGTAGTCGAGATCGACTTCAACCGGCACGATTTCGCGCCCGCTACCGGCCTGGTGAAGCACCTCGCCTCCCGGCCCGCAGACGATCGACTGGCCGCGGCCGAGTTTCCCGGCAACGTTGATGTCGAAGAAATAGCACTGGTTGATCGCGGCATTGCTCCGGGCGATGGCCAGCTCCACGTCCCGGTCGATGGTGTTGGTCATGGACGGGTGCAGGATGACTTCCGCACCCATGGTCACGAGCGTGCGCGTCGTCTCCGGAAACCACATGTCGTAGCAGTTGGAAACGCCAAACCGCCCGACTGCAGGTACGTCGAAGACCACGAAATCCTTGCCGGCGGCGACGCCCGACTCGTAGGGCATGAAGGGAAACATCTTGCGGTGGCGCGCAACAACTTCGCCGGCCGGATTGATGACCGGCGTGAGGTTGACGACCGAGTCGCCCTCGCGGACGTAGAACGAGCCCGGAACGAGCCAGATTCCCAGTGTCTTGGCGATGCGGCAGAATTCCTGCTCGGCCGGTCCGGCCGTCGGCTCAGCGCGGACCGTGCCGGGGCCGTGGGCCGCCAGTTCCCCAAGTACCACCATCTGCACCCACGGAAACCGCGCGAGCACTGCGCCGATCTCGGCGCGCAGTTGTGCGAGATTGTCGCCACCGCTGATTTCCAGCTGCAGCCCGGCAATTGCAAAAGTTGCCATGGACGAACGAAATCTCCCCCGACAGGCC
>JAYTUZ010000017.1:0-2599 GCA_043744295.1 Gammaproteobacteria bacterium | reverse complement strand
CGCCCCTGCGCGTTGACGAGTATCTGGCGGTAGCCGTTCAGACCATGCAACTGCGATTCATAGGCGCTCTCGACACCCAGCTTGCCGATCAGCGTAGTACCGGCATAGCCGGGCCGATCGATGCGCTCGAGATCGTCTTCGCTGACTGCGGCCACGTAGCCCAGCGCATGCACGGCGAGTTCCCCATAGGGATAGTGGCGCGTCTGCCGGGCGCGCAGTTCGACGCCCTGGAACTCATGTCGATGCACGGCGAAGCGCCCGATCTCCTCTTCCGTCAGGCGCAGGCGCAGCGGTACGCTGTCGAAGATGCGGCGCGCGAGAATCAGGCGGCGCATCGCCACGATGTCGCCCTGGTCGATCAGGCCGAGGTCGGCCAGCCGCCGCAGGGTGCCGCCCAGATCGGGGGTCTGTTCGCGAATCAGTTCGAGTTGAAAGGCCGGCTCGTTGTCGACCAGTATCTTCCCGCGCCGATCAAGGATCAGGCCGCGGCTGGCGGGAATCGGGTCCTGGCGCACACGATTGCCCTGCGAGAGCTCGACGTAGTAGCCATGGCGAATGATCTGCAGCCAGACCAGCTTGCCTATCAACGCGGCGCTCAGCAATGCCATTAACACCAGCGCCGCAAAGCTGCGGCTCGAGAAGATACGCTGCTCGTTCCATTGATCCTTGATGCGCATCAGCGTGGTGCGTGAAAGCGGCCAAGCACACCTGCGACCACTGGCCACAGCAGCGCGCCGACGGCGGTATGTACCCAGCGCAGCCAACTGCTGAGCGAACGACCGGTCCAGCCGTCAATCACCCAGAGCAGCAGTTCGTAGATCAGCAGGGCCGCAAACACATAGAGCGACTGTTCGAACAGCGGTTTGGCACGCATCAGCAGGTTCAGGCGCACTGCCAGATAGGTGACGAAGGACAGCGCCAGGGCATGTTCGCCCAGCAGCGAGCCCTGGAACACATCGAGGGCCAGGCCGCCGAAGAAGCCGAGCGCCAGGCCCGCAACGAACGGCGTAATGGTCGACCAATAGAGCACCACCAATACCAGGAATGCCGGACGGATGACCGTCAGCCACTGCGGCAGCGGCAGGATGCTCATCACCAGCGCGAACAGGGAGGTGAGCAGGATTACCAGCAGACTTTCGCGACTGCTCATTGGGGTTTGCGCGCTGCCGGGTTGCTGGTGCGGGCGCCCGGCCCGCGTGCCGTGCCCGCGGGTCCGCCCGCAGCGCCGGGTTTGACTGCTGCGGCGACCGGCTCGGCGCCCTCAGCCAGGGTCGCGGCAGCGGGCGGCGCGGCCGGGTGGGCGGGATCGAAATCGATCAGCATGACTTCGCGCGAGCTGGCAATGCGGCCCAGCGGTTCGGCGCGTACCTGCGCCAGCAGTTGATTGGCTTCGCGGCGCACGCCGATGACCCGTCCGACCGGAAAACCCGCAGGGAAGACGCCTCCCAGGCCGGAACTGACCAGCAGGTCGCCGCTTTTCACATCGGAATTGACAGCCAGATAGGGCAGCAGCAGTTCATCGGCGCTGCCCGATCCCACGGCAATCGTGCGCAGTTCATTGCGCGTGATCTGCACCGGCAGTGCGTGCTCGGGATCGGTGATCAGTATGACTTCGCTGCTCCAGGGCCCGACGTGCACGACCTGGCCGAGCAAACCGGCGCCGTCGACGACCGGTTGATTTACGTGCACGCCGGCGTGCGCGCCTTTGTTGATGATCAGTCGCTGCCGCAGTGGCACCGCCTCGACGCCGATCACTTCAGCAAGTAGCCAGTGCCTGGTCAGTGGTGGCAGTACGGCGTGCAGTTCGCGCAGCCGTGCGTTCTCCTGCTCGAGGGCCTGAAGCCGCAGTTGCCCCAGCTCCAGTTCGTGCACGCGCTGCTGCAGTTGCAGATTCTGGGTGCGCAGCGTGGTGCGCAGGGCGAAGCTGCTGGTCGACCAACGCCAGGCGGCGGCGGGCGAGTTGACCGCGACCTGCACCGGATAGGCTACCGCTTCCAGGCCATAGCGGATGCGCTGCGACCAGCCGGCACGCTGGTCGAGGTACATCAGGGTGAAGGACAGCAGTGCGTAGACGGTAAATCGAAGTCCCGGGGAAGGGCCGCGGCCATAAATGGGCCTGCTGACGCTTGTGCCGAAGCCGACCACTTCACTCCAGACCGAAGTGACCGGGGCCCAGTTGATCCATGAGTTCGAGGATGCGCCCGCCGCCACGCGCCACGCAGGTCAGCGGATCGTCGGCGATCACTACTGGCAGGCCGGTTTCTTCCATGAGCAGCTTGTCGATGTCGCGCAGCAGTGCGCCGCCGCCAGTGAGCACGATGCCGCGTTCGGCCACATCGGCGCCCAGTTCAGGCGGCGTCTGCTCGAGCGCCTGCTTGACCGCGCTGACGATGCCCTGCAGCGGTTCCTGCAGGGCTTCGAGTATTTCGTTGCTGTTGAGGGTGAAGCTGCGCGGCACGCCTTCGGAAAGATTGCGGCCCTTGACTTCCATCTCTTTCACTTCGGAGCCGGGGAAGGCGCTGCCGATCTTCTTCTTGATCATCTCGGCCGTGGGCTCGCCGATCAGCATGCCGTAGTTGCGGCGGATGTAGTTGATGAT
>JAYTUZ010000016.1:0-2601 GCA_043744295.1 Gammaproteobacteria bacterium | reverse complement strand
AATAGCGCGCTATAGTGCAGAAATATGCTGCTGATTCGTAATGCCGACCTCTACGCGCCACGCGCCCTGGGCGTGCAGAATCTGCTGCTCGGCGGCGGCAAGATCCTGTGGCTCGGTGCGGGCCGCGATCTGCCGGAACTGCCGGCAGCACTGCGATCAGTGTCCCGTGTCATCGACCTGGAAGGCGCACGGCTGATACCAGGCCTGATAGACGCCCATGTACATGTCACGGGCGGCGGCGGTGAGGCCGGCTTTCACACCCGTGTGCCGCCAGTGCCGCTCACGCGTTTCACCCGCTGCGGCGTCACCAGTGTCGTGGGCCTGCTGGGCACCGACGATGTGGCGCGCGGTTCGGGCGAATTGCTCGCCAGCGTTTATGCGCTGCGCGAACAGGGGCTCAACGCCTGGTGCTACACGGGTGGCTACCATGTGCCGCCGACCACACTGACTGGTGGCGTGCGCAGTGACCTGGTGTTCATCGAGGCTTTTCTTGGCGTCGGCGAAGTGGCGATCAGTGATCATCGCTCCAGCCAGCCCACCTTTGACGAGCTGCTGCGCCTCGCCGGCGAAGCGCACGTGGCGGGCCTGATGACCGGCAAGGCCGGCATCCTGCACCTGCATCTGGGCGACGGTCCGCGCGGGCTCGAAATGGTGCGCCGCGCACTCAGCGAATCCGAACTTCCGGCGCGCGTTTTCAATCCGACCCATGTCAATCGCCGCCGCGCCCTGTTCGATGAAGCCGTGGCGCTGGCCAGAGCGGGCGTGAGCGTGGATGTCACGGCCTTTCCGGTTGCGGAAGGCGAAGATGCCTACAGTGCCGCGGATGCGGTGCTCAGGTACGCCGCTTCCGGGGCGCCGGCCGAGCGCCTCACCGTGAGTTCCGATGCGGGCGGTTGCCTGCCCTGTTTCGACGGCGACGGGCGGGTGTGCAAGATGGATGTGGGCACCGCCGGCGCGCTGCTGGCGACCTTATGTGAATTGCTGGCCCGCGGCATGCCGCTCGAGCAGGCGCTGGCGCCGTTCACCAGCAACCCGGCACGGCTGCTGCGCCTGGCTGGCAGGGGCGAAATCGCCGTCGGCGCACACGCTGATCTGGTGTCTTTGGACGCGACAGGCGCAGTCCAGTCGGTCATCATTCGCGGCACGGTGCATGTGCGCGGCGGCGTGGCCGAGCGGCGCGGCACTTTCGAGACCTGAGGCCACAAGGAGCAGCGCGCCATGCCCAGCAAGATTCCCGAGGGTGCCACGCGCGGCTGGATCATTCCGATCGGCGGTGCGGAGAACAAGGAAAACGATCGTCATATTCTCGAGCGCTTCGTACGCGTCTCGGGTGGCGGGCAGGCTGACATCGTGGTGATTCCGACCGCCAGCCGCATGAATGAAACCGGGCCGCGCTACGAGCAGCTCTTCAGGAGCCTCGGCGCCGAGCGCGTCACGGTCATGGACTTCGACACCCGTCGCGATTGCCAGGAAGGCGGGCGGCTGCGCCGTCTCGAAGCAGCGAGCGGCATTTTTTTTACCGGCGGCAATCAACTGCGGCTCACCACGCTGCTGGGCGGTACGCCGGTCGCCAAGCTGATTCGCCAGCGCAATGCGCTCGGCGTCACGGTGGGCGGCACCAGTGCCGGCGCCAGCATTTTGAGCGAGCACATGATCGCCTTCGGTGATGAGGGCTCGGCGGTCATTTCCGGCAGCGTACGGCTCGCGCCGGGACTCGGGCTGACCAACCGCTTCATCATCGATCAGCATTTTCGCCAGCGCGACCGCCTCGGCCGGCTGCTGACTGCGATCGCCTACAATCCCTTTGCAGTGGGCATCGGGCTCGATGAGGATACCGCGGCATTCATCGGACCCGATGAGACCATCGAGGTCGAAGGCAGTGGCGGCGTCACCATAGTGGATGGCAGCGACGTGAGTTATTCTTCAATGGGGGAAATCTCGGAGGGTCAGCCGGTGTGCATGCTCGGGCTGCGCCTGCACGTGCTGGTCGCGGGCGCCACCTTTAATTTGCACACCCGCATCGCGGAGCCGGGTACATTGGTGCGGGCAAAAGAATAACGGGCGGACGCAGGCTTCGCGAGCCGCGCTTCAAGGCAGGTACTCATGCGTATCCTCGATCGTTCGGTCTATGTCGGTCCCTCGCTGCACGCGCACTTTCCGGTCATTCGCCTGGAACTCGATCTGGGCCCGCTGGAAGCCTGGCCCACGGCACGGCTGGGCAGTGCGTTCATTGACGCGCTCCTCGCCGCACTGCCCGGCCTGGCCGAACACGGCTGCTCCTACAACGCGCCGGGCGGCTTTTTGCGCCGCATGCGCGAGGACGAGGGCACCTGGCTGGGTCATGTGCTCGAGCACGTGGCGATCGAGTTGCAGAATATCGCCGGCGAAGAGGTCACTTTTGGCAAGACACGCAGCGCCGGCGCGCCGGGCGTTTACACCATCGTCTACGAATACGCCGATCGTGACGAGGGCGTCGCCGCCGGCGAACTTGGCTTGCGACTACTGTGTTCGCTGTTACCGGATGCCATTCGCCCGGTGGACAGCGTGCCGGAAGGCTGGCAGTGGCCGACGGCGCGCGATGAATTCATCCGCTTTGCGCAG
>JAYTUZ010000015.1:0-8908 GCA_043744295.1 Gammaproteobacteria bacterium | reverse complement strand
CATCAGCGCGCGCGGCGTGGAAGAACTGCTGACCGAGATGACCGCGGCGACGCACTGCCGCGAACTGAAGCTCGCGGCGCTGACCGACGAGCGGCGCCCGGTGTTTCCGGGCGGTGTGGTGATCCTCGCGGAAATCTTCGCGGCGCTGGGCATCGGGCAGATGCGCATGGCTGAGGGCGCGCTGCGCGACGGCCTGCTGCACGACATGGTCGGCCGCCTCACGGATGAGGATCCGCGCGAGCGCACGGTCGGTTCGATGATGCGCCGCTATCACGTCGATGGCACGCAGGCCGCGCGTGTCGAGGCAAGCGCGCTCGGCTTTCTCGCGCAGGTGGCCGACGATTGGGGCCTGAGCGATCCGCAGGCGGAGCTGACGCTCAAGTGGGCCGCGCGCCTGCATGAGATCGGGCTCGATGTGGCGCACAGCGGCTATCACCGCCACGGCGCCTATCTGCTCGAAAATGCGGACCTGCCGGGCTTTGGTCACGAGGAACAACTGCTGCTGGCGCGCCTGGTCGGTGCCCACCGGCGCAAGCTGGTGCTCGCCGGCCTCGAAGACCTGATTCCGCCCTGGGATCGCCTGGCATTGCAGCTGATGGTGTTGCTGCGCCTGGCGGTGCTGCTGCACCGTGGTCGCAGCGCTACCGCGCTGCCGCCGGTCGAGCTGACGGCGCGCGCCCGCACGCTGGAAGTGCGCTTCCCGCCGCGCTGGCTCAAGGATCACCCGCTCTCGGTGGAGGATCTGCACCAGGAGATTGAGTTCCTGCGCAGCTCCGGAATAAAGCTGCGGGTCTACTCGGGCAATCGCGCGGCGGTCGCCGCGTAGCGCTCGAGCAGTTCGGCCTGGGCGTCGACCGGCGGCAGGGCGCTGGCGCGCTGATAACTACCGTCGCTGTGCATCAGCCAGGCGTTGCTGGTGTCGTTCAGATAGCGTTCCAGGTCTTCGCGGATGCGGGTGCGCAGTCGCGCCAGCTGCACCGGGAAGGCCACTTCGACGCGCCGGAAGAAATTGCGCTCCATCCAGTCGGCACTCGACAGATACAGCTGCGGTCGGCCGTTGTTCTCAAACCAGTAGACGCGCGAGTGTTCGAGAAAGCGGCCGACAATCGAGCGCACCTGGATGTTCTCGGATAGTCCGGCCAGGCCCGGGCGCAAGGCGCACACGCCGCGCACGATCAGGTCGATGCGCACTCCGGCACAGGAGGCGCGGTACAGGTTATCGATGGTCTGCGGGTCGACCAGGGCATTGAGCTTGATGATCAGACGCGCGCTCTTGCCGGCGCGCGCATGCCCGATTTCGCGTTCTATCAGGCCGTGCAGCGCCTCGTGCAGGCGGAACGGCGATTGCAGCAGTCGGCGCAGCTTCGGTGTCTGCGTGAGACTGGTGAGCTGCAGGAAGATCTCGTGCACGTCGTGGCCGATCGCCTCGTCACAGGTGAACAGGCCATAGTCGGTGTAGGCGCGCGCGGTGCGCGGATGATAGTTGCCGGTGCCCAGGTGGCAGTAGCGCCGCAGGCCCTCGGGCTCGCGCCGCACGATCAGCATCAGCTTGGCGTGCGTCTTGTAGCCGACCACGCCATACATGACGTGCGCGCCGGCCTCCTGCAGACGCGTTGACAGTTCGATGTTGGCTTCTTCATCGAAGCGCGCGCGCAGTTCGATGATCACCGTGACGTCCTTGCCTGCCTGGGCCGCCGCCAGCAGCGCATCGACAATGGGCGACTGATCGCCGGTGCGATACAAAGTCTGTTTGATCGCCAGCACCAGCGGGTCGCTGGCCGCCTGGCGCAACAGATCCATCACCGGTGCAAAACTGTGGAACGGATGGTGCAGCAGTATGTCGCGCTGGCGGATCGCTTCGAACAGCTCGGTGCTCGCCACCAGGCCTTTGGGCAAGCCGGGCGTATACGGCGGATACTTGAGCTCGGGCCGCTGCACCAGATCGTAGATGGCCGAGTAGCGATGCAGGTTGACCGGCCCGGGCACCGAATACCAGTCCAGGGGTTCGAGCGCAAACTGGCGCAGCAGGAAATCAATCAGCTCCTGCGGGCAATCGGCGCCGGTTTCGAGGCGCACCGCGGCGCCGTAGCGGCGTTGCGCCAGTTCACCTTCCAGCGCGCGCCGCAGGTCATCGACTTCTTCATCGTCGACAAACAGATCACTGTTGCGCGTCAGGCGAAACTGATGGCAACCGAGCACTTCCATGCCGGTGAACAGCCGTGCGACGAAGCCTTCAATGATGGTGGACAGCGGAATCAGCCGCTGCCGCCCGCCGGCGCCCGGCAACGCCACGATGCGCGGCAGTGAGCGCGGCGCCTGGATGATCGCCAGGTCCGTGTCACGGCCGAAGGCGTCCTTGCCTGCCAGCCGCACGATGAAATTCAGACTCTTGTTCTGGATGCGTGGAAACGGGCGCGCCGGGTCGAGGCCCAGCGGGCTCAGCACCGGTTCGACCTCGCTGATGAAGTGCTGCTCGAGCCAGGCGTGGGTATCGCCATCCCAGCCGTCACCGCTGAGCAGCTCGATGTCGGCGGCCGCCAGACTGGGCAGCAGCTCGTCATCGAGGCAGGCGTACTGGTCCTGGATCAGTCGCATCGCGCGTTCGTGAATGAGCTTGAGCTGCTCGCTGATGCTGAGCGGATCGGGCGCCACCGGCGCCGAGCCCAGCTCCAGCAATTGCTTGAGCCCGGAAACCCGGATTTCAAAGAACTCATCGAGGTTGGCCGAGCAGATGCACAGGAAGCGCAGCCGTTCAAGCAGCGGCACGCGCTCATCCCGGGCCTGCGCCAGGACCCGCGAATTGAATTCCAGCGCCGCCAGTTCACGGTTGAGAAAATTCTGCGGGGCGCGCGGCAGCGGCTCTTGCGTGGCGTCGTTCATTGACCGCTGATTGTAGCCGCAGCTCGTGTTACCGCACTGTTACAGTGCGGCCGGCGGTCAGCGCGCCGACGGCGCCCGGGTGGCGGCGAGCGCGGGATCTGGCGGCGCTGACAGCGCAGCCAACCGCGCTGCGCTCTGGCGCGCGAACTCCACCTGGAACTGCGGTGCGATCGGTGTCGAGTCGGGTAGTTTCACGCGCTGCGGATCCAGATAGCGCCCGTTGAGACGATACTCGTAATGCAGATGCGGTCCGGTGGCCAGCCCGCTCATGCCTACGAACGCCACGGTCTGGCCCTGGTGCACGCGCGCACCGCTGCGGGCGCTGCCCGCGAAGCGCGACAGATGGCCATAGACCGTGACGATGCCAGCGCCGTGCTCGATCTCAAGGACATTGCCATAGCCGCCGCGCACCCCGCGAAAGCGGATGCGCCCATCGCCGGCCGCGTACACCGGCGTGCCACTGGGGGCCGCATAGTCCACGCCCTCATGCGCGCGAACGCGATTCAGGATCGGGTGCCAGCGTGCGCTGCTGAATCTTGAACTCACGCGCCGGAACTCGAGCGGCGCGCGCACAAAGGCCTTCTGCATGCTGTGACCATCGGGGCTGTAGTAACCCACGCTGCCATCCGGCGCCACGAAGCGCACGGCGCGCACTTCGCGACCCTGATTGATGAAGCTGGCGGCCAGAATGGCGCCATCCTGCAGATACTGGCCGTCCTGGAAGATGCGCTCATAGCTGACGGTGAATTCATCGCCACTGCGCAGGTCGAGTGCGAAGTCGATGTCCCAGCCGAAGATGCGCGCCAGTTCCAGCACCGTCTGATCCTGCAGCCCGGCGTCGCTGCCGGCCTCGAACAGCGAGGAATCGATCAGCGCGTGCGCCAGCTGCGTGCGCGTCTGAATGGGTCGCGCCACGACGTCGGCGTGAAATTCCTCGCCAGCGCGGGTCACGCGCAGTTGCTCGGTGAGCGAGAGATTGCGCTCCAGGCCAATGAGCGAACCGTCGCGATGCTGGAAACGCAGCGCCTCGCCCGGCATCAGCCGATCGAGCATGGCGCGGGTGCCGGCCACGGCACGCAGGTTGGCCAGATCCGTGAGGCTCAGCTCGAGCTGGCGAAAGATGCGATCGAGCGTGTCGTTGCGACGCACGATGACCTCGATGGTCGCCAGCCCCGGCAGCAGTATGCCGGCCTGTTCGGCTGGCGGCGCTGGTGGCGTCGGTCCGGCCCCGGCCAGGGTGGGCTGGCTGCTGGCCGATCCGGGGAATTCCGGGCGCTGCGCCCGGTCGGCCTGAAACGCCAGGCTGGCGATCGCGGCGCAGCCCAGCACCTGCATGAGCCGGGTGCGTAGCCTCATGCCGCGGCCTGGCAGGGTTGGGGGTTCGATGGCCATCCCGGGCACCGTAACCGACCGCCCGCGCGCCGGTCAACGTGCACAGCCCGCGTCCTGCTAGAGTTGTGCGCCCGCGCACAGGCGGGCTCGATGCGGAGCCGATGCGAAACCATGAGTAGATCCGAACAGGCGCGCGCTGTCCCGGTAGCGGAGCAGATGGCCGAACTGAAGCGCGGTGCGGCCGAGGTCATCAGTGAGTCCGAGCTCGAGAAGAAACTGAAACGCGGCGTGCCGCTGCGCATCAAGGCGGGGTTCGACCCTACCGCGCCGGATCTGCATCTGGGCCACACGGTGCTGATCAACAAGCTGCGCCAGTTCCAGCAGTTTGGTCATGAAGTCATCTTCCTGATCGGCGATTTCACCGGCATGATCGGCGATCCGAGCGGCCGCAACGCCACCCGCCCGCGGCTCACGCCCGATGAAATCAAGGCGAACGCGCACACCTACGAGCAGCAGATCTATCGCATTCTCGATCCGCAGGCGACGCGCATCGATTTCAATTCGCGCTGGTTCGGGCCGATGAGTGCCGCAGGCCTGATTGAAATTGCCGCGCGGCACACCGTGGCGCGCATGCTCGAGCGCGATGATTTCAGCAAGCGCTTCAAGAGCAATCAGCCCATCGCGCTGCATGAATTCCTCTACCCGCTTGTGCAGGGCTACGACTCGGTCGCGTTGCACGCCGATGTCGAACTCGGTGGCACCGATCAAAAATTCAATCTGCTGGTGGGCCGGCAGTTGCAGGAGCACTACGGCCAGGAGCCGCAGGTGGTGCTGACCATGCCGCTGCTCGAAGGCCTGGACGGCGTCAACAAGATGTCAAAATCGCTGGGCAATTACATCGCCATCAACGAGCCCAGCGACGCCATGTTCGGCAAGCTGATGTCGATTTCCGATGGGCTGATGTGGCGCTATTTCGAGTTGCTGTCATTCCGGCCGCTCGCCGATATTGCCGGGCTGCGCGCGGGTGTTCAGGCCGGGCGCAATCCGCGTGATGTGAAATTCGAACTGGCGGGCGAAATCGTCGCGCGCTTCCACGATCGGGCAGCGGCCGAGCGGGCCCAGGCGGAGTTCATCGCCAGGTTCAGGCAGGGCGGCGTCCCAGAAAAGATCGAGACCGCGAGCATCGCCACGGATGGCAGTCCGCAGCGCCTGGCAAACGTGCTGAAGGCGGCCGGCCTGGTGAGCAGCGTTGCGGATGGCAACCGCCAGATCGATCAGGGCGCCGTGCGTTTCGGCACCGATGGCGCCTCGCTGCAAAAGGCCAGCAGCCGGGATACGGAACTGGCGGTTCCCGGCAAGTACCTGCTGCAGGTCGGCAAACTGCGCTTTGTGTGGGCGCAGCTGGCGAAGGGCTGAACTCAGCCCTTCGCCACGACGCTGCGGAACAATCCTACCTGGTGGCGCAGTACCGCCGCGTGCACATGGATGCGCACTTCGCCGCATCGCCAAAGGAGACGATCAGGTTGCCGTCCGCGTCGCGCGGGTCGGTGGCGCTCACGTGCTTTCCGGTCGCCTTCAGGATGGCAAGGATATCGATAGCATCGATATCGTTGTCGGCATCGACATAGCAGCGCTTGACGACCGGCGCTTCGCAGGCGTCGCCAATGCCGTTGCCATTGCTGTCCTTCTGGTCCTGGTTAGTGACGGTGGGGCAGTTGTCGCAGGCGTCGCCGAAGCTGTCACCATCGGAGTTGGCCTGGGTGGGATTGGCGATCGCCGGGCAGTTGTCGGTCGAGTCGGGGATGCCATCCCCGTCGGCGTCGGGCGGAGTCGAACCCTGCAGTTTACCGCCACGGAAACTGTAGAAGTAATCGGTACCAGCCTGCAGCGGGCTGCTGAGGGCGGCCGTGTTGGCGTCAAGTACAAACCCGGGAATGCCGGGCGGCACGCTGTAACTGTCGGTGTCATTGATGCCGTAGCGGATGCGCAGGTCGAAGTCGCCATCGGCGGAACTCGGGTGCGCGTACAGCACGACTTGTGTATAGATGAATACCGGCGGGTTGGTGCCTCGCAGGAAAGTACCGGCCCACGACACGTGGAACGCCTTGACGGCCTCGAGGGGACTGTACGCGCCGGTCGAATCAGCCACCGGATCCGCCTCGCCGCGCCCGTACACGATCGCTTGCGTATGTGAGCCGTCAAATACGAGGTTGGCCGCGTCGAAGTACTGCCCCGACTCCATGTCGGCGTAGAACGGTGCAATGACCGGCGAGCCGATCGCCGCGAGTGTCGTCGACAGCGTGGCCGGCAGCGGCGCATCGAACGAGAGCGCGCCATTCTCGTTCGCGAACAACGTGTGCTTGTTGCCGGTACCGAAATTGACATTGAACCCGAGCTCCAGCGCGCTGCTCGAGGCATCCAGCGTCAGGGCCAGGAAGCAGGACTGCGGTAGCAGCGACAGATTGTCGCTGCATGCCGCGGTACCATCGGTGAGCGTGGAGCCCACGGTCTCGAAACCGAAGTTCTGGCCGCTGTTGAAATAGCTGTCGCCGAAATCAATGGCGATCCTGCGCGCCTCGCTTGGTGCCGACCAGAGCGTCGTCAGTGCGAGTGCTGTAAATATGGTGATCGCGCGCGCCGATCCGCGCAGGTTTACTGCAAGGCCCATGGCTGTTCCCTATTTGATGTTTTGTGAGCGCATGTTTATACGCTCGCATTTAAGGTAATGTAAAGAAGGGCGCGATGGATCCGCCCGCGTTACCCCAGGGTTCGCTGCATTATGTCAGACAGGAACTACGCGGCGTTCATCAGCTACAGCCACGCCGACCGCCGCTGGGCGCGCTGGCTGCACCGCGCCATCGAGACCTATCACCTGCCTCAGGCGCTGCGGCGCGAGCGCGAGGCGCACGCGGGCGGGGGCGGCGCCTTGGCGCCAGTGTTTCTCGACCGCGAGGAGCTGTCGTCCGGATCGAACCTGGCCGAATCAGTGCGCTCAGCTTTGGTGCGTTCCCGGACCATGATCGTCGTCTGTTCACCCGCCGCCGCCGCATCGCGCTGGGTAGACCAGGAAATACGTGAATTCAAGCAGCTGGGCCGGGGTGAGCGGATCCTGTGCCTGATCGTCGCGGGCGAGCCCGACGCAACCGCCCGGAATTTTCCGGCCGCGCTGGAGTGCTTTCCACCCTCACTGCGATTCGAAATCAGCCGTGGCGAGTTGACCGACCGGCCGGCCGTAGAACCGCTGGCGGCGGATGTGCGTGCGGGCGCCGATGCGCGCCGCGACGCCAAGCTGAAGATCGTTGCCGGCATGCTGGGCGTGCCGCTGGACGAGCTGCGGCAGCGCGATCAGATTCGTCGCCAGCGCCGGTTGGCGCTGATTGGCACCGTGGCGAGTGTTGGCTGTGTGTTGCTCGCGGCGCTCGCCGCCTACGCGTGGCTGGCGCGCAATGAAGCGGTGCGTCAGCGACGACTGGCGGAACAGAAGTCGCTGACCGCCGAGCGCGCTACCGGCTTCCTGGTCTCGCTTTTCAAAGTGTCTGATCCCGGCGAGGCGCGCGGCAACTCCATCACGGCGCGCGAGATACTCGATCGCGGCGTCACGCAGATTGATGCTTCGCTGCGCGATGAACCGCAGGTACGCGCCGAACTGCTCGAGACGCTCGGCAAGGTTTACACGGGCCTGGGCCTGTATACGCCCGCCGCGAATCTGCTTGGCAAGGCGCGCGCGATTCCGCAGCAGTCGCCGGCAGCGCAGCTGGGGCAGACCCTTTCCTTCGGTGAGCTGGAGTTTCAGCGTGGAAACGATCAGCGTGCCGATGTCTTGCTGGGTCAAGCTCAGCTCCAGCTGGCGACGCTTCACGATGCCGGTGTTTCCAGTCGTGCGCGCCTGTGGCTGGATCGCGGGCAGGTGGCCGCGAAGCTCGAGCGCGACACGGATGCCGAAAAGTATCTGCGCCAGGCACTGCAGTCGGCCGAGGCAGCGGCCGACGCTGACTTCAAGGCGCAGGCGCTGGTGGGTCTGGGCATGACCGCTTTCTACGCGGGCGACATGAACGCTGCGCAGCGCTGGTATGACCAGGCCCTCGCAGAGCGCACTAGGATTTCTGGTGAATTTCATCCCGAGGTATCCGATTCGTACACCGCGCTGGGTTCGATCGCCTACATGCGTGGCGATTGGCGCGCGGCCGAGCATTTTTTTCTCCGCTCGCTGGCGGTCGACCGCAAGGTGCTGGGGCCAGCGCACACCAGCGTCGCGGTAACAATGAACAACGTCGGACGATTGCGCCTGGAACGTCGTAATTTTTCCGGCGCCCGCGAAATCCTCGGCCAGGCGTTGGCACTGTTTAGGGCCAAGCGCACTGAAGTACATGATGAGACGATCTTTACGCTCAGCAACCTGGGTCTGGCCGAGCTGGGGCTGGGGCGCAGTCGCGCGGCCGAGGCCCTGATGACGCAGGCGCTGCAGGCCGCAATCGCCGACCAGCAGCGCCTGCACGGCCCGATCCTCGGGGACCTGGCCGACTTGGAATGCCGCAGCGGCCGCTATCGCAGCGCGCTGGCGCGGCTCGATGCAGCGCGACCGATTGTCGTGGCACGCTACACGGATGACCCCTGGCGCACGGCGCAGATCGACAATGTGCGCGCCGGGTGTCTTGGTGGCATGCAGCGCTACGCTGATGCCAGTGCGCTGATGCAA
>JAYTUZ010000014.1:0-8909 GCA_043744295.1 Gammaproteobacteria bacterium | reverse complement strand
AGTCGGCCTTGCGACCGTTGTTGTCGGTGAGGGTGCCGTGATCCATCACCTGCAGCAGCAGGTTGAAGACATCGGGGTGTGCTTTTTCGATTTCATCCAGTAGCAACACACAATGCGGGTGCTTGGCAATCGCCTCGGTCAGCAGACCACCCTGATCGAAACCCACGTAGCCGGGCGGCGCGCCAATCAGCCGCGAAACCGTGTGGCGTTCCATGTACTCGGACATGTCGAAGCGGATGAATTCCACGCCCATGCTCAGGGCCAGTTGCCGGGTGACCTCGGTCTTGCCGACTCCCGTCGGCCCGGCAAACAGGAAACTGCCCACTGGCCGGCGCTGATCGCCCAGGCCGGAGCGCGCCATCTTGATGCTCGAGGCCAGGGTGCTGATCGCGGTGTCCTGGCCGAAGATCACCAGCTTCAGGTTGCGCTCGAGATTGCGCAGCACGTCGCGATCGGAAGAGGACACAGTCTTGGCCGGAATGCGCGCCATGCGCGCCACGACCTCCTCGATGTGCCTGACTTCGACGCGCGGCTCGCGCTCACCGGCGGGCTTGAGCCGGGCGCGGGCACCGGCCTCGTCGACCACGTCGATGGCCTTGTCGGGCAGGCGCCGATCGGTAATGTGCCGGTCGGCCAGCTCGGCCGCCGCGCGCAGCGCCTCGGGAGCATAAGTGATGTCGTGATGCTCTTCGAACTTGGATTTCAGGCCTTCGAGAATCTCAATGGTCTCGGCGACCGAAGGTTCGACCACGTCGATCTTCTGGAAGCGGCGTGCCAGCGCGTGATCCTTCTCGAAGATGCCGCGATATTCCTGGTAGGTAGTCGAGCCTATGCAGCGCAGTTCGCCGCTGGTGAGCACTGGCTTGATGAGATTGGAGGCATCCATGACGCCGCCGGAGGCGGCGCCAGCGCCGATCACGGTGTGTATCTCGTCGATGAACATGATCGCGCCCGGCTGCTTCTTCAGCTCGGTGATCACCGCCTTGAGGCGCTTCTCGAAATCGCCGCGATACTTGGTGCCGGCGATCAGCGCACCCATATCGAGCGCGTAGATGGTGCAATCGCTGAGCACGTCGGGCACGTCGCCCTCGACGATCTTGCGCGCCAGGCCTTCGGCGATGGCGGTCTTGCCCACGCCCGCTTCGCCCACATAGAGCGGGTTGTTATTGCGCCGGCGGCAGAGGATTTCAATGGTGCGCTCGACCTCGAGCTTGCGGCCAATCAACGGGTCGATGCGCCCGGCCTGCGCCTGCACGTTGAGATTGGTGGTGTACTTGTCGAGCGCATTGCCGCCCTCGGCTTCGCGCTCCGGCTCGGCGGTGGGCGTCTCCTCGCCTTCGCTCTTGCCCGGGCCACGTGCCAGCCCATGCGAAATGAAATGCACGACGTCCAGCCGGGTAACGTGGTGTTGCCCCAGCAGAAATACCGCGTGACTCTGCTTCTCGCTGAAGATCGCCACCAGCACATTGAGGACGCCGACTTCCTTGCGGCCACTCGATTGCACGTGGAACACGGCGCGTTGCAGCACGCGCTGAAACCCGAGCGTCGGTTGTACATCGCGCTCTTCGCCCTCGGGCAGCCGCGGGGCATTGGCCTCGATGTGCTCCTTGAGCTCGCTGGCCAGGCGCTCCAGTGTCGCGCCACAGCCTTCAAGCACTTCGCGCACCCTGGGGGTATCGAGTATGGCCAGCAGCAGCTGCTCGACGGTGAGGAACTCCTGGCGCTGCGCACGCGCTTCGCGAAACGCCTGGTTCAGACAGAATTCAAGTTCACTGGACAGCACTATTGTGAGCTCCGGTTGATCCTTCAGACCTCTTCGAGCGTACACAGCAGCGGATGCTGCTGTTCGCGCGAGTAACTGGTCACCTGCGCCACTTTGGTCTCGGCGATCTCATAGGTAAAGACCCCGCAGATACCCTTGCCGCGCGTGTGCACCTCGAGCATGACGCGCGTAGCCATGTGGCGGCTCATGGCGAAGAATCGTTCCAGCACCTCGACCACGAACTCCATGGGAGTGTAATCGTCATTGAGCAACACGACGCGGTAGAGCGGCGGCACCTTGGTTACAGGCTCAGCCTCCGCCACGGCCACGCCACGATCCGGCCGTTCGCCGGGCGGCTGCTCACCCATCGTAGTCACTACACTCTCTCAGGGGCGCACCAGCGCGCCCGTGTTGTCAGGATTATAGGGCCGGAAGCAAAGAAATCTTTGAAAAAGAGACAGTTGAGAGCCATGCTCACAGCGCCGTATGATGCTCCGGTATGGCAATGAGCGCGTCAGCCTGGCTGAATGAACTGAAGTCCGCACCTGGCCGCCAGGCGGCCTTGGCCGAGTACGGCCCGCGTCTGGCGGTGTTGCTGCTCGGCGGCCTCATCGCCATCCAGACCGGCTACCTGGTTACCGTGCAGAATATGGGCCCAAACAGCACGGATTCAAGGGCCGCGCCGGCCGACGCGCCACTCGGCCAGGGTGCGGCGGCCAGCCCTTCGGTGCTGCGGCTCGATGCCATCGTCAATGCCCATCTGTTTGGCGAGGCGCGCAGCACGGCACCTGAAGACGCCCCGCAGACTTCGGCATCGTTGGTGCTGGCCGGCGTGCTGGCAGTGCCCGACCCGCAGAAAGGCATGGCGATCATCGGACCCAGCGCCGGCGCCGCCAAGCTGTACGCCGTCGGCAGCGCCGTGCCGGGCGGCGTGCGGCTGCACGCGGTTTACCCGGATCGTGTGCTGCTCGACCGCAATGGCGTCATCGAGTCGCTGCTGCTGCCCAAGCACCTCGGTGCGATCGCCCAGGCGCCCGTCAGCGCGCTGCAAAGCCCGGCGCAGCGCCTGGCGGCAATGGCACAGAACGGCGGCGGCGGGCTGCTGGGCGGGCTGGTGCGCGCGCAGGCGGTGTTTTCTGGCGGCAAGCTCAGCGGCTACCGCATCTTCCCGGGCGGGCGCACCAATGTGGCAGCCTTTACACAGCTGGGTCTGCGCCCCGGCGATCTGGTGACGGCCGTGAACGGCACGCCACTCGATGATGCCAACCGCGGCAATGAGATACTGCAGACATTGAGCTCCATGGGGAGCGCCAATGTTACGGTGCTGCGCAACGGCCAGGCGCAGGATCTCAGTCTGAACCTGGAAACCGTGGCCACTGAGGCTGAAGCCGCGGCGGCCCCGAGCGGCGTGGCCGAACGCCGCGGCGGCTTTCCCGGGATGCGTGGTGGCGCCATTGCACCGGTCCCGGTCGAAAGCCCCATGGCGCCGCCCGCCGCCGAAGAGCCGATTGAACAGCCCGCGAATGAGTAACAGGAAGCCCGTACCCATGCCTCAACTGACGACCCCGCATGCCACTCGCCGCGTCGTGGGTATCGCTGCGCTGATTGCCCTGGCCTGCGCCGCCCTGCCCGGAGCGAGTGTGCGCGCCGAGCAGCCGGGGGCGCGCATCACGCCCAATTTCAAGGATGCCGACATCACGCAGATCATCGAGGCGGTGAGCGCGGCCACCGGCCGCAACATCATTATTGATCCGCGCGTGCGCGCGCAGGTCACACTGCTGTCGGACAAGGCGATGACGCCCGAGCAGTTCTACCAGGCGTTCCTGGCGATCCTGCAGGTGCACGGCTTCATCGCCGTGCCGGCCGGCAATGTCATCAAGGTGCTGCCTGACACGACCATGCGCCAGATGCCGGGCAACGATCTGCCCAATCACGTCAGCTCGACCTCGGACGAAGTGGTCACACAGGTGTTGACGGTCAAGAACGTAAGCGCCGCGCAACTGGTGCCGGTGCTGCGCCCGCTGATGCCGCAGAACGCGCAGCTCGCTGCGGTCACCGGCGCCAACCTGCTGATCATCTCCGACCGCGCGGCCAACGTGAACCGGCTGATGCGCATCATTGCGCGCATCGACCAGACCAACAGTTCGGACATCGATGTGATTCCGCTGCAGAGTGCCACCGCGGCCGACACCGTGCGCGTGCTCAGCACGCTGGTCCAGCAGGGCGCCGGCGATGGCAGCCCCACCGTGCGCATGGTCGCCGATGATCGCTCCAACAGCATCCTGCTCAGCGGCGATCCAACGGCGCGGCTGCGCATCCGCACGCTGGTTGCCAATCTCGACACGCCGCTCGATACCGGCGGCGAGACCAACGTGCGCTATCTGCAGTATGCCAAGGCCGAGGATCTGGCCTCCAAGCTCAAGGAACAGATTACCAGCAGTGGCAGCGGCGCCAGCTCGGCAGCCGCGCTCAATCGGGCTGCCGGTGGCAACGTGGCTCAGGCGCCTACCAATGCGGCCAGCGCGGCCTCGTTCTCGCTGGCCGGCGGCACCGGCAGCATCTGGGCCGACAAGGACACCAACGCGCTGGTGATCACCGCACCACAGCGAACCATGCGCGCCATCAACGCCGTGATCGACAAGCTCGACATTCGCCGCGCCATGGTGCGGGTGCAGGCGATCATCGTCGAAGTCACGGCCGACAAGACCGCCGATCTGGGCGTCAACTGGGTCATCGATGGCTCCAACAACAAACTCGCAGTCGGCGGCTTCATCGAACCGACCGGCGGCACTTCGGCCATCGATCTGTACGGCGCGATCAAAGGTGGCGGCACGACCACCAATCTGGCGGCGGCGGCCGGAACAACCATCGGTATCGGCCGACTCGCCGCCACCGGCGTCAACTTCGGCGCCATCGTGCGGGCGCTGCAGGGCGATGCGCGCACCAATATCATTTCCAAACCCGACATCATCGCCCGTGACAACGACGAAGCGAAGATTGAGGTCGGCCAGGAAGTGCCCTTTGTCACCGGCCAGTACACTGGCAGCACTGGCCAGAGCAGCGCCTTCCAGACCGTACAGCGCCAGCAGGTCGGCACCATTCTCACCGTGACGCCGCAGGTCAACGGCGGTGGCAAGTCGATTCTCCTGAAAATACAGATGGAGAGCTCGAGCATCGCCGGCAGTTCCTTTGCCACCTCCAACCAGGTGACCAACAAGCGCACCATAACCACAGCGGTGCAGATCCCGGACGGCGAGACCCTGGTACTGGGCGGCCTGATCCAGGACCGCACAACCAACTCCGAGCAGCGCGTCCCGTTCCTGGGGCGCATTCCGCTGCTGGGCGAGCTGTTTCGCACCCGCGATACCGGCAAGAACAAGACCAACCTGATGGTATTCATCCAGCCGCATATCATCCGCGACGACGGCTCGGCGGCGCTCGAGACCGATGCCAAGTACCAGTACATCCGCGACGAGCAGCGCAAGAACGATCGCGAAAATACCCTGCTGCCGCTGCAGCCTTTCCAGAAGATCGAGCCGCTGCCACCGGTGCGAACGCCGGCGCCGCCGCCCGCTGCCACCGCACCGCCAGCCAGCCCGGTCGCTCCGGCAACGGCGCCGGCCGCCCCGGCGGCAGATGCCGCCAGCGGCGATTCCGGGAAGACGCCTTGAGCGAGGAGCCGAGCCCGGCCGGCGGCGCGGCGCTGCGCCTGCCCTTCGCCTTCGCACGCCGCCACGGCCTGCTGGTGCGCAGCAATGCCGACGGCAGCACCGAGTGCCTGTATCGACCGCCGGTCGCAGCCAGCGCGGTCGCCGAAGCGCGCCGCCACCTGCGGGTGGCTTTCAAACTGACTGCGGTAGCGTCGGAAGAATTCGATGAGCTGCTGCGCAAGACCTACGAAGCCGGCAATGAATCAATGCAGGCGGTCGAGGGCCTCGAGGGCAACACTGATCTTGCCCACCTGGTGCAGGAGCTGCCCGAGCAGGCCGACCTGCTGGAGAGCGACGACGACGCGCCGATCATCCGCCTGATCAACGCGGTATTGACCCAGGCGGTACGCGAGAACGCTTCCGACATCCACATCGAGCCGTTCGAGAATCGCCTGGTGGTGCGCTTTCGCGTCGATGGCATCCTGCGCGAGGTGCTGCAGTCCAAACGCGCCGTGGCGCCCATGGTGGTCTCGCGCGTCAAGGTCATGTCGAAGCTCGACATCGCCGAGAAGCGCCTGCCGCAGGACGGCCGCATCAGCCTCAAGATTGCCGGCCGCGCGGTCGACGTGCGCGTCTCCACCATCCCATCCGGTCACGGCGAACGCGTGGTGCTGCGGCTGCTCGACAAGCAGGCCGGGCGCCTGGAACTGGCTTCGCTGGGCATGGATGACGCAACCCAGAAGCTGATCGACGATCTGATCCACAAGCCGCACGGCATCCTGCTGGTCACGGGCCCGACCGGTTCAGGCAAGACCACGACGCTGTACGCCGGGCTCGAGCGCCTGAACGACAACACGCGCAACATCATGACCGTCGAGGACCCGATCGAGTATTACATCGACGGCATCGGCCAGACCCAGGTCAACACCAAGGTGGAAATGACCTTTGCCCGCGGGCTGCGCGCGATTCTGCGCCAGGATCCGGATGTGGTCATGGTCGGTGAGATCCGCGACCTCGAGACCGCGCAGATTGCCGTGCAGGCCTCGCTCACGGGCCATCTGGTGCTCTCGACGCTGCACACCAATACCGCAGCCGGTGCGCTTACCCGCCTGCGCGACATGGGCATCGAACCCTTCCTGCTCTCCTCCAGCCTGATCGGCGTGCTGGCGCAGCGCCTGGTGCGGGTACTGAGCCCCGACACGCGCCAGGCCTTCGAGGCCGGTGAATACGAGCGACGGCTGCTGGGCTTGCGGCCTGAGCAGCCCTCGCCAACGCTCTACCGACCGGCGCGCGCCGGCGCCGGCTATCGCGGCCGCACCGGCATCTATGAACTGATCGTAGTCGATGATGCGATGCGCACCATGATTCACGACGGCGCCAGCGAGCAGGAGCTCGAGCGCCACGCCCGCCTCAGCACACCGTCGATTCGCGACGCCGGGCTGAGCAAGGTGCTGCGCGGCGAGACCACGATCGAGGAAGTCCTGCGCGTCACGCGCGAGGACTGAAGCGCCCCCGGACTCCCAGATGGGCGCCTTTGAATACACGGCACTGGACGCCGCCGGCAAGCCACGCAAGGGCATGCTCGAGGGCGACACTGCGCGCCACGTGCGCGCGCTGCTGCGTGAACGCTCACTGCTGCCCGTCACCGTCACCGAGGTGGCCGCGCAGGAGTCGCGCGAGCAACGCAGCACCGTATCCATGAGCCTGTTCAAGCGCGTCTCCACCGCGGATCTTGCCCTGCTCACGCGTCAGCTGGCCACGCTGGTGCGCGCCGGCCTGCCGCTTGAAGAGGGCCTGTTTGCGGTTTCGCAACAGACCGAGAAGCCGCGGGTGCAAAGCATATTGCTGGGGGTGCGCGCCCGGGTCATGGAGGGCCACCCGCTGGCGACGGGCTTGAGCGATTTTCCGCGCGTGTTTCCGGAAATATACCGGGCAACCGTGGCGGCCGGTGAGCAGTCGGGCCATCTGGACGCGGTGCTCGAGCGACTGGCTGAATACACCGAGAGCCGCGAAGTGCTGCGCCAGAAGGTGCTCGGCGCGATGCTCTACCCGATCGTGCTGACGCTCATGTGCTTCATCATCGTCTCGGTGCTGCTCGCCTACGTAGTGCCGAAAGTCGTCGCCGTGTTCGAGAACAGCCGCGCCAAACTGCCGCTGATGACCCGCGTGCTGGTGGCGGTGAGCGATTTCATCCGCACCCTCGGACCCTGGGTGCTGCTGGCGCTGGTGGTGGGCGCGGTGCTGTTCTGGCGCTGGCAGCGCGCGCCAGAGGCGCGCCGCCGCGTACAGCACTCGCTGCTCAGGCTGCCGCTGGCGGGCAAGCTGCTGCGCGGCTTCAACACTGCGCGTTTTACCCGGACCTTGAGCATCCTCACCGCCAGCGCCGTGCCGGTGCTCGACGCGCTGCGTATCGCCGGCGAAGTGGTCACCAACCTGCCGATGCGCGATGCGGTGACCGCGGCCACCGCCCGGGTGCGCGAAGGCGCGCCGATCGGGCGCTCACTGGCCGCCAGCAAGCTGTTTCCGCCCATGACCATCCACCTGATCTCCAGTGGCGAGGCCAGCGGGCAGCTTGAAAGCATGCTCGATCGGGCCGCGCTCAACCAGGAACGTGAACTCGAAGGCCTGGTCACCGCCCTGACCGGGCTGCTCGGTCCGCTGCTGATCGTGGCCATGGGCCTGTTCGTCATGGGCATTGTTTTTGCAATGCTGCTGCCGATCTTCGAGATGAATTCACTGATCCGATGACAATAGTGTGAACTGGCGCCGTTGCATCCGGGCGCGGATGGATTTATGTTCCGCCCATCGGGACAACTGCTGTCAAGGCACCTAGGCTATGGGCGCAAATCCAGAGGCTGAAGAGTTTGACGATGAGGACGAGGTTGACGTCACGGCTGGTGACGATGATCTCGACGTTGATCGCGTCATGAAGGATATGGAAGTGGCCAAGCGCCGCGCCGCCAAGACCGGCGAGCCCGCCTGGCGGCGGCTGGAACGGCGGATGGAGCAGAAGCGCACCGCTGAGCTGATCAGCGATTTCGAGGACTACGATATAGGGCGCTGAGCCGCTCTCAGGCGTTAAGACGCAACACGCCGACCACGACGCCCTCGATCAGCAGCGGTTCGCGCTGCAGATCGACCTTGATGGGTTCGAACTCCGCATTTTCAGGCATCAGCCAGGCTACCGAGCCCTGCTGGCGATAACGCTTGACCGTGACTTCATTTTCCAGGCGCGCGACCACGATCTGGCGATTGCGCACTTCGCTGGTGCGGTGCACGGCCACCAGGTCACCGTCGAGTATGCCGGCGTCCTTCATGCTCATGCCCACGACCTTGAGCAGGTAATGCGGCTTCGGGTGAAACAGCGCGGCATCGACCCGCAGATGATCGACGATGTGTTCCTCGGCCAGAATGGGTTTGCCGGCCGCCACCCGCCCGATGAGCGGCAGGCCGAGTTGTTCGCGCAGGATGTCTTTCAGGCGTATGCCGCGCGAGGA
>JAYTUZ010000013.1:0-34876 GCA_043744295.1 Gammaproteobacteria bacterium | reverse complement strand
CCGCGCGGTCGGCGGCCTCGAGCGCCTCGCAGTGGCAGAGCGCCGCCTCGAGCACCCCGGGGCCGGTCTCGGTGTGCAGGCCTTCAATCGGAAAGCGCATCGCCTCGCTCAGATCGAGCAGTTCCTGGTACAGCGCTGAGTGCACGGTATTTCGCAACACCGAATAACCAAAGAAGCCGGGCGTCATCGGCTTGAGATCGCGGTAACCCTTGTCGCGCACCGAGTCGGGGGTCTCGGCGAACATGAAGAACTCGAACTCGGCAGCGGCGCTGACCGTATAGCCCATGCTTGCTGCGCGCGCCAGCACCCGACGCAGCGTCCCGCGCGGGCAGACGGGCTCGGCCCGGCCGGCAAATTCACACAGCACCAGCGCCGTCTTGGGTTCGAAGGGAATATCGCGGCAGGTCGCCGGCAGGATGCGGACCGGCGCATCGGGAAAGGCCGTGTGCCAGCCCGTGAACTTCAGCCTGTCGATCAGCTGATCGTTCGAATCCCAGCCCAGCACGACGTCGCAAAAGGCCAGGCCCTTGTCCAGCGCCGACAGGAACTTTTCCCGGTGCACATACTTGCCGCGCAGGATCGCATCCCCGTCGAAGACGCCGATCTTGACGTGCTCGATCCCACGCTCGATCAGCATGGCGCTGAGCGCGGCGTTCTGTTCTGAGCTCGACTGTGGCATGCGCACTCCTTTATACACCATAGCTATACACCATAGCGTTCGACCACGTCCCCGAGCGCCGCGCGCAACGGCCCGACGAACTGCTGGTAATTTCTCCAGCGCCCGGCCGAGGCGGAGTGGATCTTCTGCCGCACCTGCCATTTGCTGGCGGTGATCACCGCGCGCTCGGTCCGATGGAAATCAAGGCACTTCGGGTCCCAGGGCAGCCGGGTAAACTCCACCATCTTCCGCGACCAGCCCTCCTGATCTTCGATCAGCGCCTCATAGGGAACCTCGAGCAGCGCTGTGGCTGGCAGCACGGTTCGCCAGTGATCCATGACGCGCACATACTGGCCGTAATAATGCGCCAGGTTGCCCAGATCGTTGGCATAGGGCCCCATGCCAAAGAAATTCTGGAAGTAGATCGACAGGCAGGTGTCGAGCGGATGGCGTTGCATGTGGATGATGCGCACTTTGGGAAAGGCGCTGTGAATCATTCCTGCGTAGAGGAAATTGCCCGGCATCTTGTCGACCACCCGCAGCGCGTCGGCGCCCGCCGCCGCGAAGCGCTCAAGATACGCTGCGGCCATACCCGGCAGCAGCGTCGGGTCGACTGGCCCACTGAGCGCAGCCTTCTGATAGACGTTGAAGGCACCGTCCCAGAATGGCACCTCGCCGGCGCCGAACACGGCGGGATGCGAGGCCAGGATCTGCTCTGCGAGGGAAGTGCCGGAGCGCGGCATGCCGATGACCAGGACCGGGAGTTCCGAATCTGATCCCTGACTGGGCGGATCGCGCAGATACGCCGCGTCGAAGCAGCGCACGATCCGATCGACCCGTTGCGTCAATTTGTCGCGATCGTAAGTGGATCCATAGCGCTTGGTGAGTTCGTTGGCCTGCCGATAGTTCTCGAAGGCACGCGCGTATTCCCCCACGTCGTCGAAGTACTTGCCCAGCCCGTAGCGCAGGCTGATCTCGTGCGCCAGCGGCGGCTGCCTCGCCAGCAAGCCTTCGACGCCCTTGAGCCAGGCGCTGTCAGCCGTGCTCATCCGGCGATGCGTTGCAATGCTGAAATAGGCGAAGGAAAACCCCGGATTGATGGCGATGGTCCGCTGGAACAACTCCTCCGCCTCGGCAAAGCGCCCGCGGTCGGCGCGCAACTCGCCCAGGAACGACAGCGCCTCGACGTAGTCCGGCTTGATGGCCAGCGCAGCCTGACAACTGGCCTCGGCTTCAGCGGGGCGACGCTGCTGGCGCATCGCCAGCCCCATGCTCAGGTGCGCCGGCGCATAGTCGGGCTTGAGCTCAATCGCCCGGGTGAAGCAGGCCACAGCCTCGCGGAATCTGCGCAGTTCAAACAACACCGAGCCGAGATTCCAATGAACGTCGTAACGCCGCGGATCGAGCTTGAGGGCCTGGCTGTACAGCGGCACGGCTTCCCGGCGCTGGCCCAGTTCACGCAGCACATGGCCGAGATTGCAGAGTATCGATACCTCGGCGGGACGCACTCTGAGCGCCAGCTGGTAACAGGCTGCGGCGTCGGCAAGCTGGCCGAGCTGCAGAAACGCGTTGCCCAGATTATTCTGCGCCTCGGCGTGCGCGGGATTGCTCTGCAGCGCCTGTTGATAGAGGGGCACCGCTTCGCGCGCGCGTCCCAGCGCCCGCAGTGCATCGGCCGCCTCGACCAGGCAGTCCGCATCTTTCGGCGTCAGCTCCAGCGCGCGCTGAAAGCATTGCAACGCAGGACCCCATTGCCCGAGATCCTGCAGGGCGGCGCCGAGATTACGGTGCGCTTCGGCATCGAGCGGCATCAGCACAGTGGTCTTGCGCAATGCCGGCAGCGCGTCCTTGCCCTGCCGCAGCTGCGCGACGCTCAGGATCTTCCAGAGCATCCCCGCATCGGGATAGGCCTTGAGCAGGGTGCGCGCGCTGTGTTCCGCCTCGCCCAGGCGCTCCTGGTTGACCAGCGCCACCAGGGCGCTGATGTCAAAGGTGCTCAGCCCCAGAGCTTCAGTTACCACGGTAACTCACCAGCGCGTCGCCGAGGGCACCCTCAAGCGGTCCGAGCCAGGGTTCGAAGTGCTTCCAGTGATCGAGCCCCTCGCGGTAAATGGGCTGGCGTACCTGCTCAGAACTCGCCGTGCGCACACTGCGGACCGTCTTGTAGAACTCCACGCATTGCGGTTCGAATTCGAGGCCGCAGAACTCAAGGATACGGCGCACGCTGGCCTCGAGATCATCGACCACGTCTTCATGCTGTACCCGCAGTATCCAGCCGGGCAGCACCTGGTCCCAATGCTTCATCAGCTGCAGATAGGTGCGGTAATAGCGGGCAATGTCTTCATTGCTGTAGCTGAACTCCTGCCCCTTGGCAAACAGCTGCTTCAGGTTGCTGAAGCAGCAGGCCATGGGCTCGCGGCGCGCGTCGATGATCCGCGCGTTCGGCAGCATCAGGCGGATGAGCCCCAGGTGCCGGAAGTTATTGGGCATCTTGTCAATGAAAAACGGCACCGCGCCGGGTTTGGCGCCGCGATACACGCGGGTATCGGCGAGATACTGCTCGCCGAGCCGGCGCACCTCCCCGGCCTGCAGCTCCGGGAGAATGCGCGGATAGCGAGGGTTATTCAGATCCGGGTCGCGGCCACGCAGATTCGCCACCAGCTGCTGCACATTGGGCAGTTCCTGCGTGCCCTCGACCTGGGAGTGCGAAGCCAGGATCTGCTCGATCAGGGTCGATCCCGCGCGCGGCAGGCCGACAATGAAGATCGGGTCACGAGCGGCAACTCCGAACCCCTGGCGGCTGGCGAAGAACTCCCGGGTGCACACTTCGATCTGCTGCCGGGTATTGTTCTCGATGATTTCCGGGCGGTAGTTGCTCTTCGAGCGTCGCAAGGCATTGCCAAGCGTGTAGCAATGGAACGACTCGGCATATTCGCCGCGATCCTCCAGGGCCTTGCCGAGCGCAAAATGCAGGTGATAGCGATCGATCACGCCAATTTCCGGGGCCGTCTGCAATGCCTTCAGCCGCGCCAGCTCTTCATCCGTAAACCGATAGGTCTTGAGGTTGGCGAGACTCCAGTAGGCATCGCCGAACCCGGGCCGGCAGGCTTCTGCCCTGCGGTAGGAGTTGATCGCCTCAGCTTGCCTGCCCAGCGTCTTCAGTGCATGCGCCAGCGACAGATGCAGCTCGGCGTCAGCGGGCGTGGCCACGATGAGTTCCTGGTACTGCGTTACCGCCCGCTCGTGTTCGCCAAGACCGACCGACGTCACCGCCTGCAGACCCTGATAATGGCGAGAGTTGGCCGGGTCCTCCTGCAACAGCCGATCGAGCTCGCGGCGCGCGTGGCTGTACTTCTGGAGTTCTATGAGCACCTCGGCATACTCCGAGCGCGCAGTACGGTAGTCGGGGGCGAGTTCCAGGACAGCCGCCAGCAGCAGTTCCGCATCGTCAAACACCTTGCGTGCCATGCCGATGCGCGCCAGCAGGCGCATGGCCTCCACTTCATTGCCGTGCTGCAGCAGGAAGGAGCGCACCATCGGTTCGGCTGCGTCCAGGTCGCTATCCATGAACAGGCCAGTCGCAGCCACCACCTCGCGCGGCAGCTTGAGGAGTGTCGCCACGTGACTCGCCGCCATGGAGGCGTTGTCCGCCTGCTTGGTCATGCGGTAGAGGCCTTCGAGCATCGACCAGCTCGCCGGCAGCGCGTGATTGATATTGACCGCCTGCAGGAAGGCTTCGATGGCCTGCGGCGCCTGCTTCAGGACGACGAAGCAATGCCCACGCTCTTCGTGCAGGCGGCTGAAGTGCGGTTGATGCTGCGCCAGCGTGGCGAGTGTGTTCAGCGCATCGGGGACGCGACCCAGGAAGCGCTGGGCAATGGCTACGAACAGCAGCGCATCACGCTCGCCGGGAGCACCAGCCAGAACCTCCTGGGCGGCCGACAGTGCTTCGGCAAACTCCCGGCGCCTGAGCAGCCCTCTGATGCGGGTCAATTCGGCCGTGAGCGGCGCTGCTACCGTTGCGCTGATATCCATGGCCATCCGTTAAAAAAAAGGGGCGGACTCTTGAGAGTCCGCCCCTGATTCTACTGCAACCGACCCATACCGGCTGCCTGCGGGTCAAGCTCCCTTGATCAGAACTTGAGACCGAACTCCAGGGTGATCACCCGCGGCCGCAGCGGCACGATGCTCTTGATGAACTGGCCCGACGTGGTGCCGGTGCTGGCATCGTTGTTCGTCAGGTTGTTGATCGAGAGCTGCGCCGTCCAGTTGTCCTTGCCGGTGCCGATCGCCGCATCCACAGTCGTGTAGGACGGCATCGTATATTTCAGCAGGGTCGTGGTCGGCGGGTTATAGGCCGGATCATTGCCGTCCGGAAAGCTCGCCGGCTGGTTGCGCATGGAGTCGGTGTAGTTGACCCCCACCGAAGCGAAGGGCTTGAAGCTACCACTGTTCCAGTCGTAACGCGCCCGCACGTTGTACTGCAGTTCTGGCGAATACGCGGGCGAGGTGCCCAGCACGCCGTACGGATTGTCGTACGGCAGGCCGTTGATCTGCGTAATGCACTTACCAAAGAAAGTGGTACCCGGCACGTTGCCCGTCAGGCATGGCGCGTTCGTCTGCTTGGTCTTGTTAAAGGAAGCCGAGCCCTGCAGGGTGAGCTCCGGGGTAACCCGGGCCGTAAACTGAAGTTCGGCGCCCTTGACCTGGTAGGTCGGACCGTTGACGACGAAGGTGGTGTTGCCCAGATGAACGGGGTCGAACAATGGCAGCTGGACGTCTTTCCAGTCCATAACGTAGGCAGACGCGTTGATCTGCAAGCGACGGTTCAGCCACTCGCTCTTAAAGCCAATTTCGTTGTTGACAAGATTGTCAGACTCGAAACCCACTGGCTTGAAGTACTGCTTGGCGCCGCCGGGAACCTCTCGCGCCACTTTCGCCCGGAAAATCTGGC
Organism: Gammaproteobacteria bacterium; assembly: GCA_043744295.1. GTDB lineage: Bacteria > Pseudomonadota > Gammaproteobacteria > Steroidobacterales > Steroidobacteraceae > FEN-1191. Next base: position 29,264 of record JAYTUZ010000013.1, on the reverse strand, counting down.
TGCCATCGATATTGGTGCGGGTACGGTTGAAGCCGCCGGGACGGAAACCCTGTGACCAGGTGTAGTAAACCATGACGTCCGAATTCACGTGCCAGGTCAGGTTGGCACGGCTCTTGTAGCCGCTCTCGCTCTTCTTCAGGTTGATGCCGAAACCGTTAGAGGCGGCAACACCGTCGTACACGAAATTGGGATCGTACGGCGTGCCGTTCGCATGGTTCAGGACGCTCGAGGTCGCGCTGTAGTACTCAGAACCCTGCTCGAACTCATCGTACTTGTAATGACGCGTGCCGGCAGTCAGCGTCAGCACCTTCGGGATGATGTCGAAATCGATCGACGCGAAGAACGCTGTCTGTTTGTAACCGCGACGCACATCTTCGCCAAAGGCCGTATTGGTATTCAAACGCAGGCCGGGATGCCAGGCCCAGAAGCCCGGTATGGTGCCCGGTGCCTGAACGCAGTCCGGCCCGCCCGCCAACGAGATCGCGAGATTGGTGGCATCGCACTGGGGCATGCCCAGGTAGTTGAAATTCATGTCGTCTTTGATCACGAAGTTTTCGTAGAACCCGCCGAAGGTGCCGCGCAGGCGGTAGTCGTCCGGGGTCGTCAGGCGAAATTCGTGGCTCAGGTGAGTGTTCTCGACCTGGTCTCGCCAGTTGCCGACGGGTTTGTAGCAGGTGGTCGGCTTGGCGGACCTGAAATAGTAATAGCCGGCGCCCTGGCCCGAACAGGCGTAGTAGGAACCGTGCCTTGAAGTCAGGTAATTGGAGTAGTCCTGTGACTGGTCGGTGTTACGGGTAAAGTAGCTGCCCGTATAGACCGCCTTCAGGTACTCGCCCAGCTTGCCATTGAGAGTCCAGGCGGTGCTCTGGTATTTGTCCCGGAGGTAGTTCGGGCTGAACGCCATGATCTGGTAAGGCCCGAGCGGCCTGCCGCTCGGGTAGTCGTTGCTTACCGGGCTGACGGGCTCAGTGTTGAAGTAACCGTCGGCATTGAAGCGCTGGTAGTTCTGCTGCAGCAGCAGGTCCCAGTCATCATTGAACTTATAGGCCAGTGACAAGCGGCCACCGGTGTAGTCCACCGTGTTGAGGTTGGGTCCGGTGATTGCTCCATTGCCAGCCGAAGGGCTGCCAGGGCGCAGCGGCGGGCCGCCGGGGGTCGTTACGGCCGGCACTGCGATCGTGCCCAGCACGTTGTCGATGTAGCCACCGTGATGGTCGCTGAATATCGTCGCGCGGACGGCCATCTTGCCGTCGATCAGCGGCAGGTTGAAGGTTGCGTTGAGACTGTTGTTCGGGTCGCCGCCGGCCGTCACGCCATAGCTGGCGTTGACGTTACCCTCGGTAACATTCAGCTTCGGCTTGTTCGTGATGTAGCGCAGCGCGCCGGCCTGGGCGCCGCCGCCGAACAGGGTGCCCTGCGGGCCTTCCAGCACTTCGACGCGCTCCATGTCGACCAGGTAAACGTCAACGTTACGGCCCGGGAACTGCATGGACTCGTCGTCCAGGTACAGCGCGACGTTCGGGAACGGAGCGATCGTGGCCTGCGACTGGTTGGGCGCGCCGCCAGAACTCAGGCCGCGCACGAAGATGTTGCCCGCTCCGGGACCATTGCCGCTGAAGGTCACGTTCGGCGTGTACTTCAACAGCTCATTGAGGCTGGTGACGTTCAGCTGCTTGAGCTGCTCGCCGCTGATCGCCTGGATCGTGATCGGCACGTCCTGAATGTTTTCCGTGCGGCGCGTCGCCGTCACGACGACTTCCTCGATGCCCATGGTGTCGGCAGAGGCGGCCGCATCCGCGGCCATGGCCTGCGGGGCAAAAACTGTCGCGGCGCTGCCCGCGCCCAGCACAGCCAGAACGGCTCGGCGTATAGCTTCGTTGGAATTCAAGTTGATCTCCCCGATCTACTATGAGTTGGATATCACCGGTCAAGCAGCGAAATTCGATCACGCCTGAACGTAATTCGAGCCCGCGTCGATCCCGGCGCGCAGTGTAGCGCCGAATCCACGAATAATACATGTCAAAAAAACTTTGGCATGCGCACGCTTTCCTTTACGTTCGCCACGCCCACTGTGCAGAAAACCCGCGGCCGCAAAGAGGCAAGCGGGAAGGTCGCGCCGCTCGCCGGCTGCCACCCAGTGTCGGAGTTCGTTAGGTTTATCGCTTTATACGCTTATATACTTGATTTTATTTGGGTTTAATGAGCTTCCTGGAGTGGATCGATCCTCAGGGTGCTGCGCAACCCCGCTTCTGGGAAAGCATGCCCGGCGCACCCGATCCGGTAGAGCGCCGCGTCAATCAGGAATGCAGTTCCGGCGTTCGGCAGCGCTGCCTGAACCGCAGCACTCCCGCGCAGCCCGTAACATTGCTGCAACACACGGTGCGTAGCGCCGTAGCCACGGTGCCGTGCATGGGCATACTGCCGACGCTATCATGCCCCGATGATGCGGATCGCAAAGCTCGAGACCTTTGCCAATGAGTTCGTCTGTTTCGTGCGCCTGAGCACCGATTCCGGTGCGATGGGCTGGGGGCAGACTTCAACCTATAACGCCGACATCACGGCCACGATATTTCACCGCCAGATTGCACCCTGGGCGCTCGGCGCCGACGCTGGCGATATCGAGGCACTGATCGAGCGCATCGAGGAGCGCGAGCACAAGTATCCGGGCAGCTATCGCTGCCGCGCGCTGGCGGGCCTCGATACGGCGCTCTGGGATCTGCGCGGCCGGCTGGCGGGGAAGCCCGTGGTCGAGCTGCTCGGCGGCAAACCGCGCCGGCTGCGTGCCTACGCCTCATCGATGAAACGCGATATCACACCCGACGCCGAGGCCGAACGCTTCCTGCGGCTGCGCGACGAAAAGGGCTTTGACGCTTTCAAGTGGCGCGTGGCCGCCGAGTGTGGCCGGGATGTAGACGAATGGCCCGGCCGCACCGAGGCCATCGTGCCGCGCGTGGCGCGGGCGCTCGGCGATAAGGTTGCCAAACTGGTCGATGCCAACAGCGGTTTCTCGCCGCGCCGGGCGATCGAGGTCGGTCGGCTGCTGGAAGCCGAAGGCATCAGTCACTTTGAAGAACCCTGCCGCTACTGGCAGCTGGAAGAGACCCGGCAGGTGACCGCAGCGCTCGACCTCGATGTGACGGGCGGCGAGCAGGACTGGGACCTTTACACCTGGGGGCAGATGATAAAGATGCGCGCGGTCGACATCGTGCAACCCGACGTGATGTACATGGGCGGCCTGTCGCGAACCCTGCGCGTCGTGCATATGGCGGCCGAAGCCGGCCTGCCGGTCACGCCGCACAGCGCCAACCTGTCACTGGTCACGATCTGCACCATGCACCTGCTGGGCGCCATTGCCAATGCCGGCAAATACCTGGAGTTCTCGATCGAAGGGCCGGACTACTACCCCTGGCAGGAAAACCTGTTTCTCGGCGACCCCTACGCCATCGAGGATGGCTGCGTGCGCATTCCCGCGGCGCCCGGCTGGGGCGTGGAGATCAACCCGCAGTGGCTGGCGAGCGCCAGCTATCGCTGCAGCGAACTCGCGCGCTGACGGTTATCATCTGCTCGCTGATCGAGCACTTCGGGCCCGGCGCCCGCCTCAATACTGGAGCCGCACAGACATGAACGAGTCCGAGACGCGCGCCGCGCACCGTACTACCGGTCGCCGTCGCAGCGCCGCCAGCGTGAGCACTACGCCCGCGCCTGAACGCTCACGCAGCTATCGCCACCTCGAAAATCCCTTTGAGCCGCTGCGCGTGTTTTCAGATGATCAGGTCGGCGCGCTGCACGAGGCCGCGCTGCTGATCCTGGAACAGCACGGCATGAAGGTGCTCTCGCCCGATGCACGTCGACGTTACCGCGAAGGCGGCGCCGAGGTCGATGAGGCCGCACAGATCGTGCGCATCGATCGTGCACTGGTGGCCAAGGCACTCAGCACGGCGCCGCGCAACTTCGTCCTGCATTCGGTCGATGCGGCGCAGGACGTGCCGATGGGCGGCCGGCATGTGGCCTTCGCGCCCACTTCCGGACCGCCGAATATCATGGACACGGCCGGCGGCCGCCGCTCCGGCACGCTCGCCGATTTCAGCAATCTGATCAAGCTGAGCCAGCATTTCGACGTCCTGCAGATTCTGGGCGGCGCGGTCGAGCCCCAGGATATCCCGGTGCATCTGCGCCACCTGGAAGTAACGCGTGCCCAGCTGCTGCTGTCGGACAAGATACCGTTCATCTTTTCCCGGGGTCGCGGGCAGATCATCGACAACTTTGAACTGATCCGCAGCGCGCATGGCTTGAGCGCGCAGCAGTTCGCCGACCGGCCCTGCTGCTATACGATCATCAATACCAACTCGCCCCTGCAGCTCGACATCCCCATGGCCGACGGCATCGTCGATTTCGCCATCGCCGGCCAGGTGCTGATCATCACGCCCTTCACGCTGGCAGGCGCCATGGCGCCGGTCACCATCGCCGGCGCCCTCACCCTCGCCCATGCCGAAGCACTGGCCGGCATTACCCTGGCGCAGATGGTGCGGCCCGGCACGCCGGTGATTTACGGCAGCTTCACCTCCAACGTCGATATGAAGTCGGGCTCGCCGGCCTTCGGCACGCCCGAGTACGTCAAGGCTGCATTCGGAGCCGGCCAGCTCGCGCGCCATCTCGGCCTGCCGTGGCGCTCGTCGAATGCGACGGCCTCGAATGCGCCCGATGCGCAGGCGGCCTATGAAGCGCAGATGAGTCTGTGGGGCGCGCTCATGGGCGGCTGCAATTTCATGCTGCACGCGGCCGGCTGGCTCGAGAGCGGGCTATCCACTTCCTGCGAAAAATTCATCCTCGACATCGAAATGCTGCAGATGTTCGCGGAAATCTTCCAGCCGGTTGGCGCCACGGCCGCCGACATTGCGCTCGAAGCGGTGGCTGAAGTCGGCTACGGCGGGCACTTTTTCGGCTGCGCCCACACGATGGAACGCTACCGCACGGCCTTCTACGCGCCGCTGGTCTCTGACTGGCGCAACTACGGCACCTGGTTCAACGATGGCGCGAAGACCGCTACCGAGCGTGCGCATACCATCTGGCAGGACACGCTGGCACGCTACCAGGCGCCAGCGCGCGATCCGGCCATCGTCGAGGCGCTGAATGCCTATGTCGAGAAGCGCACGGCCGAAGGCGGAGCGCCGCCGGTCAGCTAACTGCGCGGCTGCTGGCGCTCGGCCGTCGGCGGGTGGCCGAATTGATTGCGGTAGCATTTTGAAAAATGCGGCGGCGACTGAAAACCGCAGGCCGTGCTCACCGCCATGACCGGCATGGCGGTCTGCAGCAGCAGCTCGCGCGCCCGCCGCAAGCGCATTTCGAGGTAGTAGCGCTTCGGGACGCAATTGACGTACTGCTTGAACAGCCGTTCGATCTGGCGGCGCGAAATACCCGACTGGCGCGCGATGCTCTCGAGCGAGAGCGGATTCTCGATATGGGCTTCCATCATCTCGGCCACCGCGATCAGGCTCTTGTGTGCGACGCCGACCTGGGCGCGCAGCGGCACGTACTGACGATCACTGGCGCTGCGGATGCGATCGACGATGAACTGCTCGGACACCAGGCGCGCGATGCGCGTGCCCAGCTGGGTCTCGATCAGGTGCAGCATGAGCTCGAGCGGCGCCACGCCGCCCGAACAGGTGTAGCGATCGCGATCGATGCTGTAGAGCTGGTCGGAAATCTGCACGCTCGGAAACTGCTCGCGCAGCGCCGAGAGATTTTCCCAGTGGATGGTCGCCCGGTAGCGATCGAGCAAGCCGGCCTGCGCCAGGGCGTAGCCGCCGGTGCACAGTGCGCCCAACGGCACGCGCCGCTCGGCGAGCCGGCGCAAGGCGGTGAGCAGTCTGGGCGTGATCGCCTCGCGCACCTGGACGCCGCCGCAGACGAACACCATATCGACGCACCGCAGCTGTGCGAGGGCGACCGTGGGCGCGAGCGTCAGGCCGTTGCTGGCCGCCACCGGCAGGCCATCCAGCGTGGCGATCTCCCACTCGTAGGCCGTCGATCCCGACACCCGGTTGGCCATTCGCAAGGGCTCGACCGCGTTCGATACTGCTATCATCGAATAGTTGGCCAGCGTCAGAAACGCGAAGCGCGTGGGTAAAGTCGCGTCGGCGGATTTCACAGCGCAGGAGTATACGGCGCTCTGACGCAATTGCATAAGTCGTTGTCGCAATTTGAGCTGTGGCTTGCGGGCCGGGCTCTACACTGCACGCGCAGGATCTGACAGGACGGGGAGCAGGCAGATGAAGACGCACGCGCGAGTGGTGGTAATCGGTGGCGGCGCCGTGGGCGTCAGCACGCTCTATCACCTGGCGAAGAAGGGTTGGTCCGACGTCGTGCTGCTCGAGCGCTCGGAGCTCACCGCGGGTTCGACCTGGCACGCAGCCGGGCTGCTGCCGCTCTTCAACATGAGCTACACGGTCGGGCAGTTGCACAAGTACTCCGTCGATCTCTACAAGCGCCTGCCGGCCGAGACCGGCCAGGATGTCAGTTTCCATGTCACCGGCAATCTGCGCCTGGCAACCAGCGCTGCGCGCATGGATGAATATCTCAAGTACTGCAGTACCGCCAACACCATCGGCGTGCCGTTTCGCATCATCACCCCTGAGGAAGTCAAAGCACTCTGGCCACTGGTGGAGCTGGGCGATGGCAAGGCGACGGCGCGGATTGTCGGCGCGCTCTATCACCCGGACGATGGTCACATTGCCCCGGCCGACCTGACCGCCGCACTGCGGCGCGGTGCGCGCAGCGCCGGCGCCGAAATTTACGAGCACACGGAAGTGACGGCTGCGCTGCGCCGGCCCTCCGGCGAGTGGCAACTGACCACGACGCGCGGTGAGATCGTGGCCGAGCATGTGGTCTGCGCCACCGGCAACTACGCGCGCCAGACCGGCCGCATGTTCGGACTCAATGTGCCGGCGATTCCCGTCGAGCACCAGTACATCGTGTTTGACGAGTCACCACAACTGGCCGCCTACCGCAAGGCCGGCGGCCGCGAACTCGCGGTGCTGCGTGAATCAGACCAGTCGTACTACCTGCGCGAAGAGCGGCTCGGCTGGATCCTCGGGCCCTACGAAAAAGGCGCCCCGGCACGCTTCGCCGACGGTGTGCCGGACTGGTTTGGCAAGAACCTGTTCGAAGGCGATCTGGAACGCCTGGTGCCGCACATCGAGGCGGCACAGCGGCGCGTGCCGGCGCTCGAGAACTGCGGCATCAAGCAGATCGTCAACGGCCCGATTTCCTACACGCCGGATGGCAGTCCGCTCATCGGTCCGGCCTGGGGCGTGCGCAACCTGTGGCTCAACGAAGGCCACAGCTTCGGCATCACGGCGGCCGGCGGCGCCGGCTGGCAACTGGCCGAGTGGCTCATCGAGCGCGAACCCGGCATCGACATGCTGGCCGTCGACCCGCGGCGCTTCGGATCCTATACCAGCCGGCGTTATGTGATTGCCAAGAACGAAGAGACTTATCGCGACGTCTTCACCATTCACTTTCCGGATGAAGAGCGCGCCGCTGCGCGCCCTGCCAAGACCAGCCCGATCTACGACAAGCTCGAGCGCCTCGGCGCGGTCTTCGGCCAGCGCTACGGCTGGGAGCGCGCCAACTGGTTCGCGCCGCCCGGGGTCGAGCGGCGCGACCTGTGGAGTTTCCGGCGCACGAATTACTTCGAGCACGTCGGCAACGAATGCCGGCGACTGCGCAGCGCCGTTGGGGTGATCGACCTGACGCCATTCACCAAGCACGAAGTCTCCGGCCCGGGCGCCGAGGCCTGGCTCGATTCGCTGGTGGCCAACAAGGTGCCGGTCAAGATCGGCCGCGTGGCGCTCTGTCACGCCCTGACCAGGCGCGGCGGCATCCGCTCCGAATTCACGATCAGCAAGCTGGCCGAACAGCACTACTACATCGTCAGCGCCGGCGCTGCCGAACGCTACGACGGCGATTACCTGCAGCGTCACCTGCCCGGCGATGGCTCGGTGCAGCTGCGCAACATCACCACGGCGCGTGGCTGCTTCGTAGTGGCCGGCCCGCGCTCGCGCGAGCTGCTGGCCAAGCTGGTCGACGTGCCGCTCGACAACGCCGCCTTCCCCTGGCTCAGCAGCCAGGTGCTCGATGTCGGCCTGGCCAGCGATGTCTACCTGCTGCGCGTCAATTTCGTCGGCGCGCTCGGCTGGGAACTGCACTTTCCGATCGAGTATGCCCACCACCTGTTCGACGCGATCTTCGCCGCCGGCGCGGAATTCGGCATCGGCATGGCGGGCATGCGCGCCATGGAATCACTGCGCATGGAAAAGTCCTATCGCATGTGGGGCAGTGACCTGACGCGCGATTACACGCCCTTCGAGGCCGGGCTCGATCGGCTGGTGCGCATGAACAAGGGTGAGTTCATTGGGCGTGAGGCGCTGGAGAAACAGCTGGCCGCCGGCGTGCCCAATCGTTTCGTGACCCTGGAGGTGCATGGCGTGACCGACGCCGATCCACTGGGCAATGAGCCGCTCTTCACTGGCGAGAACCGCATGATCGGCCGCACCACCTCGGGCTACTACGCGCACGTGCTCAGGAAGAGCCTGGCAATCGGCTACGTGCAGAGCGCCTATGCGGCTGTCGGCACCGAACTTGGCATCGAGTGCCTGGGCGAGCGCAAGCGGGCCACGGTGCTGGTCGATTCCCCCTACGATCCGCAGAACCTGGAGTTGCGCGGCTGATGCAAAGATTTTCCGCCTGGTCACTGCTGCGACAGGCGTTCGGCGGTCACGCCGGCTGGCAGCCACAGTGGCGTCGTGCCAGCCCGCAGCCCTCCTACGATGCCATCATCATCGGTGGCGGCGGCCATGGCCTCGGCACGGCCTATTACCTGGCAGCCGAGCATGGCTTCAAGCGCGTCGCTGTCCTCGAGAAGAGCTGGATCGGTGGCGGCAACACCGGCCGCAACACCACCATATTGCGCTCCAACTATCTGTTCGATGAGAGTGCCCGGCTCTACGACCATTCACTGAAGATGTGGGGCGAGCTCTCGCAGGTGCTCAACTACAACGTCATGTATTCACCGCGCGGGGTGCTGATGCTGGCCCACTCGGTCCACGACGTGCAGGTGCTCAAGCGCCACATACACGCCAACCGCGGCAACGGTGTCGACAACGAATGGCTGGGACCGGAACAGGCCCAGGCTTTCTGTCCGCCGCTCAACATCAGCGGCAACATCCGCTACCCGGTGCTGGGTGGCGCCCTGCAGCGGCGCGGCGGCACCGCGCGCCACGACGCGGTCGCCTGGGGTTATGCGCGCGCCGCTGCTGCGCTCGGCGTCGACATCATCGAGAACTGCGAAGTCACCGGCATCCGCCGCGACGCCAGCGGCGCCGTGCAGAGCGTCGAGACCACGCGCGGCATCATCGGCAGCAAGCGCATCGGCGTGGTGGCGGCCGGGCACAGCAGTGTGGTGATGGGCATGGCCGGCGTGCGCCTGCCGCTGGAGAGTTTTCCGCTGCAGGCGCTGGTGTCCGAACCGGTAAAGCCCGTGCTGCCCTGCGTGGTGATGTCCAACTCGATACACGCCTACGTCAGCCAGTCGGACAAGGGCGAACTGGTGATCGGCGCCGGCACCGATGCCTACACCAGCTATACACAGCGCGGCGCGCTGCACGTCAGCATGCATACCCTGGCGGCGATCTGCGAACTGTTTCCGGCCTTTCGCCGCCTGCGCATGCTGCGCAACTGGGGCGGCATAGTAGATGTGTCGCCCGACCGCTCGCCGATCATCGCCAAGACCACGGTGCCGGGGCTGTACGTCAATTGCGGCTGGGGCACCGGCGGCTTCAAGGCGACGCCCGGCTCGGCGCATCTGTTCGCCTGGACCATCGCGCACGACGAGCCACACCCGATCAACGCCCCTTTTACCATTGAACGCTTCCGTGACGGCCGCCTGATCGACGAGGCGGCGGCCGCAGCGGTCGCCCACTGACAGATCAATCATGCTGCTCATCCATTGCCCGTATTGCGGTCCGCGCCCGGAACTCGAGTTCAGCTATGCCGGCCAGGCCCATATCGCCCGCCCCACGGCTGCCGAGGCGGTCAGCGCCGAAGACTGGGTCGGCTTCCTCTATCTGCGTTCCAATCCGCGCGGCGTGCACGCCGAGCGCTGGCGACATGTGCGCGGCTGCGCCCGCTTCTTCAACGCACTACGCGATACGACCACTGATCAGTTCATCGCCAGCTACCGCTGCGGCGAATCGCCGCCGGCAATTTCCGGAGGCTCGCCGCCATGAAGCCCTGGCGCACTGAACAGGGTGGTCGTATTGATCGCGCGCGGCCACTTGAGTTCAGCTTCGATGGGCGGCGCTACCCGGGCTTCGCCGGCGACACCCTCGCCTCGGCACTGCTCGCCAACGGCGTGCAGCTGCTGGGACGCTCGTTCAAGTATCACCGGCCACGCGGCCTGCTCTCGGCCGGCTCCGAAGAACCCAATGCGCTGGTGAACGTATTTCGTGATGCCGCGCGCAGCACGCCCAACCTTCGCGCCACGCAGGTCGAGCTCTATGATGGCCTGTGCGCCGTGAGCCAGAATCGCTGGCCGAACCTGAACTGGGATATCGGCAGCGTTAACAATTGGCTCGCGCCGCTGTTTCCCGCCGGCTTCTACTACAAGACTTTCATGTGGCCACGCTTTGCCTGGCATCGCTGGTACGAACCGCGCATCCGTGCCGCGGCCGGACTGGGTCGTGCACCGGTGGGCGCCGATCCCGACAGTTACGCGCAGCGCTTTGCACACTGCGACGTGCTGGTTATCGGCGCCGGCGCCGCCGGCCTTGCGGCCGCGCTGGCCGCCGCCGAGAGCGGTGCGCGCGTCATGCTGTGCGATGAGCAGGCGGAGCTGGGCGGCGCCCTGCTCGATGAACCCGGTGCACAGATTGCCGCTCAACCAGCTCCAGGCTGGCTGCGGGACGCTCTGGCGTCGCTGGCCGGGCGTGCCAACGTCACGCTGTTGCCGCGTACCACCGCCTTTGGATATTTCCCACACAACATGCTGGGCCTGTGCGAGCGGCTCACTGATCAGCTGGCCACACCGCGCGCGCAGGCGCCGCGCGAGCGGCTCTGGCAGGTGCGTGCCAAAGAAGTGGTGCTGGCCAGCGGCGCGATCGAGCGGCCGCTGATCTTTCCCGGTAACGACCGGCCCGGCGTCATGCTGGCCTCGGCGGCGCGCAGCTATCTCAATCGCTACGGGGTACGCGTCGGTACACGCGCCGTGCTGCTGGCTGGCTGCGATGCCGCCTACAGTGCTGCGCTCGATCTGCACGCGGCGGGCGTCACGATCAAGGCCATCGCCGATGTACGCCCAACTGACGACACTCCGGCCATGGCTGCGGCGCGCGCTGCGGGCCTCGAAGTGATCACGCGCGCCACTGCACTGGGAACGACTGGCCGCTTGCGGGTGCGCAGCGTGGCGTTGGGGATCGTGGCAGCGGACGGCTCCATTGCGCGCTCTGAAACGATCGACTGCGATACGCTGCTGATGTCCGGCGGCTATACGCCCAGCGTCCACCTGCATTCGCAATCCCGCGGCCAGCTGCTGTGGCGTGCCGATGACAACTGCTTCGTTCCCGGCGCTGTGGCTGAACGCGAGCGTTCGGCTGGCGCCGCGCGCGGCCTCGATGGGCTTGCGAATGCCTTCGAGGATGGCGCGCGCGCCGGCCTCGAGGCGGCGGTGGCCTGCGGGTTTGGCAGCACGGCGCCGGCCTCGGGCGCGACGGCAGCAGTCTGCAGCGTGCCGCGCTGGAGTGTCACGGCCACGGAGTTTTCCGCGCGCGGGACTCCCGGCGCCCTGCCGCAACCCGGCAGGCGCCCGCCCGCCAAGGCCTTCGTCGACTGGCAGAACGATGTCACCACGCGCGATCTGGAACTCGCCATGCGTGAAGGCTTCGTATCCATCGAGCACATCAAGCGTTACACCACGACTGGCATGGCAACCGACCAGGGCAAGACTTCGGGCCTGAACGCGCTGGCCATCGTCGCCGAGCGCAGTGATCGCCAGGTTCCTGAAGTCGGCCTGACCACCTACCGCATGCCCTATACGCCCGTAACCTTTGGCATCCTGGCCGGCTACGATCGCGGCGATCAGTTTGATCCGGTGCGCCGCACGCCCATGCACGCGCAGGCCGAGCAGCAGGGCGCGCTATTCGAGGACGTCGGCATGTGGAAACGGGCCCGCTACTTTCCGCAGGGCAGCGAAGACATGGCCGCCGCGGTGGCACGCGAGTGCCGCGCGGTACGCAGCAGCTGCGGCATGTTTGACGCATCCACGCTCGGCAAGATCGCCGTCGTCGGGCCGGACGCCAGCGAATTCATGAACCGCCTGTACGTCAACAGCTGGACCAGCCTGGCCGTCGGGCGCGCCCGCTACGGCGTACTGTTGCGTGACGACGGCTTTGTCTACGACGATGGCGTGGTGGCGCGCCTGGCGGCCGATCACTTTCACGTCACCACCACCACCGGTGGAGCCGCCCGGGTGCTGAACCTGATGGAAGACTATCGTCAGACCGAATGGCCTGATCTGAAGGTCTGGCTGACCTCGACCACGGAACAGTGGGCGGTGATCGCCGTGCAGGGCCCGCGTGCGCGCGAGGTACTCGCGCCCCTGGTTGACGGCATGGATCTGTCGGCGAGCGCCCTGCCCCACATGGCGGTCGCCCAGGGGAGCATCTGCGGCGTGCCGCTGCTGCTGTTTCGCGTCAGCTTCACTGGCGAACTCGGCTTCGAACTCAATGTGCCGCCAGACTACGGCGCCGCCGTCTGGGAGGCAGTGCGCGCCGCGGGGGCGAGCTGCGGCGGCATCACGCCATACGGCACTGAGGCCATGCACGTGCTGCGCGCCGAGAAAGGCTACATCATCGTCGGCCAGGAAACCGATGGCACCGCGACGCCCGACGATGTAGGCCTGAGCTGGGCCATCGGCAAGAGCAAGCCCGACTTCGTCGGCAAGCGCTCGCTGACGCGGCCGGCAATGCTGGCGCCTGGACGCAAGCAGCTGGTGGGTTTACTGACCGTGGATCCGGCGGCACTGCTCGATGAAGGCGCGCAGATTGTGGCGACTGCCGGTCAGACCCCGCCCATGCAGATGATCGGTCATGTCACTTCGAGCTACGCGAGCGCCACGCTCGGGCGCTCGATCGCCCTGGCAATGCTCAAGGATGGGCGCAACCTCATTGGTCAGACGCTCTATGTGCCGATGCCTGACGGTGAGCTCGCCGTGCAGGTGACCACACCAGTGTTCTACGATTCAGCGGGAGCACGCCTCAATGGTTAGTACACTGAGGGCCAGCTCACCGCAGGTAGACACCACGCCCTGGATGCGGCCACTCCCAGCCAGTGCGCGCCTGATCCTGTTTGGCGATGACGCCGCACAAAGCGCCGCTGCCGAGGCCCTGGCGTTGCCCTACTCCACCAGCGCTGGTCGCGCCGTGACCTACGGCGCTCGCGCCGCGCTCTGGCTCGGCCCCGACGAACGGCTGCTGCTGGCTCCTCAGGCTGAGCTGGCCACGCTGCTCGCCACGCTCACGACCAGGCTTGCCGGCCATGCCCACTCGCTGGTGGACATCAGCCAGCGACAGATCGCATTTGAACTGCACGGGCCGCATGCCAGCACCCTGTTGAACGCGCAATGTGCACTCGATCTCGCGCTCAATTCTTTCCCGGTCGGCATGTGCACGCGTACGGTGTTCGCCAAGGCCGAAATCGTCCTGTGGCGCACTGCCGCAGACTGCTTTCATGTCGAAGTGTGGCGCTCGTTCGCCGACTATCTGCTGACCCTGCTGCGTGAGGTCTCGCACGAACTGCCAGGCTAGGGCCTGTCAACGCTTGGCGGGTCGCTGCGACGGCGGCTTCACGGCGGCGCGCGTTCAATCCGCGCCGCGTCACAGCCGCGTTGCGCGCCACGACCCGGCGGGCCCCGCGCTCCATTGCCAAGGCCAAGAGCTCTATTCTGATAGCGAGTGCGCGCCTACGCCGCCCGATTCTTGCGCTACTCGGGCTATGCGCATATAATGCGCATCAAGGAGACATGGCATGGCTGCAGGATATGACCGCGAGGCGCGCAAGCGCCCGGTGAATCTGACCCTGAATGAGAACCTGGTGGATCAGGCCAAGGCCCTGACCGACAACCTGTCGGCTGTCGTAGAGTCGCTCCTGTCCGATTTCGTGACTCAGGAACGCAAGGCGCAGGCGGCACGCTCCAGGTCGGTAGCTGAGGCGGTGGCAGCCTGGAACGCTTTCAATGGGAAAACGGGGTCCATTGCGGACGAGTATTGCTCACTCTGATGGCTCGCCCTGATGGCCCAGTTTGATGTTCACCGCAATGCCGGGAAGCACAAAGACACGATTCCGTATGTCGTTGTGGTGCAGTCCTCACAGTTCGACGACTATCGACGCAGGGTTGTGGTGCCGCTGGTGAAAGCGGCAGCGCTGGGGAAGATCAGCCATGTGCGTTTCAATCCTGCATTCAGGATTCGTGGCACCGCTGTGGTCTTGCATCCGCTGGAATTGGTCTCGATCCCGGTCGAGCAGCTCGGTTCGGCGATCGCATCTTTGAGCGCTGAAGGGCAACAGATCATGGCAGCGTTGGACGAACTGCTGTCGAGAGCGTGGAAGTAATGCCTCATAAGGAAAAAACACTGATGTTGCTTGGCCGCACACTGATCGGCTCATTGCTGTGCCTCGGCGTCGCGCGGGCCGGGGCGCCACTGCCGCTCGCCACTGCGCTGCCGAGCGCCATGCAGGCGATCGTAATGGAGCACTACGGCGGCATAGAAGTGTTGAGCGAACGGACCGTGCCGGTCCCGGCTCTGGCGCCAGATGAAGTGCTGATTGCCGTGCACACCGCCGGGGTAGGCCCGTGGGACGCAGATGTCCGCGCGGGCGCACTGCCGGACGCCAAAACGCGCTTTCCGCTGATACTGGGAACCGACGGGTCGGGGACCGTGGCCGCAATCGGCGCTGCGGTTCGCAGCCTGCGCGTCGGTCAGGCCGTGTACTCGTACAGCTGGGCCAATCCGCGCGGAGGCTTCTATGCGCAGTACGTGGCCGTCGTGGCAACGCGTGTCGCGCCGATCCCCGCCAATCTCACTTTGCGACAGGCCGGCGCGATAGCGACCACCGGGCTGACCGCCGTGCAGGGAATCGACGACGCGCTGCATATCCGCAAGGGGCAAGCGCTGATCATTCACGGTGCCTCGGGCGGCGTGGGCACGCTGGCGCTGCAGCTGGCCAAGCTGCGCGGTGCGCGCGTGCTCGCCACCGCCTCCGGAGCCGATGGCCTCGCCCTGGTACGCAGGCTCGGTGCCGACCTTGCGGTTGACAGTCGCGTCGAGGATGTTGCCGCGGCCGCAAAACGCTTCGCGCCCGGGGGCGCGGATGCGCTGCTGGCACTCGCGGCGGGCCCGGCACTCAGTCAATTGAGTGCGAGCCTGCGCCCCGGCGGACTGCTCGCCTATCCCTCCGGCGTCACGCCAGTGCCCAAGGCTGATAGCCGCATCAAGATTATTCTTTATGACGCCGTGCCGGGCCCGGCGGAGTTCGCGCGCCTCAATCGGGCGCTGGAATCAATGGCGACGCAGGTTCCCATGGATTCTGAATTCGCCCTGGCCGATGCGCGCGCGGCGCATCAGCGACTCGCTGCCGGCCACCTGCTGGGAAAAGTAATCCTGCGGGTCCAGTAGTTCACAACCGGACACCATGTCATACCGCCATAGCCCTTGCCGGAGCTCGATCAGCGCGGCCGCCCACATCATCCCTGCCAGCCTGATCGCGCTACTCATCGCCACGTCGTCCCCATCGCCTGGCGCCACGCCTGCTCCGCCCTGGCCCGATACACCGCACGCGCGCTTGGCAGCGCTGGCCCTGATCCAGACACTCAACGCTGAACTCCTGTCCAGTTCGAGCGCCACGCTGACGCTGGAGCGCTGGTGTCGAAGCCATGCGCTGGCCGAGCCCGCGCAGATCCTCGCCCGCCGAATCGACACTACCCAGGCAGCTGCCAGCGAGACCATCCGCCACGACCTGCAGGTGAGTGCCGGGGAACCCATTCAATACCGGCGCGTCGAGCTGCGCTGCGGCGAGCACCTGCTCTCGATCGCCGACAACTGGTATGTGCCCGCACGCCTGACGCCGGCGATGAACCGCTCGCTGGCCACCACGCAGACGCCGTTTGGCAAAGTGGTGCAGCCGCTCGCGCCCCATCGCGAAACACTGGCCATGAAACTGCTGTGGTTGCCGCTACCGGATGGTTGGGAGCGCACCGCCGGGCACAGCGCACTGGCAGCCGTCGTCAGCCATGATCTCGAAGTACCCGCGGCGCTGTTTGAACAGCGCGCGCTGCTGCACACCAGTACTCACCAACCCATAGCCGAAGTGCATGAGGTCTATCAGCGCGACATCCTCGCCTTTCCGGAGCCGCCGCTGCCCGCCAGGTAGCGGCACAGCCGGTTTGCGTCAACCCCGCAGGCGCAAGTTATCCGGATCATAGAGAGGCTCGCGGCCCACGACGGCGCGACGCCGCTCACCGAGTATCTCGACTGAAAGCGCGGTACCGGCAGCCGCCAGGTCGGTGCGCACATACGCCAGCGCAATGCTCTGTTTCAGCCGGTAGCCGTAACCACCCGAGGTCACGAGTCCGACCACTTCATCGCCGCGGTAGACGATGGATACTGCCGCGGCGTCGGCGTCTTCCGCCTCAACGATGAGCGGCACAAATCGCTCGCGCGGTCCCTGCTGCGCCTCGCACCGCAGTGCTTCCTGGCCGATGAAGCCACCGGGCTTGTCGAGCTTCACGAAGCGATCGAGCGAGGCCATGAAGGGCGTGTACTCGGTGGTGAGATCCGCCTTCCAGCTGCGATAGCACTTCTCGAGCCGCAGACTATCCATCGCGTAGAGACCGAAGTCGCTGATGCCGAAGCGTTCGCCCGCTTCGAACAGGAGCTGGTACACGGACAACAGGTGTTCGACTGGCAGGTGCAGCTCCCAGCCCAACTCGCCGACGTAGTTCACGCGCAGCGCGATGGCCTGCGTGTAGGCGATATCGATGGTGCGCACGGCCAGCCATGGAAACGCCTCGTTCGAAAGCCCGGCGGACGTGAGCGCGCTGAGCAGCTCGCGCGACTTCGGGCCCACGACAATCAGGGTGCCAAAGCGCGCGCTGAGATTGTCCACACGCACCGCACCGCCCCCGGGCAGATGCTCGCGCAGCCAGTGCTCATCGTGGCGCTCGCCGGCCGCGGCGCTGATCAGCCAGTATTGCTCGGGCGCCAGCGCGGTGATGGTCATCTCGGTGACGATGCCGCCATTGGGCGCGCAGAAATAGTTGAGTGCCGTGCGTCCGGGGCGCGGCACGGTCCCGGCTACCATGTGATTGAGCCAGTCACTGGCGCCAGGGCCTGTGACTTCGAATTTCGTGAACCCCGGCAGGTCGAGCACGGCGACGCGCTGGGAAACGGCAGCGCACTCGCGTTCCACCGCGAGGTGCCAGCCCGGGCGGCGAAAGGACAATTCGGGGCGATCGCTGGCATCGCTGGCGCGCGGGAAATACACCGCCCGCTCCCAGCCACCGCGAGCGCCGAAGCGTGCGCCCTTGGCCGCGAGGCGCTGGTTGACGGGCGAACTCTTGGCGGGCCGGCCGGCGGCGCGCTCTTCCACCGGAAATCCTACAGCGTATTCGTTCTGGTAGGTCTCGATCGCCTTGGCCAACACATACTTCTTGTTGGCGTAATGATGATAGCGGCGCGAGTCGAGCGGCCACACGTCCCACTCGGGCTGCCCCTGAACCACCCACTCGGCAATGATTTTCCCGGCGCCGCCAGCCTGGGCAATGCCAAAGGTGAATGCGCAGCAGTGAAAAAATCCGGGCAACCCGGGCGCCGGGCCGATCAGCGGATTGCCATCGGGCGCATAGGGAATGGGTCCGTTGATGATGCTCTTGACGCCGACGCTGCCCAGTATCGGCACGCGCGCGCAGGCCGCCTCGATGTAGGGCTCGAGGCGGGCAACATCGTCCGGGAACAGTTGGTTGGCGAATTCCGCAGGAATTCCCTGCAGCCAGTGCGCATCGGCGGTGCGCTCGTAGGGGCCGAGAATCAGGCCCTGGCGTTCCTGGCGCATGTAGTAGCTGACATCGGGGTCGCGAATCAGCGGCAGGCGGGCGGCGCCGCGGGCAACCAGTTCCGGGATGTCTTCGGTCACCAGGTACTGGTGCGCGAGCGTCACGATCGGCAGGTATTCGCCCACCATCGCCGCCACTTCGCCGCCACGGTAGCCCGCCGCATTGATCACCGACTGCGCGATGATGGCGCCACGGTCGGTGATCACACGCCACTCGCCCGAGGCGAGGCGCTCGATGGCCGTGACGCGCGTCTGGCGGTGGACCTGCGCACCGGCGTCACGCGCACCCTTGGCCAGGGCCTGCGTCAGCTGCGCCGGATCGATGTCGCCATCGTAAGGGTCGTACAACCCCGCGCGGATGTCGTCGGTGGTGATGAACGGATGCCGCTCGCGAATCTGCGCCGGGCTCAGCATTTCGAATTCCATGCCCTGGGCGCGCGCCTGCGAAAGCACATGGCGGAACTCATCGACGCGATCCGCGCTGTGCGCAAGCCGGATGCTGCCGGTAATGTGGTAGTTGATGTCGTAGCCGACGCGTTCGGCGAGGCCCGCATACAGGCGGGTGCTGTGGCGCTGAAGCTTGATCAGGTTCCACGAAGTCGAGAAATTCGGGCAGTTGCCGGCCGCATGCCAGGTCGAGCCGGCGGTCAGCTCATCGCGCTCGAGCAGCACCGCATCGCTGATGCCCAGCTGGGTAAGATGATAGAGCGCGCTGCACCCGACTGCGCCGCCGCCGATGATGACTACCTGGGCATGGGTCTTCATGATGAACGGCTCAGCATTTGATGCGCTCGCCTTTGGGATCGTACCAGGGCTGCAATTGCACCCGCGCCTCGTGCCGCTCGCCGGCGACTTCGATCTGCCAGCGCCCGGCCTGCAGCCACTCCGGGCTGACGCCCGCGGCGCAGCTGACATAGCCCATGCCGATCGAGCGTTCCAGGCGATGACCCCAGGCGCCGGACTTGATCGAGCCGACGATAGCGCCGTCGCGCACGATGGGCTCTTCGTGATACAGGAGCGGCGCGGCCTCCGAGGCGTCCGTGAGCATCACCTGCACCAGGCGCTTGGGCAAAGTGCCGCGCTGGCGCTGGGCGAGCAGAGCCGCCCGGCCGATGAAACCACCGGGCTTGTCCCACGCTACGGTGAAAGCCAGGCCCGCCTCGAGCGGCGTGTCTTCATCGCCGATGTCATGGCTCCAGTGCCGGTAGCCTTTTTCGACCCGGCATGCGCCCATGGCGTGATAGCCGGCGTGGCGCAATCCGAAGGTGCCACCCGCCTCGATGAGCCGCTCGTAGACATCGAGCAGCTGCTCGCCCGGTATGTACAGCTCCCAGCCCAGCTCGCCCACGTAGGTGATGCGGCTGGCGCGAACCCGCGCATAGCCGATTTCGATCTCGCGCGAGCAGCCAAAAGGATGCGCGGCGTTGGACAGGTCCGCACCCGAAAGCGCGCTGAGCAGCTCGCGGCTGCGTGGACCCATGACACCGAGCATGGCGACGCCGGCCGTCACATCGGTCACGGTGCAGCGCGCGTCCGTGCGCTCCTCGAGCTGGCGCCGGAGCCAGGCCAGATCGCGGGTTTGGCAGATCGCCGAGGTCACGACCATGAATTCGCGCTCGGCCAGGCGGGTGATGGTCAGGTCGGCTTCGATGCCGCCGCGCTCGTTGAGCCACTGTGCATAGACGACGCGGCCCGGCGGCACATCGACGTTGGCGGTCGAGAGCTGGTTGAGCACGGCGCAGGCATCAGCGCCCTGCACATGAAATTTCGCAAAGCTGGCCTGATCGAACAGCGCCACCGCGTCGCGCACCGCCAGGCATTCATCGCGACAGGCGCCGAACCAGTTCTGGCGGCCGTAGGAATACTCATAACGTGGCGTCGATCCGGGCGCGCCAAACCAGTTGGGTCGCTCCCACCCGGCGGTCTCGCCCATGCAGGCACCAGCATTCACCAGCCGGTCGTGCAGCCCGCTGCGCCGCGCACCCCGCGCACTCTCATACTGGTAGTAGGGCCAGTGCATCGCATACAGCAGGCCCAGGGTTTCCACGGTGCGATCGTGCAGGTAACGCCGATTCGACTGAAACGGCAGCACACGGCGGATGTCGACGTCGGCCAGATCCATCGGCGGCCGGCGATCGAGAATCCACTGCGCCACCACTTTCCCGGCCCCGCCGCTCGCCGCAATGCCGACCGAGTTGAAGCCAGTCGCCACGAACAGGTCACGCACTTCCGGCGTCTCGCCGATGTAGTAGCGATCATCCGGCGTGAAGCTTTCCGGGCCATTGAAGAACAGCTGGATGCCCACTTCACCGAGCCTCGGCACGCGGCGCACTGCGGCGCTCAGGATGGGCTCGAAATGCTCGTAGTCCTCGGGCAGCGTGTCAAAACAGAACTCGGCCGGTATGCCCTTCATGCCCCAGGGCTTGGCCACCGGCTCGAAGCACCCGACCAGCAGCTTGCCGGCGTCTTCCTTGAAATAGGCGCACTCGTCGTAGACACGCAGCACCGGCAGATTGCCCGGCAGTCCGGGGATAGGCTCGGTCACGATATAGAAATGCTCGGCCGCATGCAGCGGCACACTTACCCCGCAGTCGCGCCCGAGGCCATGCGACCACATGCCGGCGCACAGCACGACGGTATCGGCCGCAATGTAGCCCGACTCCGTATCGACGCCGACGGCCCGCCCGCGCTCGACGCGAATGCGGCTGACCGCGGTGTGCTCGAAGATGCGCGCGCCACGCATTCTTGCGCCACGCGCAAACGCCTGGGTGGTATCGATCGGATTGGTCTGGCCATCCTTGGCGATGAATATGCCGCCCACCAGATCGTCCACTTCGAGCAGCGGCCAGCGTTCCTTGATGGCCGCGCACGACAGCACGTCGATTTCCAGGCCAAAGGTCTTGCCCATGGAGGCGCCGCGCTTGAGCTCCTCGAAGCGCGCCGCAGTCCGCGCGACGCTGATGGAGCCATTCTGCTTGAAGCCGGTCGCCTGCCCGGTTTCCGCTTCCAGCGAGCGATACAGGTCGGCCGTGTACTTGGCCAGCTCGGTGAGATTGCGCGTGGCGCGCAATTGTCCTACCAGGCCCGCGGCGTGCCAGGTCGTGCCGCTGGTCAGCTGCTTGCGCTCGAGCAGCACCACATCGCTGAGGCCGATCCTGGTCAGGTGATAGGCGATGGAGCAGCCGGCAATACCACCCCCGACTATGACCACACCGGCGCGACTGGGCAGCGACATGAAGTGCCTGTGGCCTAGGCGACTACCTGTCTGCGGACGGCAGCGCCACCGGCGGCAGCCGCGTCCGCGCTGGCGGCGGCCTCCGCGAGCATCGCCTGGCGCGGCAGGCGCACCGGAAAGCGCCTGCGGATCTCGGCGTCGACGACCTCGGAAATGTGAGTCGGAAAATGATTTGCGAGGATCTCTTTGACCTTGCTGGCCGCGCGCTGCAGCACATCGAGCGAACCCTGCTCGGTCCATTCGTTCGGGCTGCGCCGGTCACCGACCCCCGGATAGAGATATTCAGTCTGCATCAATTGCAGGGTCTGGTCACTGCCGAGAAAATGACCGGGGCCGTTGAGGCAGACGTCCTTGATGGTCTCGAAGGACAGACGCTCCTCGTTCACTTCGATGCCCTTGATGGTGCGCTGTGCGGCGCCGATGATGTCATTGTCGATGACCAGGCTCTCGAGCGAAAAGCCCAGCAGGCTGGCATGCATGCCGGCCGATTCATAGATCATATTGGCGCCGGAGTTGCCCACCAGCGCATGGTTGAGCCCCTTCTCGGCGCCCGCCTGTCCGTCGGCCACCTTGGAATCGGTCATCCCCGAGGCCGTGCCGCCGGTCAGATCGTAGTAATTGGCCATCTGCCCCGCCGCTGACGACAGCAGCGCCTGTTCCGGGCTGCCGCCCGACATGGCACCGGTGCGCAGGTCGGACACGAAACACCAGGTGCCAAAAATCGCCGGATGCCCGGGCTTGATGGCGTTCACATACACCAGCCCGGCGAGCACTTCGGCGACTTCCTGCGCCAGCGCGCCGGCGAGCGCCGCGGGCGCGGTCGCCCCCGCCTGTCCGGCCGAGAGCAGCAGAATCGGCATGCCACCATGCACCGCCACCTCCAGGCAACGGCAGGCATCAGTCGCGAATTTCATCGGTGGCACGACAAAGCAGTTGGACTGGCTGACAAAGGGGCGCTCGCGCCATTGCCTTTCACCGCCGGCGATCAGGTGCAGCATCTCCAGCGAGGCCGTCACGTGTTCCGGTTGCACCCAGCTGCTGCCGACGTGCTTGGTGGTGCTCGACACGGCCGCGTAGCAGGTGTTGAAATCCATCTCGAACGGATCGGGAATATCGCGCGGCACGACCGCGCGCTGGAAGAAATGAATGTGCTCCATCTGATCGACGATCCGCCCGATGTCGTACAGATCCCGGATTTCAGATTCGCGATAGGCGCCGTGGGCATCGACGATATTGACCGCCGCGCCCGCGGTACCAAAATAGGCGCGCTTGCCCCAGGGCTCGAGGTCGAAACGCGGATCCTGCGCGTGCAGCACGAAGTTGCGCCCCGCCTTCGCCAGCGTGTCCTCGACCAGTGAACGCGGAAACAGCAGGCGGCCCTGTGCGCTCTGCGTGCAGCCGGCCCGGGTCATCACCTCGACACCTGTCTCGGTCGCATCCGCCAGGCCCACTTCCGCCAGCAGGCGTAGCGCGGTCTGGTGAATCTGGTCGATGTCGGCCTGGCTCAGCGGCAGATAACGCCCACTGGGCATGCCGGGCCGCACTGGCCGCAGGTGATCGGGGAGCGGTGCGGAGCGCTGTGCGCGTCGGGCGTCCCGGCCCGATGGGCGCCGCGTACCGCCTGGAATTTGAGTCACTTGAGTTTCTCCCGTGCGACGCCTGGCGATCTGCTGCGCCGGCCCACCCGCAGGGTGCCTAGCCTCGCACAACCCCATCGCCAACGCAGCAAAGATAATCTACCAGCCGGCAAGTCTTTATGATTCCGGCCCCGGATCGCGCCACTGCCGGGCAGTTCCGAGGATGTATCATGGCGCCCTCGATCAGGGGACACCATGGTGACAGGCACAGCCGACGATCTGCTCTGCAGCCGACCCGACACGCAGCTGTCGGCCCGCACTTTCGGGGTCGCCAGCGACATGATCGTGCCGGCATTCAAGGAACGCAGCGAGTATGTCCCGGCGGTGGATCCTGGCTACTGCTTCGATCCGGATACCACGCTGGCCATCCTGGCCGGTTTTGCCTTCAACCGCCGCGTCATGGTGCAGGGCTACCACGGCACCGGGAAATCCACGCATATCGAACAGGTGGCGGCGCGCCTGAACTGGCCGCTGGTGCGCATCAACCTCGATGGCCACGTCAGCCGCATCGATCTGGTCGGTCGCGATGCCATCGTGGTGCGCGACGATCATCAGATCACGGAATTTCGCGAGGGCCTGCTGCCGTGGGCGATTCAGCGCTCGATCGCCCTCACCTTCGATGAGTATGACGCCGGTCGAGCCGATGTCATGTTCGTGATCCAGCGCGTACTGGAGGCAAGCGGCAAGCTCACGCTGCTCGACCAGAATCGCGTCATCAGCCCGCACCCCTTCTTTCGCCTGTTCGCCACCAGCAACACCATTGGCCTGGGTGATGCCAGCGGCCTCTATCACGGCACACAGCAGATCAACCAGGGCCAGATGGATCGCTGGTCGATCGTCACCACGCTCAATTACCTCGAGCACGACCAGGAAGCGGCCATCGTGCTGAGCAAGGCGCCTCTCTACGACAGCCCGGAAGGCCGACGCACCATCATGGCAATGGTGCGGGTCGCCGATATGACCCGCAATGCATTCATGAACGGCGACATCTCCACCGTCATGAGTCCGCGCACGGTGATCACCTGGGCGGAGAATGCCGCAATCTTCTCCGACCTGGGCCTGGCCTTTCGCGTCACCTTTCTGAACAAGTGCGACGAGCTCGAGCGCCCGACGGTCGCCGAATTCTTCCAGCGCGCGTTCGGCAGCGAATTGCCCGAGACCATTACCGGCCTGAAGGTCGTGTGAACACGCCGCAGCAGCGCGCACCCCAGACGCTGGAGCAGCGCTTCGAGCGCGCGCTGGTCCACTCGACGCGCGCCCTTGCAGGTGAGAAGGGACTGCGGGTCTTGTGCGGAGTGACCGGCGCCACGCTGCCCGGCAATCCTCTGTTGCTGCCGGCTATCCCCACGCCACTGACGCCATCCGCCGCAGCGCGCCTGCGCGGCCAGGCCGACCGCCTCGCGCTGCGCCGGGCGCACTACGATGCCGCCATTCATGCGCGCTTTCGCCCCACCGGTCCGCGGGCGCGCGAACTCTACGATGCGCTCGAGGACATGCGCTGCCAGTCGTTGGGCGCCAATGTGATGCGCGGCATTGCCAGCAATCTCGAAGCCGCGCTGATCGCCCAGCTGGAGCACAGTGGCGTGCTGCGCGCGCATCTGGCACGCCATTCCGGCAAGGTGCAGGCCCTGGCACTACTGGTGCGCGAACGCCTGAGCGGCCGACCGGCGCCGGAAATCGCCGCGCCGCTGATGGCCCGTTGGCGCGCCGAGCTTGAGGCCCGCACTGGCGGGCAACTGGCGCAACTCGCGGCGGCGGCGCCCAGCCAGGAACAGTTTGCCGTGCTGATACACGAACTGGTGCGCGACTTCGACCTGGGCAATGAACTGGGATCCGAGGCACAGCGCCAGGCGCAATTGGCCGCGGCGCAGCCAGGGCCGGCGGCTGGCGAAGCGCTGGCTGAACGTGGCAGCAGCGTGCTGCGCGTCAAGCAGCAGCAGGGCATGCTCGAAGAGGATGAGCCCACCATCGCGCCCAAGCCGCCAGCCGAACTGCCCGCCGACAGCGAGGCACTGCCGGCGCGCACAGCCGAGCAGGCCGACGCCGGCGATCGCATGGTGCGCACGCCACCGTACGACGACGCCGACAATCCCAATCGTCACTACCGGGTCTATACGCGCGCCCACGATGAAATTGTCGACGCCACCAGCCTGTGCGATGAGGCCGAACTGATTCGGCTGCGCGCGCTACTCGATGAAGAAGCCCGCAACCTGCAGAACGCCGTGACGCGCCTCGCCCATCGGCTCGAGCGCCTGCTCATGACCAAGCAGCTGCGTCGCTGGCAGTTCGATCTCGAAGAAGGGGTGCTCGATGCCGCGCGACTGGCGCGCGTGGTCACCGATCCATTGGCGTCGCTGTCGTTCAAGGAGGAGCAGGACGCCGAATTCAAGGACACGGTCGTCACCGTACTGCTCGACAACTCCGGCTCCATGCGCGGTCGACCGATCATGCTGGCAGCGTTGTGCGCTGACGTCCTGGTGCGCACACTGGAGCGCTGCGGGGTCAAGGTGGAGATTCTCGGTTTCACCACCAGGGCCTGGAAAGGCGGCGCGGCGCGCGAGGATTGGTTCCGAGCCGGCGCCCGGCCCGCCCCTGGCCGGCTGAGCGAGCTGCGACACATCATATACAAGGCGGCGGATGCGCCCTGGCGCCGGACGCGGCGCAATCTCGGGCTCATGCTGCGCGAGGAACTTCTGAAGGAGAACATCGATGGCGAGGCGCTGCTCTGGGCACACGATCGCCTGCTACATCGCAGCGAAAAGCGTCGCATACTGATGGTCATCTCCGACGGTGTGCCGCTGGATGAGGCGACCCTGTCCGCCAATGCCGGCAGCTATCTCGAGCACCACCTGCGCAACGTGATCAAGTGGATCGAGCGTCGTGGCAGCGTCGAGCTGCTGGCGATCGGCATCGGTCATGATGTCAGCGACTACTATCAGCGGGCACTGATGGTGGGCAGTGCCGAACAACTGGGCGTGGCAATGATCGAGCAGCTGGCCTGGCTGTTTGCCGAGCCGCGCGCCGCCATGGGTCGGGCGCGGCGCAGGCAGCGAGGCGCAGGCGCAGGCGCAGGCGCAGGCGGGCAACCATGAGTGAAGTGCAGCATCGCGGCAGCTGTCTGTGCGGCGCCTGCGCCTACGAAGTAGGCGGCCCGCTGCGCGATGTCATTGCCTGTCACTGCACGCAGTGCCGCAAGCAGACCGGTCATTTCATGGCTGCGACCAACGCGCGCCTGAGCGATTTCCGGCTGGTCCGCGCCGAGCCGCTGCGCTGGTATCGGGCTTCGCCGCAGGCGCAACGTGGCTTCTGCTCGACCTGTGGCTCAACGCTTTTCTGGCAGGCGGATGGCCGGGACGAGATTTCAATTACTGCCGGCACGCTCGACGGCGCGACTGGCCTTGGGATCGAGGGCCATATCTACTGCGCCGACAAGGGTGATTACTACACTATTCCCGATGAGGGTTATCGCCTTGAGCAGTGGACCTGAAGCCCCGCCCCGCAGCATGTTTGCGGTAGTACTCAAGGGCCACGGCGGCTACGAACAGCTCGAGTTGCGCACCGACCAGCCAGTGCCAACGCCTGGCCATGGCGAAGTGCTGGTACGCATCGCGGCCGCGGCGGTCAACAACACCGATATCAATACCCGCATCGGCTGGTACTCGCGCTCGCCAACGACAGCGGCACCGCAGGACAGCGCCTGGGGCGGCGGCGCATTTCAGTTTCCGCGCATCCAGGGAGCCGATGCCTGCGGCTACATCGTCGCGCTGGGCCCCGGCGTCGATGCCGCACGGGTCGGCCAACGCGTGCTGATCGATCCGATACTGCGCGGCGCGGATGGCAAGAGCGTGGAATATTTCGGCGCCGATCGTGACGGCGCCTTCGCCGAGTTCGCCAGCGTGCCCGCGGCCAACGCGCGCGCCCTAGTGAGCGATCTCAGCGATGTCGAACTGGCCTCCTTCCCCTGTTCCTGTCTGGCGGCCGAGAACATGCTGTCGCGTGTGGCACTCGCGCCGAACCAGACGGTTCTGGTCACGGGCGCTTCGGGCGGCGTGGGCTCCGCCGCCGTACAACTCGCACGCCGTCGTGGCGCGCGTGTGATTGCCGTAGCTGGCGCCAGCAAGGCGGCCGGGCTGCGCGCGCTGGGCGCTGAACGCGTCCTGGCGCGCGAGGCGGATCTGGTGTCAGAGCTGGGCGCCGAGTCGGTCGATGCGATCATCGATTCGGTCGGTGGCGCGCATTTCCCGCAGCACCTGCAGATCCTGCGGCGCGGCGGGCGCTATGCGGTCGCCGGCGCGGTCGCGGGCGCCAGCGTCGCGCTGGATCTGCGCACGCTTTATCTCAAGGACCTGACGCTGCTCGGGTGCACGATCCCCGAGCCCGGTCTGTTCACCACACTGCTCGGCTACATCGAGGCCAGGGAAATCAGGCCGCTCATCAGTGCAAGCTACCCGCTGCGCCAAATCGTCGCCGCGCAGCAGGCCTTCCTCGAGAAACAACACCTGGGCAAGATCGTGCTGGTGCCCTGAACAGTGGCGTCACCCCGCCACTGGCGGGCGCTAGAACATGCCGACAATATTGCCCTTTGCATCCAGATCGATCGAGCAGGCGGCCGGCGCGGACGGCAGGCCTGGCATGGTCATGATATCGCCGCAGATCATGACGATGAATTCAGCGCCGGCGGCCAGCCGCACTTCGCGAATGTTCACCACGTGCCCGCTGGGCGCACCACGCAGCTTGGCATCGGTAGAGAACGAATACTGGGTCTTGGCCACGCACACCGGATAGTGGCCGTAACCGCCCTGCTGCAACTCGCGGATCCTGGCATGCACCTTCGCATCGGCACTGATATCGGCGGCGCCATAGATACCGGTGGCGATGGCCTTCATCTTGTCCCACAGCGGCAGCGCATCTTCGTACAGGAAATGAAACTTGCTGGGCTGCTCGCACAGACGCACCACTTCCTTGGCCACTTCGACGGCGCCCGCACCGCCGTCCGAGTAATGCCGGGCGTTGATGACCTTGACGCCTTTGGGCGCCGCACTCTCCTGCAGGGCGCTGATCTCGGCCTCGGTATCCTCGGCGCGGTGATTGATTGACACTACGCACGGCAGCCCGAAACGATCGCGCATGTTATCGATGTGGCGCTCGAGATTGACGATGCCCTTGCGCAGCGCTGCGATATTCTCCTTGGGCAGGTCTGCCACCTCCACGCCACCGTGGTATTTCAGGGCGCGCACGGTCGCGACCAGGACGACCGCGGCAGGTCGCAGGCCGGACTTGCGGCACTTGATATCGATGAATTTCTCGGCGCCGAGGTCGGCGCCAAAGCCCGCCTCGGTGACCACGTAGTCGGCGAGCTTCATCGCACTGTGCGTGGCGATGACGGAATTACAGCCGTGCGCAATGTTGGCAAACGGGCCGCCGTGAATTATCGCCGGGTTGTTCTCGAGGGTCTGTACCAGGTTGGGTGCCAGCGCGTCCTTGAGCAGGACAGTCATCGCGCCGTGTGCCTTCAGGTCACGGGCGTGGATCGGTTGCTGCGTGCGCGTATAGCCGACCACGATCTTGCCGAGGCGCTCCTTCAGGTCGGCAAGGCTGGTCGCCAGGCAGAAGATCGCCATCACTTCGGAAGCGACTACGATGTCGAAACCATCCTGGCGCGGAAAGCCGTTGCCGGGGCCACCGAGGCCCACGGTGATGTCGCGCAGCGCACGATCGTTGATATCGACGACGCGACGCCAGCTGATGCGACGTACATCGAAGCCCAGGGCGTTGCCGTGGTAGACATGGTTGTCGATGAGCGCCGCCAGCAGATTGTTGGCGAGTGCTATGGCGGAAAAGTCGCCGGTGAAATGTAGGTTGATGTCTTCCATCGGCACGACCTGCGCGTAGCCGCCGCCCGCCGCGCCACCCTTCATGCCGAACACCGGGCCCAGCGCCGGTTCGCGCAGGCACACCATGGCCTTCTTGCCGATACGATTGAGCGCATCGCCCAGGCCCACCGTAGTGGTGGTCTTGCCCTCGCCCGCGGGAGTGGGCGAGATTGCCGTCACCAGCACCAGTTTGCTGTTGGGCCGCTCGGGGAGCGATTCCAGGTAGTCGAGGGAGATCTTGGCCTTGAAGCGCCCATAGGGCTCGAGGTGCTGATCGTCGATGCCAAGCCGCTCGGCCGCCAGTTGGGTGATGGGCCGCATTTTCGCCAGTTGGGCGATCTCAATATTGCTTTTCAA
>JAYTUZ010000012.1:0-8975 GCA_043744295.1 Gammaproteobacteria bacterium | reverse complement strand
AGTGCAGTGGCCGTGGTGCGCAGCACTTCCTATGCCCGGCTGCTGCAGATGGGCCTGCCGATGCGCGTGATATACACTGCGCCTTCGCTGGTCGCGGTGGTCAAGCCATGAACGGTTCACAGTTGACGCTGGTGCTCACGGGCGTGTTGCTCAACGCCGTCGCGCAATTGCTGCTCAAGGCTGGCGCCGGCTCGCTGGCGGACGTCGAGCTGCGCATCGGCAATGCGGCGGCCATCGCCGCACGGCTGGTGCTCAATCCGCCGATCATCGCCGGTCTGTTCTGCTACGCCGTCAGTGTCGTGGTGTGGATACTGGCGTTGGCGCGGGTCGAGGTCAGCGTGGCTTATCCGATGCTGTCGGTCGGTTACGTGGTCAATGCGCTCGCCGCCTGGTGGCTGTTTGGTGAAAACCTGAGCGCAGCCCGCATCGCCGGCATCGGCATCATTCTGGTTGGCGTCTGGCTGGTGGCGCGCAGCGCCGGTCCGGCCTAGTCTGGCAAGGTCAAGGGTTTTCGCCGTGAGCAATACTTTCCTGCCCTTCACCCGTCCGTCGATCGATGAGGCCACCATCGCCGCGGTCGGCGAGGTGCTGCGTTCCGGCTGGATCACCAGCGGCCCCAAGGTCCGGGAATTCGAGGCGCAGCTTTCGGCGCTGTGCGCTGGTCGGCCGGTGCGCGTCATGAGTTCGGCGACCGGCGCGATGGAAATAGCCCTGTCGCTGGCTGGCGTGCAGCCTGGCGACGAAGTGATCACCACGCCGCTGTCATGGGTGGCCACGGCGAACGTGGTGCTGCGCGCCGGCGCGCGGCCGGTGTTTGTCGATTGCGATCCGCACACGCGCAACATCGATCTGGAGCGCATCGCTGCGGCCATCACAGCGCGCACGCGCGCACTGTTGCCGGTCGATCTGGCCGGGCTGCCGGTCGATCGCGACCGGCTCTACGAGATCGCCGGCAGCCATCGGCTGCGCGTGATCGAGGATGCCGCCCAGTCGATGGGCGCGCACTGGCGCGGACGCATGATCGGCAGCTTCGGCGATCTGGTGTCGATCAGTTTCCACGCCAACAAGAACATCACCAGCAGCGAAGGCGGGTGCCTGGTGCTCAACGATCCTGATGAGGCGCGGCGTTGCGAATTGTGGCGCCTGCAGGGCGTCGAACGCCGCGGCGACAGCTGGGAAGGCATGGACGTCACCCTCGCGGGCGGCAAACACAATCTCACCGATGTGGCTGCCTGCATCGGCCTCGGTCAGCTGCCGCTGCTGCACTCATTCAACGCGCGCCGCCGCGTGCTGGCGCGCCGCTACTTCGAGCTCATCGATCGCAGCCTCGGCCTTGATCTGCCGCCGGCTGATTTCGAGAACAGCAACTGGCATATGTTTCAGGTGCTGCTGCCGGAGTGGGCGGCGCGCGAGGCTTTCATTAAGCGCATGCGTGAAGCAGGCATCGGCGTCGGCGTGCACTACCCGGCCATCCATCTGTTCACACTGTTCAGGCAGCTGGGCTACCGGCCCGGCGATTTCCCGCACGCCGAACGCATCGGCCGCTGCACAGTGAGCCTGCCGCTGTTTCCGGCCATGCAGGATGGCGATGTCGAGCGCGTTTGTGCGGCACTCGGCCCGGCGCTGGCCGGCGCCAGCGCACAACGGGTGAGCGCATGAGTGCCGTGGTCAGCGCAACGGCAAGGTCGCTGCGGGCACCGACGCCGGAAATTTCGGTGGTCATTCCGGTCTATAACGAGGAAGCCAGCCTGCCGGCGCTGTTCGCGCGCCTCTACCCGGCCCTCGATTCGCTGCAACGCAGTTACGAAATAATCTTCGTCAACGATGGCAGCCGGGATGGCTCGGCGGCAGTGCTGCGTGCGCAATTTGAACGCCGCAGCGAGGTCACGCGCGTGGTGCTGTTCGC
Source organism: Gammaproteobacteria bacterium (assembly GCA_043744295.1). GTDB lineage: Bacteria > Pseudomonadota > Gammaproteobacteria > Steroidobacterales > Steroidobacteraceae > FEN-1191. The sequence continues at coordinate 7,069 of JAYTUZ010000012.1, read as the reverse complement.
TGCCAACTTCGGGCAGCACCGCGCGATCATGGCGGGCTTTGCGCACGCGCGCGGCAAGTACCTGATCACCCTCGATGCCGACCTGCAGAACCCACCGGAGGAAATTGGCCGCCTGGTGGCCGAGCTCGATGCCGGCTACGACTATGTCGGCACCATTCGTCAGCAACGCCAGGACTACGCCTGGCGTCGCTGGGCCTCGCGCCTCATCAACGCGCTGCGCGAGCGCACCACGCACATCCGCATTACCGATCATGGCTGCATGTTTCGCGGCTACGCCCGCACCATCGTCGATGCCATCAATTTGTGTTCCGAGAACAACACTTTTGTGCCGGCGCTCGCCTACACCTTTGCGGGGCGGCCGATCGAGATTCCGGTGCGACACGAAGAGCGCAGTGCCGGCGAGTCCAAGTATTCGGTATGGCAGCTGATCAAGCTCAATTTCGATCTGATGACCGGCTTTTCCACCGTGCCGATGCAGATCTTTTCGGCCCTGGGTACCGTTGTGTCGCTGCTGTCAGTGATGTTTGGCATTGGCCTGATCATTCGCCGCCTGGTGTATGGCGCCAATGCGGCCGAGCAGGGCCTGTTCACGCTATTCGCCATTGCCTTCCTGCTGATTGGCATTGCGCTGTTCGGACTCGGTCTGCTGGGTGAATACATCGGCCGCATCTATGAAGAGGTGCGCCGGCGGCCGCGTTATATCGTCGGTGCGGTGCTCGAGCGACTGCCGGGTCCTGCCGAGCCATCGTGACGCGCGCGGTTGTTTTCGCCTATCACGATGTAGGAGTGCGTTGCCTGCGGGTGCTGCTGGGGCAGGGCATCGAGGTGCCGCTCGTGGTTACCCACCGGGACAATCCGGCCGAGCAGATCTGGTTCGCCAGCGTGGCGCAACAGGCGCGCTGGCACAAGCTCAACGTGGCCACGCCGGATGATCCGAACTCGCCGGAATTTCTGCAGCAACTGCGCTTGGCGCGTCCCGACTTTCTGTTCTCTTTTTACTACCGCCATATGCTGGGCGCAGGGGTGCTGGCGGTCGCGCCGCGCGGCGCCTTCAATATGCACGGTTCGCTGTTGCCAAAATATCGCGGCCGGGTGCCGGTCAACTGGGCGGTCCTGAATGGCGAGACTGAAACCGGAGCAACCCTGCACGCCATGACGGTCAAAGCGGACGCCGGCGCCATTGTCGATGCCCAGGCGGTGCCCATCCTGCCCGACGATACCGCCGGCGAAGTGTTTCGCAAGGTGTGTGTCGCCGCCGAGTTGACCCTGCAGCGCGCGCTGCCTGCCCTGGTCGCCGGCAGCGCCGTACTGCGCGAGCAGAATCTGGCGGCCGGCAGCTATTTCGGTGGCCGCAGCGCCGCCGACGGTGCGATAGACTGGCGCCTGGGGGTGCGCGCCGTGCACAATCTGGTGCGTGCGGTGGCGCCGCCTTTCCCTGGCGCCTACGCGCTGGCCGGGGGGATGCGGCTGCGCATACTGCGCACGCTATGCGTGCCGGATGCCGGCGTAGCGCGCCCGAGTGGCGTGGCTCCGGCTGCAGTGGCAGAGGGCAACGCGCAGCCGCTATTGTGCTGGCGCGACCACGAAGTTCAGGCACAGTGCGCCGACGGCGTGCTGCGATTGCTGGAATTCGAATTGGACGGTACGGTGCGCGATGCGGCAATGTTCCGGGCGCGCTTTGACGATCAGCTGCTGCCGCTGGCGAACGGCCAGCGCTAGCGGGCACGGCGGCAATTCCCACGGCATTGGCGGACTTCAACCATGAGCACAAAAGTTCTGATCCTCGGTGTCAACGGCTTCATCGGCCATCACCTCTCGGCGCGCATCCTCAAGGATACCGACTGGAGCGTGTTCGGCATGGACATGAATGCCGAGCGCATCGAGCCGTTGCTCGCCAATCCGCGCATGAAATTCTTCGAAGGCGATATCACCATCAACAAGGAATGGATCGAATATCACATTCGCAAGTGCGATGTGGTGCTGCCGCTGGTGGCGATCGCAACTCCGGCCACCTATGTGCAGGAGCCGCTGCGGGTGTTCGAGCTGGATTTCGAAGCCAACCTGCCGATCGTTCGCCAATGCGTGCGCTACCGCAAGCGGGTGCTGTTCCCGTCAACCTCCGAGGTGTACGGCATGTGCCGCGACGGCGAATTCGACCCGGGCAGCTCGGAGCTGATCTACGGCCCGATCGAGAAGCAGCGCTGGATCTACGCCTGCTCGAAGCAGCTGCTTGATCGGGTGATCTATGCCTACGGCTCCGAGGGCAGGCTAGACTACACCCTGTTTCGCCCGTTCAACTGGATCGGCGCGGGGCTCGACAATATCCACTCCGCGAAAGAGGGCAGCTCGCGCGTCATCACCCAGTTCCTCGGCCACATCGTCCGTGGCGAGCCGATCAAGCTGGTGGATGGTGGCGCACAGAAGCGCTGCTTCACCGCGATCAGCGACGGCGTCGACGCGCTGATGCGCATCATCGCCAACAAGGACGGGTGCGCCACCCGCAAGATCTTCAATATTGGCAACCCGGCCAACAATCTCTCGGTGCGTGAACTGGCCGAGCAGATGCTGGCCTTGGCGGTCGACTATCCCGAATACCGCGACAATGCCAGGAAGGTGAAGCTGCTCGAGACCACGGCCGGTGAGTACTACGGCAAGGGTTACCAGGACGTTTCCAATCGCGTCCCGAAGATCGCCAATACCTGCAGTGAGCTGGGCTGGGCGCCGAAGGTGGCGATGCGCGATGCGCTCAAGGAGATCTTCGAGGCCTATCGCGGCCAGATCGCGCAGGCTGCGCATCTGATTGACTAGCGCAGCTGCCGGTGCTGCTCGCCCTCAAGATCGATGTCGATACGCTGCGCGGAACCCGCGAGGGCGTGCCGGCGCTGATGCGCCTGCTGCAGCTGGCGGGCGCCGGCGCCACCTTTCTGTTCAGCGTTGGCCCGGATCACACCGGTCGCGCACTGCGCCGGGCGTTCCGCCCGGGTTTTCTCAGCAAGGTGTCGCGTACTTCAGTGCTCGAGCATTATGGCCTGCGCACGCTGCTCTACGGCACGCTGCTGCCGGGCCCGGATATCGGCCAGCGCGCCGCGCTGCAGATGCGGCAAGTGCGCGATGCCGGCTTTGAAGTCGGCGTGCACTGCTACGATCACGTCTCCTGGCAGGATTTTGTCACCAGGCGCGATGCCGCTTGGACCGAGCGGCAGATGCGCCTGGCGTTCGAGCGCTTCGCGCAGATATTCGGGGTCGCGCCACGTGTGCACGGGGCCGCAGGCTGGCAGATGAACGCGGCCGCGCTCATGCTCGAAGAGCAATTGGCCTGCGATTACGCCTCCGATACCCGCGGCACCCATCCCTTCGTGCCGCTCATCGACGGACGACGAAGCCGGGTACCGCAGCTGCCGACCACTTTGCCGACGCTCGATGAACTCATCGGCCTCAATGGTTTGAATGTCGACAACGTGCACGAGGCTTTGCTCGAGCGCACCCGCGGCGGCGCTGCCGGATCGCAGGTGTTTACGTTGCACGCCGAGCTCGAGGGCATGAAACTGCTGCCGGTGATGCGCCGCCTGCTCGACGGCTGGATCGCACAGGGGCATGAACTGGTGTCGATGGCGACCTTATGCGCGTCGCTCGATCGCGACCAGCTGCCCGCTTGCAGGGTCGTGGCCGGCACCGTGCCAGGCCGCAGTGGCGAACTCGCCTGCCAGCAGTGCTGAGCAAGCGATGGCGCTGGTGCCAAAGCGCTAGTGTGTAATCAAAGCCAGTGCAATAATCAGCGATTATGAGCATGCCTGCCGGCCACAAAGTATTTGCCGATGCCCGCGCCGCGCTGAGCGGTGTGCTGCGCGATGGCATGACGGTGATGTCCGGAGGTTTCGGTCTGTGCGGCATAGCGGAACACCTGATCGTGGCGCTGCGCGACTCCGCTGTCAGGGACCTGACGGTGATCTCCAACAACGCCGGCGTTGATCAATATGGCCTCGGCGCGCTGCTCAAGACGCGTCAGATCCGCAAGATGATTTCTTCCTATGTGGGCGAGAACAAGGAGTTCGAGCGGCAGTATCTGGCCGGCGAGCTCGAGCTGGAATTCAACCCGCAGGGCACGCTGGCCGAGCGCATTCGCGCGGGCGGCGCCGGCATCTGGGGCTTTTATACGCGCACCGGCGCCGGCACGCTGGTCGCCGAAGGCAAGGAGCAGCGCGTCGTCAATGGCGACACCTATGTGCTCGAGACCGGCCTGGTCGCTGACCTGTCACTCATCAAGGCCTGGCGCGGCGATACCGAAGGCAATCTGGTGTATCGGCGCACGGCGCGCAATTTCAATCCGATGATGGCCACCGCCGGGCGTGTCACCGTCGCCGAAGTCGAGGAACTGGTGGAGCCCGGCATGCTCGATCCCGATCTGATTCACACGCCCGGAATTTTCGTCCAACGCATCATGCAGGGCCCAGGCTATAGCAAGCCGATCGAGAATCGCACCGTGCGCAAGCGGCCGGCAGCGCCCTGATGGCCTGGACACGCGATGACATTGCCAGGATCGCCGCACGCGAACTGCGCGATGGCTACTATGTCAATCTTGGCATCGGCATTCCGACCCTGGTTGCGAATTTCATTCCTGACGGTGTGCGGGTGGTGCTGCAGTCGGAAAACGGCATGCTCGGCATGGGTCCTTTCCCTTATGAAGGCGAGGAAGATCCCGATCTCATCAACGCCGGCAAACAGACCATCACGGCGCTGCCATTCTCTTCTTATTTCTCCTCGGCCGACAGTTTCGCCATGATCCGCGGCGGACACATCGACCTGGCGATTCTCGGCGCCATGGAAGTGGGCGAGAACGGCGACCTGGCCAACTGGATGATCCCCGGCAAGATGGTCAAGGGTATGGGCGGCGCGATGGATCTGGTTGCCGGCGTCAAGCGCGTGGTGGTGGTCATGGAGCACGCCTCGAAAGATGGCGCCCCCAAATTCAAGCCGCGCTGCGAGCTGCCGCTCACCGGCCTCAACGTGGTCGACAAGATAATCAGCGACCTTGCGGTGTTCGCGCGTCCCGACCGGCACTCGCCCTTCGAGCTGTTGGAACTTGCGCCCGGTGTCACGCTCGATGAAGTCCGCGCCAGGACCAGCGCGAAGTTCACGCTGCCGCACCGCTAGCGGCATTCTGCCGATAATCGCATTCTGTGAAATGCGTGCTCGCCTTGGCGGGGCGATTCCTGTAGAGTGCCAGCCTAGTTTGTCGAATACGTGGGCGTCGGTCCCACGTGCCGAGGTTCTTCTGAACTCCCGCCTCGCCGGGATCAATCGCCCCTCCTGCAAACCTGACCGCACCGGTCGGCTCGTGGATCAATCCATGGGTCGTTCGACGGTGAGCGGTGTCTTGCCTTAACGGTTTTATTGCCCGTACCGACAGCGCTAGCGCGCTCCGGGCAAATTCACTTTGGAGTATTTCTGTGTCATTCGATGTTTTCAATCTCAATCCGCTGTTGCTGCGCGCCGTCAAAGACGCCGGCTATGAAACGCCTACGCCTATCCAGCAGCGCGCCATCCCACTGGTCATGCAGGGCCGCGATCTGCTCGGCGCCGCGCAAACCGGCACCGGCAAGACGGCCGCCTTCGCCCTGCCGCTGCTGCATAAACTGCAGGAGCAGCAGAGTGCCCCGCGCGGCCCGCGCGCGCCGCGCGCCCTGGTACTGGTGCCGACCCGCGAGCTGGCAGCCCAGGTGGCCGAGCAGTTTCGCGAACTCGGTGCCCATCTGGCGCAACGCGGTGTGTTGATCTTTGGTGGCGTGAGCCCCAAGCCGCAGCTCGATGCCTTGCGGCAGGGTGTCGATATCATCATCGCCACGCCCGGACGCCTGCTCGATCACCTGCAGGCCAGGGCGGTGGACCTGAGTGGCATCAATTTTCTGGTGCTCGACGAAGCCGATCGCATGCTCGACATGGGCTTCATCCGCCCGATCCGCAAGCTGATCGCGGCGCTCCCGAGGCAGCGGCAGAACCTGCTGTTCTCGGCCACGTTTTCCAGCGAGATCCGTGAACTGGCGCGCGGCATACTGCGCGACCCGCAGAGCATCGACATCGCGCCGCGCAACACCCCGGTCGAGCTGATCGATCATCGCGTGTATCACGTCGACACCGCCAACAAGCACCCGCTGCTTTCTCGCATCCTTAATGACGGCGGCGGCCGCCAGAGCCTGGTGTTCACGCGCACCAAGCACGGCGCCAACCGCCTGGCCGAGCGCCTCGCGCGCGACGGGCTGAGCTGCGCGGCGATCCACGGCAACAAGTCGCAGGGCGCACGCACGCGCGCGCTCGATGATTTCAAGCAGGGCAAGATCCAGGTGCTGGTGGCCACCGATATCGCGGCCCGCGGCCTCGACATCGAAGAGCTCCCGCACGTGGTGAATTTCGAGCTGCCGCACGTGCCCGAAGACTACGTGCACCGCATCGGCCGCACTGGCCGCGCCGGACGCTCTGGCGAGGCCGTATCGCTGGTGAGTCGCGACGAGCGCGAGCGCCTGCGCGCCATCGAGAAGATGCTTGGCCGGACGATTCCGGTCGCGGCCTAGGCCGCGCAGTCAGCTGTGCAGGGCGATGATTTCCGCGGTCTGCGCGCCGAACGGCAACTGCTCGCCGACGCCCTTGCCCATCAGGGCCTTGGCAAGCGGTGAAACGTAGCTGATGAGCCCGGCCTTGGGGTCGGCTTCGTCTTCGCCGACCAGCTGAAACGCGCGCTCCGCTCCGCCCGGGAGGCGCAGCAGCGCGCGCACACCGAATCGCACCTGCTCGGGGTGCGGCGCCGTGCTCACCGGGCGCGCGCTGTCGCGGCGGGCCTGGAAATAACGCAGGTCGCGCGCAACGCGCGCCAGCGCGGCGGTATCATTGGTCGCGCGCGCCGCACTCCGTTCGGCTTCCAGCTCGCGCACCCGCGTCTCGAGCAGCTCCAGGCCACGCGCCGTGACCAGGTTCGGGTGCGGGCTGATGGCACGCTCGGGCAGCGCTTCGGTATCTCCATCTGATTCCTTGACGAATGCCCGGCTCATGCCGCGCATCATGCGCCTGCGCACGCCCG
>JAYTUZ010000011.1:0-2700 GCA_043744295.1 Gammaproteobacteria bacterium | reverse complement strand
GCGAGCGCGCCGGCGGCGCGGCAGGCATCCTCGGCCAGTTGCGCCTCGATGCCCCCAAGCTCGAAGCTGAGCGTCAGGAACGGCATCGCGCAGCTGCCGCTACTTCAGGCCGAGCCGGCGCTCGAGGTAGTGAATGTCCAGGCCGCCGGCCTGAAACGCCGAGTGCGCGAGTATTTCCTGATGCAATGCGGTGTTGGTCTTGATGCCCTCGACCACCAGCTCGGCCAGGGCATTGCGCATGCGCGCTATTGCCGTCTCGCGGGTATCGCCGTGCGTGATCAACTTGCCGATCATCGAATCGTAAAACGGCGGTACGTTGTAGCCTGAGTACACATGGCTGTCGACGCGCACGCCCGGACCGCCGGGTGCATGCCAGAGCTTGATCGGGCCTGGCGAGGGCATAAAGGTGCGCGGATCTTCCGCGTTGATGCGGCACTCGAGTGCGTGCCCGCGGATCTCGATGTCCTCCTGCCGGAACGGTAGTTTGTCGCCCGCAGCGATCTGCAGCTGCGCCTTGACCAGATCGATGCCCGTGACCAGTTCGGTGACCGGGTGCTCGACCTGGATGCGGGTGTTCATTTCGATGAAATAGAATTCACCGTCCTGGTACAGAAACTCCAGGGTGCCGGCGCTTCGATAGTTCACCGCCTTGCAGGCCGCCACCACTCGCGCGCTCATGGCGGCGCGCTGCGCCGTGCTGATGCCCGGCGCCGGGGCTTCCTCCATGACTTTCTGATGGCGGCGCTGCATCGAGCAATCACGCTCACCCAGGCACACCAGGTTGCCGTGATTGTCGCCCAGCACCTGGAATTCGATGTGCCGCGGCTTCTCGAGAAATTTCTCCATGTAGACGATATCGTTGCCAAAGGCGGCCGCCGCCTCTGAGCGGGTGATCGCGATTGAACTTAGCAGCGCCCCTTCGGCGTGTACCACGCGCATGCCGCGCCCGCCGCCGCCGCCCGAAGCCTTGATGATCACCGGATAGCCGATCTCGCGCGCAATGCGCAGATTGTCGGTCGCCACCTCGCCCAGCGGTCCGCCGGAACCGGGCACGCAGGGCACGCCCGCGGCGCTCATGAGCTTGAGCGCCGACACCTTGTCGCCCATCAGGCGGATGGTCTCGGCCTTGGGGCCGATCCAGGTAAAGCCGCTCTTTTCGACGCGTTCGGCAAAATCCGCGCTTTCCGAGAGAAAACCGTAGCCGGGATGAATGGCCACCGAGTCGGTGACTTCGGCGGCACTGATGATCGCCGGCATGTTCAGATAGCTGTCGCGGCTCGCCGGCGGGCCGATGCACACCGACTCATCGGCCAGCAGCACGTGCTTGAGGCTGGCGTCAGCGGTGGAGTGCACGGCCACGGTCTTGATGCCCAGCTCGCGGCAGGCGCGCAGGATCCGCAGGGCGATTTCGCCGCGGTTGGCGATCACGATCTTGTCGAGCATGGGCAGCCTGCTATTCGATGATGAACAGCGGCTGGCCGAACTCCACCGGCTCGCCATTCTTGACGAGTATGGCGCGGACCTTGCCAGCCACTTCCGATTCAATCTGGTTCATCATCTTCATGGCCTCGATGATGCACAGCACCTGGCCGGCTTCGACGCTGTCGCCGATTTCAACGAATAGCTTGGCGCCCGGTGAAGGCGAGGAGTAATAGGTGCCGACCATGGGTGCCGTGACCAGGTGCTCGCCGACGCCCGCCGTAGTTGCGGCCTTGACGCTCGGGGCCGGTGCTGCCAGCGGGGCGGGCATGGCCGGTGCGTTGGCCTGCGGGGCGTACATAGGCGCGGGCGGCATCATCTGCACCGTATGCATGCCAGCAGGCACCTGCCTGGCGATACGCACCGATTCCTCACCCTCTTTGATCTCGATCTCGGCGACGCCCGATTCTTCGAGCAGCTCAATGAGCTTTTTTATCTTTCTGATGTCCATGCTTTTTGGGTCTTATTCTTGGAAGTCGCCGGGAATGTAGCCCAATCGGCGCGAGATTCCTACCCATGTGCGGCGAAACTGCAGCGATCTGATGCGATCCTCATGCAGGACTATTAGATCGCCATTGTTACAATAAGCTCAGGATCTGGCTGATTGTTTCGCACGCTGCACGGAAAACGCCTTCAGGGATTCCGCGATCGCCGCCCGCGCCTCCGGCAGGCCGATCGTACCGGCCCGCAGCGCGCGCATTTGCGCCAGGATCGCCTCCGCTTCATTGCGATGCAGCTCGCCCACCTTGATTGCCACGATGCGGTTGCGCTCATCCGCAAACACCGAGAACGGCAGCGCCATTTCCATGCCGAAGCGCTGCGCCGCCTCCAGGCCCTGTTCCTCGCCGACCAGCGAGGTGTAATCGAGCCTGGTCTTCGCAAGAAAGTCCTGCACGGCATCGCGGAAGTCGACCGCGATGCCGACGATTTCGAGCTGATCGCCCCGGCGATAGCTGTTCTGCAGGGCGTTGAGCAGAGGGATTTCACGGCGGCAGGGTTCGCACCAGGTCGCCCAGAAATTGTAGAGCCGCGGGTGGCCGCCATTCTGGCGCAGCGAGTGCTGCCGACCCGCCATGTCGGGCAGGCGCAGGTCCGGCACCTCTGTCGGTATGGCGGGAGTGCTCGGCGTGGTGGCATCCGCGGGCGCAACGGTGGGCGAATCGGCCGGTACCGGGGCGGACGCTGTGGCGGGCGCTGCAACCAGGGTCGGCGGTATGGCGC
>JAYTUZ010000010.1:0-34965 GCA_043744295.1 Gammaproteobacteria bacterium | reverse complement strand
TGAATCGGCTCGCGCGCTGCTCGCCACGCCATGCCACGGGTGCGTATTTCAGATCGCTGCCGTAGGCGCTGGTGTCCTGCGAGATCACCAGCAGCTCGCGCACGCCGCCGCGTACCAGCATTTCGGCTTCGCGCAGCACGGCATCGAGTGGGCGGCTGGCGAGCAGCCCGCGTAAGGAAGGAATGATGCAAAAGCTGCATTTGTTGTTGCAGCCTTCCGAGACCTTAAGATAAGCGTAGTGCCGCGGTGTCAGGCGGATGCCCTGTGGCGGCAGCAGATCGAGGTACGGGTCATGCGGTTGCGGCAGGTGCTGGTTGACAGCCGCGAGTACGGCTTCGGTGGCGTGCGGACCGGTAATGGCCAGCACCTTGGGATGGCGTTCGCGAATGCGTTCGGGGTTCACGCCCAGACAGCCAGTGACAATGACACGGCCATTCTGGTCGAGTGCCTCGCCTATGGCCGAGAGCGATTCGTCGATCGCCGAGTCGATGAAACCACAGGTATTGACCACCACCAGATCGGCCAGGGCGTAGTCCGGCGCGATCTCATAGCCACGCAGCTTCAGCTCGGTAATGATGCGCTCGGAGTCCACCAGCGCCTTGGGGCAGCCGAGGCTGACAAAGCCCACGGCCGGCGGCGTGGCGCGAGCCCTGGAGCCGGCCCTGGTGCGTGCAGATTTCAAGTGTGTGCTCATGTCGTGAAGGCGGAGTGATCAGGCCGAATGGCGGCCCGTCCGGTACAATAGGGAACCCCAAGTTTACACGGGTGCCGCCCGCGGCGGACTCTCAATGGCCATGGTCAGCGAAACATTCGACAAAGCCTATTACCAGCGCTACTACTTCAACCCGCGTACCGCCGTCACCACGCGTGCTGAAATGCGTAGCCGGGCGGAACTCATTGCCGCGTGCCTCAACTACGCCAGCCTGCCGGTACGGCGCATTCTCGATGCGGGTTGCGGCGTCGGGCTGCTGCGCGGCCCGTTGCTGCGGCGGCTACCGCGGGCGCAATACGTCGGCCTGGAGACCAGCGCCTATCTTTGCAAGCGCTATGGCTGGCGGCAAGGCACCCTGCAGTCGCTGCGCAGCCGCGAGCGCTTCGATCTGGTGATCTGCTACGACGTATTGCAATACCTCAGTGTCGCCGAGGCGCGCCAGGCGATTGCCAATCTGGCCCGTGTGTGTCGTGGAGCCCTGTATTTTGGAGCTTTGACGAGTGGTGACTGGCGCAACAACTGCGATCAGGCGCGCACCGATCACATTGCCGGTCTGCGGCCGGCAAGCTGGTATCGGCGTCAACTGAGCCGCCACTTTCAGTCGCTGGGCTGTGGCATGTGGCTGCGGCGCGGCGCACCGGTCACGCTCTGGGACCTGGACGGCGCCGGGACTGTGGCGTGAGCGAGGCGCACAGCATGTACCTGCTGAGCGGCGCACGCTGTGAGCGCACCGCCGGCGGGACGCTGTGGCGCATTGCCGGCGTCGAGCGCGATAACCGGCCGGTGGAAATACTGTTTGCCCACGCGGTGCTGCAGCTGCCGGCCCGCCTCGAAGCCGTCGAATTGCAGCAGCAGGGGAGCACAGTGGCGCCGGCCTGGAGCCTGCGGGGCGGCGGTCTCGCAGCGGCACTGACACTGCCGCGCGTGCATATCCACAGCGACGTGAGCGCTGCGTTCATGGGCGCTTTGAAATTGCCCACGGCTTCCGCGCACGCGCGCGGCGGCTGGTACCTGCTGTTGAATCTGCTGCGCGTGCCGGGCATGGCCCGCCTGCTGGAAAAGTTCCGGGGTCGCCGATGAGCGGGAAAATTCCTGTCACGGTGCTGACCGGGTTTCTGGGTTCCGGCAAGACCACGCTGCTCAACCGCATCCTTTCCGAGCAACACGGCAAGCGCATCGCCGTCATCGAAAATGAATTCGGCGAGGTCGCCGTCGATCATGAGCTGGTCATTGGCGCTCAGGAAGAAATCTTCGAGACCGCCAATGGTTGCATCTGCTGCACGGTGCGCGGCGATCTGATCCGGGTGCTCAAGGCGCTGCGCAAGCGGCGCGACCGTTTCGACTACATTCTCATTGAAACTACTGGCCTCGCCGACCCGGGGCCGGTGGCACAGACCTTCTTCGCCGATGAAGATCTGCGTGAAGACTATCAGCTCGATGCCATCGTGGCGCTGGTGGATGCGGCGCATATTACCCAGCAACTGAGCCGGGAGGCGATTGCCGCCGAGCAGGTGGGCTTTGCGGACGTACTGCTGCTCAACAAGACCGACCTGGTGAGCGCTGCGGAGCTGACCCGCGTCGAGCGCGCACTGCGCGCCATCAACGCCACCGCGCGCATCGTCCGCACCGTGCGCGCCGAGCTGTCAATGGCGCAGGTGCTCGATCTGGGCGCTTTCGATCTCAAGCGCGCGCTGGCGATGGATGGCGAATTTCTCGAGCCGCAGCGCCCATTTGAATGGGCAGGTGTCTACGAGCGTGCGGCTGGGCGCCATGACGTGCACGTTGGCGCCGACAGCGCCGGTCATGATCACGACCACGCTCACGAACAGCACGACGAGCATGCTACGACGCCGGGTGGGTTGAGTGCAGTAGGCGTCGTGGTGCTGGCAGCGCCCGCCAGCGCCGGCGCTGCTGCGCTGGAGGGCATCGCGGCCACCCTGGAGGTGGCGACCGTGCTGTTCGGGCAAGCGGCCGAGACCCTGCTGCCCGGCGCCAACCTGCTGCCAGGCCGCCACCAGCGCCTGAGCCTCAGTGCGCATGATCATTTTGGATTGTTGCTGCCGACCGCGGGGCGCTGGCTGGTGTACAGCGAACACGCGCCGCTGGAGTTTGGCTGGCGCCTGCAGGGCGAGGCGCCGTTGGCCGAGCGGGAATTTGGCTCCCACCATCACGACTCGGATATCACCTCGATCGGCATCAACGACGGGCGACCATTGGATCCGAACAAGGTCAATGACTGGCTGTCCTATCTGTTGCAGAGTCGCGGCGCCGATATTCTGCGGATGAAAGGCGTGCTCAATTTCAAGGGCGAGGCGCGCCGCTATGTGTTTCATGGCGTGCACATGATTTTCGATGGCCAGCTGGAACGCCCGTGGGGCAGTGCACAGCGCACCAATCGCCTGGTATTCATTGGCCGCAGACTTGATCGACTAGAGTTTGAAGCTGGCTTCGAGTCCTGCGTCGCGTGACGGCACGCGCTCCAGGTACGGCCGGAACGCGACTGCTGCGGCGTGCGCGCCTGCAACTGAATGATTATCCGGCCGACGCCGCCTGGTCGGCGGATGCACGCGCGTTGCTGGTGGCGGGCGGGCAGGGGCAGCTGTTGTGGGTTGATCTGGCAGCGCCCACAGCCGCTGTGCAGGTATTGGGTATGCACCAGGGCGGTGTGCTGGCAGTGACCTGCCAGTCGGCAGGGCGGCTATTCGCGAGTTCGGGTCAGGATGGTGAAGTGCGGCTCTGGGATGCAAAGACCCGCGAGTCGCGCTGTATCCATGACAGCGATGAATGGAGTGAGCAGCTGGCGTTTGCCGGTCACGGCCGGCTGCTGGCGGTCAGCAGCGGACGCGCGTTGCGGGTGTTCGACAGCAGCGGCGCCGTGCGTGCGCAGTTGCCAGCGCACAGTGGCGTGATTGCCGCACTCGCCTGGCGTCCGAAGAGCCATGAGCTCAGCGCCGTAGGCAATGGCGGCGCGCGCCTGCATCGGCTGGAACCACAGGTGCAGACTCGTGAGTATCCCTGGACTGGCGCATGCCTGACGGCAAGCTGGAGTCCGGATGGCCGCGTGCTCGCCAGCGGCATGCAGGATGGCGCGGTACATTACTGGAATATTGCGGCTGACAGCCAGTCGCAGATGAAGGGCTATGGCACCAAGGTGGCGTTGACGAGCTGGAGTGCGAACAGCCGGCTGCTCGCCACCGCCGCCGATCAGCAGATTGTGATCTGGGATTTTTCCGGTCGCGGTCCAGAAGGCAGCGAACCGCGGCAGCTTGCCGCGCATACCGCGCGCCTGACGCAGCTGGCATTTCAGCCCCAGGGCACACTGCTGGCGTCTGGCGCGAGGGATCGGCGCATCTCGTTATGGCGGCCCGCGCACAACATTGAACCCTGCGACGCCGATCTGCTGAGTGACGAGGTGGCCCTGCTGCGCTGGTCAAACGATGGCTTGCAACTGGCGGTGGGTGATCAGAGTGGCACTTTGACCCTGTACACGCTCGGATCGTGACGCGAGCTCAGCGCGTCGAGGGCAGCTCCAGCTCTTCGGGTTCGCTGCTGACCGAAAAGGCGCGGCCGCTTATCCTGGCGTAGTGGCCGAGTTCGAGCTGCAGCGCGTGTGACCAGGTATAGCGTTGCAGTACGCGCTTGCGCGCCGCGGCGCCCAATGCCTCGAGGTCGCGATCGTATAGCGCCGCAATGGCAGCGGCCATGTCGGCAGCGTTGTTGGGCGCCGCCAGCATGCCCACGGCTTCGTCGACGTGTTCGGGCAATGCGCCGGCGCGCGTCGCCACCACCGGTCGACCACAGGCCATGGCCTCGAGCACGATCAGGCCAAAGGTCTCGCTGCTGCCGGCGTGCACCAGCGCGTCGCAGGAGGCAATCCAGGTAGCCAGCTCAACGCCATCGCGCCGGTAGGGCAGCACCGTGATGTTGGCTGCGAGCTGTGACTGCGCGGCGGCACCAATCAGCAGCAGATGATAGTGCGCGCCGAGCTGTTGCATGGCGGCCTGCAGCACATGGATGTTCTTCTCGCCGGAAAACCGGCCCGCATAGACCAGCAGGCGACAGTCCTCCGGCAGGCGCAGCTCGCGGCGCAGATCGAGCGTGCGTCTGGCCGGCGAAAATACCTCGGTGTCGACGCCCAGTGGCTGCAGCGCCGTGTGCTTGATGCCAAGGTCGCCAAGGTAATCGCACATCTCACGGCTGGGCGTCAGCACCAGATCGCAGCGCTGGTAGGCAAGACGCAGATAGCGCCCGAAGGCCTGGCCGGTCAGTTCGCCGTAGCGACGCGCCACCAGACGCGGCAGATTGGAATGAAAGAAAGCCACCAGAGGAATGCCGCGGCGGCGTGCGACCGCGGCTGCGCTCCACAGCGGATGAAAAGCATCACCCACTTCGATCAGGTCTGGATTCAGGGCATCGAGCATGCGCATCCAGCGGCGCGGCGCCAGCGGCAGGCGATAGTTGAAAGTGCCGGGCACTTTCCAGCCGGCAATTGTGCTGAGCGCGCCGGGCTGCAGCTCGCCGACGACGCCGGGAACCAGCAGCGTGTGGCGATGAGGTGTGTGGGCGCGCAGCCAGTCGTGCTTGGCCGTCAGATAGCGGCGCACGCCGCCGCTGGTCGGCGAGAAGAAAACGGTAGTGTCGACCAGGTGCATGGGGCCCTCTTGGGCGCATTGCACCTGCAGCTCAACGGGGTGTCAAGCGCGACCGACGCCGGCGCGCAGCGCCGGGGCCTCTGCCAGCGGGATGCGGATGCGAATTCGGGTAAATTGCGCGCGCCTGGTGGCCACCTGGATGCGCCCACCCATGTGCTTGACACGCTGGCGCACGATGCCCATGCCCAGCCCGCGCCCGTTGCTGTCAGCCGCGGTGCTGACTCCCGGAAAAAAGATCAGTGATGATGCCTGGCGCGGGTCGCCGGCCAGCGGCGTCCCTGGATCGATCAGGCCGCGCTCGATACCCGCCTGCAATATCTGCGACGCCTGCAATCCCTGGCCGTCATCCTGAAAGACCAGTTCCGCCTGACCGCCACGTATCGAAAACTGCGCCAGCAGGGCGCTGCAGGGCTTCTTGCCGGCGGCAGTGCGTTGCGCTGGCGTTTCAACGCCGTGTTCGATGGCATTGCGCAGCAGCTGCGCCAGCATATCGTAGAGCGAACTGAACAGTTCTTCCGGCACCTGCTCCAGACCCACGAGCGATAGTTCGATGCGCTTGCCGTGCTCGCTGGCCAGGCGCTCGCCCAGCTGCTGCAGAGCCAGCGTCAATCGCGGCAATGGCTGTGGCGCGCTGCTGCCGCCGCCTTCGAGCGCGCCGCTGATCCCGGCGGGCGAGCGCGCGTGCGCGCTGCGGGTGCGATGGCGCCGTCGTGGTGTCAGGCTGAGGCCGGTGCGCTCGGCAATCATCGACAGGGCGAGCGCGCTCTCCTCGATCAGGACCAGAGCGGGCAGCAGATCATCCCCCGGGATCCCGGCGCCGGCTGCTGCCAGTGCGCTGCCGGTCTGTTCGAACATCAGTGCCAACGAAGGCAAGGGCACGCTGCGGGCAAGAAGTGCGAGGTGGGTATGCGAGCGGCGCAGCTGCGCGACTTTGCGCAGGTACTCGACCGGTTCGCGTGCGCGTTTGGACAATAACTTGCGCAAGCGTGCAGAGCTGCGCGCCGCCGCCAGCATGAAGTGTGTCACGGCCGGGCCTGGCGCTGCCAGCAGATCGGACAGCAGCGCGCGCTCGGTGCGCAGACGCTCGAGATCGCCGCGCAGTCGCGTGAGCTCGTCGTCCGCGCAGCGCTGCTCGCCAGGCTCAGGCAGCATGAGCAGCCTCGACATCCTCAGCGGCCCTGCTGGCCAGAGTATTGAGCGCGGCGAGCGCCTGCGGAGCGTCGGCATAGCGCTGCTCGCGCTCACGTGCCATCAGGCGCGCCAACACTGACTCGTAGTCGCCGAGCTCCGGCGGCAGCGCCGGTCGCTCGCCGGATACATGCTGCTGCATGAGCTCCATGGCCGTAAGACCATGAAAAGGTTTGTGACCAGTCAGCATTTCGTAGAACACGACGCCCAGGCTATAGATATCGCTGCGTCCGTCCAGAGTCTGTCCCTGCGCCTGTTCGGGACTCATGTAATAGGGCGAGCCGCGCAGCACACCGATAGCCGTGCTGTGGGTGTCGGCATCAAGCCGCTTGGCGAGGCCAAAATCGATGAGCACCACGGAGCCGTCAGCGCGCAGCATGATGTTGGGCGGCTTCATGTCACGATGCACGATGCCGGCAACGTGTGTCACGCACAGCGCCGCAGCGATGCGGCGCGCGTAGTTGAGCGCCTGCTGCTTGCTGAGCGGATGTTGCAGCCGCTGCTTCAGATCGCCACAGGGAAAATATTCCATGGCTATGAATTCCCGGCCATCGTGCACGCCGTAGTCAAAGATATCGACCACGGCGGGGCTGCGGATGGCGGCGATGGCTGCATATTCCCGGGCGAATTGCGGGCCGTCAACGGCGCTGGCTTGCTCCGGCGTGCTGACCTTGAGCGCCACCACTCGTTCGAGTGCCGCGCTACGCGCCAACCAGACGCTGGCGCGCGCCGAGCTGCCCAGTTCGCGCAGCAGTGTGTAGCCGGGAATGCTTGGCGCGCGGCGGGTGGCGGTGTCGGGTTGCCGTCGCTCCTCGCGCTGGCGTCGGCGTCGGCTGGCGTGCAGTACATTGCGCAAGGTACCGCCAAGCCGTTGTGCGTCGAGCAGCTGGCGCGGCAGATAGGCGGCAACCCCGAGGCGAATGGTGCGCACGGCGCTGAGCTCGTTGCCGCTGTTGGCGACCACAACCAGCGCCGGCAGGTTCGCGATGCGGCGCAAGCGCTTGAGCAGGGCCAGGCTAGCGCAGGCCTGCAGCGGCGCCACTTCGAAGTCGGCGCACAGCACGATGGCGTCATAAGGGTTGTCGGTCGTCGCCTGCAGCTGCTGCATCAGTTGCTCAGGGTCCATGCTGGGCGGATCGGCATCCGCCCACAGTGTCTGCAGATGGTGTCGCAGCCACTGGCGTTGCTGCGCATCGCGGCCGGCGATGGCAATACGTGGCGTCACGCGCAGCTCCCGGGCGCTGCGCTACCAGCCATCATCGTGGGTTCAGAAGTCACTCGCGTGTGCCGCCGGCGGATTGGGTGTATCGCCGGCGACTTTACAATTTCCGGCCTCCGGGCAGCAGCGCCGGCCGGTTAATCTGTGATCTGTGCAGGGCGCCGGCCCGACGTACTGTGACGCAGCGCACCTGCTTGTATAATGAAGCAACGCGGCCGACAGCCAGCGGTGGCTGCGCGAGCAGAGTAAAAGATGCCCGGTGCGGTGCAAGTCAATTGTGTAGAGCCTGACGGTCAGCGCGTTACGGTTCAGATCGACGACGGTTGGAGCCTGATGCAGGGCGCCAGGGCGCAGGGTGTGCGCGGCATTGATGCCGAATGCGGTGGTGCCTGCTCCTGTGCTACCTGTCATTGTTACGTGGCTGCGGATTGGCTGACGCGCCTGCCGCCACCCACCGACGAGGAAACCCAGATGCTTGTCAACGTGGTGGCCGAGCGACGTGCCGGCAGCCGCCTGGCCTGCCAGATACGGCTAAATGCCGAGCTCGACGGCCTGGTAGTCGAGTTTCCCGAGCGCCAGGTTTAAGCTGCCGTCATGTCAGGACCATTCGTAATCGTCGGCGCCGGCCAGGCCGGCGTGCAGATCGCCGAGTCGCTACGGCAGGAAAAATATGACGGCCCGATTACGCTGTTCGGCGCCGAGGCGTATGCACCCTACAATCGCCCGCCGCTATCGAAGAAATTCCTGCTCGATCGACCGGAGCTCGCCTCGCTGGCGATCCGCGGGCCTGAGGCGCTGCAGCGCCGGCAGATTGACCTGCAGCTGTGTACTCAGGTGATTGCCATCGATCGCCAGTCGCGCGAAGTGGTGCGCTCTGATGGTCGCCGCGTTTCCTACAGCGGGCTTGCGCTGACTACCGGCGCGCGGCTCAGGGCCCTGCCGCTGCCGGGCACGGAGCTGGCTGGCGTATTTGGCCTGCGAACCATCGATGATGCCCTGAACATTGGCACGGCGCTTGATCATTGCCTCAGCGCCGCCGTGCCACTGGTGGTGATTGGCGGCGGGTTCATTGGCCTCGAGATCGCCGCCACCGCGCGCAAGCGCGGCATCGAGGTGACCGTGCTCGAGGGCCTGGGTCGCCTGATGTCGCGCGTGGTGGCGCCGATAGTTTCTGATGCCACGGCGCGCCTGCACGCCGCACACGGCGTGCGCCTGCTGTTCGATGTCAGGATCACTGCGCTCGAAGGGTCTGCGGGCGCGGTGAATGCGGTGCGGACCGCCGACGGGCAACGCTTCCCTGCCGGGTGTGTGATCGTCGGTGTGGGCGTGAATCCGGAGGACACGCTGGCAAGCGCCGCGGGACTGGAATGCGAACGCGGCATCATTGTTGACGAGTGCGCGCGCACCAGCGACCCGCTGATCGTTGCGGCCGGTGATTGCACCGCCAGACGACGTGCGGACGGTTCGCTCCTGCGGCTCGAATCGGTGCAGAACGCCGTCGAGCAGGGCAAGTCCGCGGCTGCCGCACTGCTGGGCCGGGCACGGCCATTCAGCGGCGCACCCTGGTTCTGGTCCGATCAATACGATCTGAAACTGCAGATGGTCGGTTTGAGCCAGGGCTACGATGAGGTCGTGACCCGTGGCAATCCCGAGCAGCCGGCGTTTTCGGCTTACTACCTGCGTGCCGGTCAGCTGATCGCCGTCGATTCACTGAGCCGTGTTGCCGATCATATGAATGCGCGCAAGCTGCTCGATCGGGGAATCACGCCGACCCGGGCGCAAATTGCCGACCAGGCGTTTGACCTGGGCAGCCTGCTGCGCGCTTGACTCCAGGCCGCCGGGCGCCAGCTCGGCGCGCTATTGGTGGCCGAGCAGGAACTCGGTGCCGCGGTAGTCGAGCACCACGCCCTCGGCGGTGATCTGCAGGACGCGTACGCCCTCGGGTGTGATGTCACCTTCGCGCACCTTGTGCATATTGATGAAGGCATAGCGTTCGGCTGGCGTGGCAGCATAGACGTGCAGGTCAAGGCGCATCTCCGGCAGCTTGCCATTGAGTTCAGCATAGTTTTGCAGGCTGGCGCCCGCGGGGGCGGGCTGCACCGCGCCGGGCATGCTGTGCACGGCCGGCTCCTGATCTGCCGGGTTGTCACCCTCGACAGGCGCGGGTTGTGGGTCCATCGCGCCGCTGGGCGCCGTGAGTTCGGGTCCGGGTGCCACGGCGGCGGTGGTCACGGCGGGGGCCGCCGGTGTATTGGCGATCGTGGTGGCCACAGTCGCAGTGTTCAGCGGCGCGCCAAGCGGCGCTCTCGGCCCCTCAGCTGGCGCGGTACTGGAGCACCACGCGAACCAGGCCAGTACCAGCACGTTCACAACCAGCAATACGCCCACCACCAGCGTCCACGCTGGCCAGCGGCGCCGCGGTGCCGCCACGCGCATTTCCAGCAATGCCGGGCCTGCCTGCCGTTGCCGCTCAGCTTCGGATTTTTTCAGCGCGTCGAGAATGAATGACATGGTTCAGGTTCCTGTCACGGTGCCCAATAGCGGCGAGTCCGGCGCCGCTAGCGCGGCATCCAGGCTCAACTGCGTCTCCATACCGGCGATCCCATCCACCGCCAGATGATGCTGCCGCTGGAATTCCTCCACCAGCTGTTTCACGGCCTCGTCGTAAACCGTGCCGGGACGTTGCCCGGGATCGGCTCCACGCCATTGCAGCAATTGCGCATGCAGCTGCCGCACCGCGGGTCCGCGGGTGCCGGCGCGCAATTCCACCACCACGGGCACTGCCGGGCGCCACAGCAGCAGGTAGTCGCCAAACCAGTAGCGCGACAGCTCGGCGATGCTGGCGCGCGTGCTGCGTGCGCCGATCTGCAGCTGTACCTCTTCATCATCGATGCCGGTGAGCACGACCTGCAGTGGCTTGCCGTCGCTGTCGCTGAGCATGAGAATCGCCGGGCGCCTGAGGGTACGCAGTTGCGCCAGCGAGCCGCGCAACGTGACGCACTCCAGTCCCTGGCTGGACGCCTGGCTGCAACCATCGGTCGGTCCCGGCAGGTAGACTGCGTGCCAGAGTTTCAGCAGCTGTGCGAAAGCCACGTCAGTGCCGGTATCGGTGCTGGCCTCGGCCAGTTGAGCGGCCAGCGTAGCGCGCGGCGGTGCTGGCTTGATGAGCGGCGCCGGCGCCGGCGCTGGCGCGCTGAAGGCCTGGGCGGCGCTGCTACGTTGCCACGGGCCGAGGCGCCAGAGCGTCGCTGCCGTACCGGCGAGCAGCAGCAATACCAGCATGCTGATGAGTGGCTTCAACCAGACCGGTGCCAGGTGCCGGTCGAACACCTCGCCGGCGGCGCGCCGCACCAGGGCGCTGCTGACTTCATGCTGCTCCTGCGAATATGCGGCCAGCAGGGCGCGATCGCAGATTACGTTGATGACTCGCGGCACGCCGCCACTGAGCCGGTAGACTTCACGGAGCGCGGCGCGCGTGAAGATATCGCTGGTGGCGCCGGCAATCCGCAATCGATGGCGCACATAGGCCAGCGTGTCATCGCGACCCAGGGGCTCGAGGTGGTAGCGGGCGGTCACCCGTTGTGCCAGCTGGCGCAGATCGTTGCGCTCGAGCAGCGTGCGCAGTTCCGGCTGTCCGATCAGAATGATCTGCAGCAGTTTCTGTGACTCGGTTTCCAGGTTGGTCAGCAGTCGTACCTGCTCGAGCACCTCCGCACTGAGGTTCTGCGCCTCATCGACGATCAGTACGACCCGTCGGCCAGCAGCGTGGGCACGCAGCAGGTAGCGATTGAGCTGGTCGATCAGTTCCTTGCCGTTGCCGAGCGCACTGTCGGCGACACCGATGCCCAGTTCTTCACAGATGGTCTGCAGGAAATCGAGCGGTGAGAGCCGGGGATTGATGATCAGGGCGATTTCGGCGTTGCCTGGTGCACGCGCCAGCAGCGAGCGGATGGTGGTGGTCTTGCCGGTGCCGACTTCGCCGGTAAGCTGGATGAAGCCGCCGGCTTCGTTGATCCCGTAGATCAGATGCGCGAGCGCCTCGGCGTGGCGCGCGCCCAGGTACAGATAACGCGGATCGGGCGTGATGGCGAAGGGTTTCTCGGCGATGCCGAAGAAAGCAGGATACATCGGCGCTGATCAGCTGCGGCGCTGACCCAGATCGTCGGCAGCAAACTCATCGACATTGACGATGTCCATGACCTGCCGGTCGTAGTCGCGCAACAGGGCCGCTTCGGCCGGGGTGACGATGCCCAGCGCCAGGCCTGCCTCGATCTGGCCCGGCAGATCGAGGGCGACGATGCGACCGGTCTTGACACCCTCGACGCGCAGCTTCTTCTCGATGAGCTCGGCTTGCGGCGCGAGTTCGAGCGCCTGCTGCAGCTGGCCCAGCGGATTGCCAGCGTGCACTTCGCGATAGACACCATGACAGAGCCGGTCGCGGGTCGGGGTCGCGTTCAGCACCAGCTCAGCCACTTTGCGACCGAGCCGGTCGCCAGGGGCGAAGTAGGTACGGCCGCGCGGGAAAATGCACAGGCGCATGAACGCCGCCATGGGTCGGCTGGGGAAGTTGCGCAGCACATTGTGCAGCTGTTCCTGAGCCTGGTAGAGCAGCTCGCGACACGCCCATTCGACTATCGGCAGATCTTCCGCGGGGCTGCCCTGGTCCTCGTGCTGCTTGAGCACCATCGAGGCCAGGTACATGGCCGAGAGCACGTCGCCAAGGCGTGCGGAAATGTTCTCCTTCTTCTTCAGATAGCCGCCGAGGGTCAGCATGGCGACATCGGTGGCGAAGGCAAAGGAGGCGCTGAAGCGCTCGATGTGCT
Organism: Gammaproteobacteria bacterium; assembly: GCA_043744295.1. Lineage (GTDB taxonomy): Bacteria > Pseudomonadota > Gammaproteobacteria > Steroidobacterales > Steroidobacteraceae > FEN-1191. The sequence goes on along the minus strand of JAYTUZ010000010.1, from coordinate 22,371 downwards.
GGTAATAACGGCGCGTGGCGCTGGCATCCGGTACGCTCTCGAAGCGCGCGAAGCTGAGCGCCATCACGAAGGCGCGCGCGGCGTTCGAGATCGTGAAGCCGATGTGGCCGAACAGCGCGCGGTCGAACTCATCGACGCCGCGTGCGCGATCGGGATTGTGCGCGGCGTTCATCTCGCGCAGCACGAACGGATGGCAGCGGATCGCGCCCTGGCCGAAGATGATCAGGCTGCGGGTGAGGATATTCGCACCTTCGACGGTGATGGCGATCGGAATCGACTGGTAGCCGCGGGCCAGGTAGTTGCGTGGCCCAAGCATGATGCCCTTGCCGCCCTGCACGTCCATGGCATCGTTGGCGACGCGCCGCCCCATTTCGGTGACGTGATGCTTGAGGATGCCGGCCGGTACCGCCGGGCGGGCGCCGGCATCGATGGCCGCGGCGGTGACGCTGCGGGCCGCATCCATGATGTAGGTCAGGCCGACCATGCGCGCGATCACCTGCTCTACGCCCTCAAATTTTCCCACTGGCAGGTTGAACTGGCGGCGGATGCGCGCGTAAGCACCGGTGGCGAAGACCGCCGACTTCGAACCACCGGTGGCATTCGAGGGCAGCGAGATGCAGCGGCCCACCGAGAGTTGCTCGACCAGCATGCGCCAGCCCTGGCCCGCCATCTTCGGCCCGCCGATGATGCTGTCGATGGGTACGAACACGTCGTGACCACGCACCGGGCCATTCTGAAACGGGATATTGAGCGGGAAATGCCGGCTGCCGGCCTCGACCCCTGGCGTATCGCGGCCGATCAATGCGCAGGTGATGCCAAGGTCAGTATCGCCGCCGAGCAGCTTGTCCGGATCGAACATGCGAAATGCCAGGCCGATGACTGTGGCCACCGGCGCCAGCGTGATGTAGCGCTTGGAGAAATTGAGCCTGAGGCCCAGCACTTCCTGTCCCTGCCATTGACCACGGCAGACTACGCCGGTGTCGGGGAGCGCGGCGGCATCGGAGCCGACGCGCGGACCGGTGAGCGCAAAGCAGGGGATGTCCACGCCGCGCGCCAGGCGCGGCAGGTAATATTCCTTCTGTGCTTCGGTGCCGTAGTGATTGATCAGTTCTGCGGGGCCAAGTGAATTGGGCACCGCGACCGTTGAGGCGCAGGTGATGCTGCGGCTGGCGAGCTTCACCAGCACGCAGGAATGAGCGTAAGCGGAAAACTCCAGGCCACCGTACCGCTTGCTTATGATCATGGCAAAGAAGCCGCGCGTCTTCAGAAACTCCCAGACCTCGGGCGGCAGATCGCCACGTCGATGGGTGATGTCGAAATCGTCGAGCATGCGGCACAGTTGTTCGCACGGGCCATCGATAAAGGCCTGCTCTTCGGCCGACAGGCGTGCCGGCGGATTGGCGCGCAACTTGTTCCAGTCCGGGTTGCCCGTGAACAGCTCGCCGTCCCACCACACCGTGCCGGCCTCGAGCGCTTCGCGTTCGGTAGCGGACATGGCCGGCAACAGGCGCAGGTAGGCGCGCATGAAGGGCCTGCTGATGAGCGCCTTGCGCAGCGGGCGTACATTGAGCAGCCACAGGGAGGCGAGCAGCAGCCACAGCAGGCCTTGCCACAGGCCGCCCGGATTGCCCAGCAGCACGTAGGCCGCCAGCAGTGCCGTGAAGGTGAGCGTGTAGGCGAATAACGGCAGGCGCCGGTAGGCAAGATAGATCGCCGCCAGCAGGAAAACGATCGTGATAATGGTGCCGTACATGCTCAACCCAGCAGGTCTCTGACCCCGTCGCGTTCCTCGCGCAGTTCCTGCTCCGTGGCCAGCAGCTTGCCGCGAGTGAATTCGTCGATGCCCAGATTCTGCACGATCTGATATTGCCCGCCGCGGCAGGTCACCGGATAGGAATAGATGATTCCCGGGCTGATGCCGTAGCTGCCATCGCTGGGTATGCCCATGCTGACCCAGTCACCATCAACCGAGCCCTGAAACCAGGTGCGCATATGATCGAGCGCTGCCGAAGCGGCTGATGCCGCGGATGAAGAACCGCGCGCCTTGATGACCGCCGCGCCGCGTTGCTGCACGGTGGGAATGAAGCTCTGCTCGATCCAGGCGCGATCGACCAGGCCCGTGGCCGGCTGGCCCTTGACCAGGCAATGGCTGAGATCAGGATACTGCGTCGAGGAATGATTACCCCAGATCGTCATGCGGCGGATGTCGGTGACATGGGTGCCGGTCCTGGCGGCGAGCTGCGCCAGCGCACGATTGTGATCGAGGCGCGTCATCGCGGTGAAATTTGCGGCGGGCAATTGCGGCGCATTGGAGCGCGCTATCAGCGCATTGGTATTGGCGGGGTTGCCGACCACCAGCACGCGCACGCCGCGATCGGCCACGGCATTGAGCGCCTTGCCCTGCACGGAAAAAATCTGCGCGTTGGCGAGCAGCAGATCCTTGCGTTCCATGCCCGGGCCGCGCGGCCGCGCGCCGACCAGCAGCGCCGCGTGGCAGTCGCGAAAGGCCAGCTGGGCATCGTCCGTCGCCAGCACCCGGTTGAGCGTCGGGAAGGCGCAGTCGTTCAGTTCCATCACCACGCCCTGCAGTCCCGGCAGGGCGGCGCTGATCTCGAGCAGGTGCAGGTTCACGGGCTGGTCGGCTCCCAGCATCTGCCCGGAGGCCACGCGGAAGGCAAGTGCGTAGCCGATCTGGCCGGCGGCGCCGGTGATGGCGACATTCATGGGCTGCTTCATGGGGACTCCGGATGGCATAAGTAGCAGACGATAGCGCTGATTTTAGTGGCATTATAGGGTGTGTCTATGGCACCGACGGCATCTGTCCGGGGGATTTTCATGACCGCAGCGGTAATCGCGGCGCGAGCGCCGGTAGGTGTCGAGGTCGAAGCGGGCAAGACCTATTACTGGTGTACCTGCGGCAAGTCGGCCAGGCAGCCTTTTTGCGATGGCTCCCACAAGGGCGGTGGTTTCAGCCCGCAAGCCTACGTGCCCACGCACAGCGGCAAAGTCTGGCTGTGCGCCTGCAAGCGCACGCACAAGGCGCCACTATGCGACGGCACGCACAAGACCCTGGGTTAAGCGGCCACTGATATGTACTGCGCGGCGCGCCGTGAGGGCGATGGCGTCGTGCTCGAACTTTCGGGCGATTGGCGTATTGCCGTGCTGGGCGCCATCGACGCACAGTTGCGGGCCGTGCCACTCGGCGGCGTGCAGCGCCTGGAAGTGCAGGCCGCCGGGGCGCATTTTGATATTTCAGCGGCCTGGCTGCTGCGCGACTACCTGGCGCGGGTGCAGGCTGCAGGTGTCCCGTTTCGCTATGCCGGCGAGCCGCCGGCGGCACTGGCCCTGCTCGGTCGCACGCTGGCGCCGGACGCTGTGCCGGTCACTGTGCCAGCCGTGTCGGGCGAGTGGCTTGATCCGGCCGCGGCCGTTGAGGATCTCGGTCGTCGCACGGTGCGCATCTGGCAACTACTCGAATCGACCCTGGAGTTTCTCGGTCGGGTCACTCTGGCTGCGGTGCGCGGCGGCTTTGGCCGGCGCCACTGGCGACCGACTTCGATTGCCCGCCATGTCTACGACACCGGCATCACCGCCATTCCCATCGTGGCGCTGATTGCCTTTCTGATCAGCGTGATTCTCGCCTACATGGGCGCGCAACAGCTGCGCAAATTTGGCGCCGACATTTTCGTGGTCGACCTGGTCACGGTCGGCGTGCTGCGCGAGCTGGGAGTACTGCTGACGGCGATCATCGTCGCCGGGCGCTCCGGCAGCGCTTTTGCCGCTGAAATCGGCGCCATGAAGCTCAACGAGGAAGTGGATGCGCTGCAGGCCATCGGTGTCAATCCGATCGAGGTGCTGGTGTTGCCGCGCGTGCTCGGTCTGGTCATCGCCCTGCCGTTGTTGACGATAATAGCCGACGGCATAGGCCTGGCGGGCGGTGGTTTGCTGTGCCGCGCATTGCTGGGCATGCCACTGGCGCAGTACATGAACCGCGCCAATGAAGCAATCGCCAGCACCACTTTCTGGGTGGGTTTGATCAAGGCGCCGGTGTTTGCGGTGCTGATCGTGCTGGCCGGCACCTGGTGTGGCATGCGCGTGCGCGGTTCCTCGCGCGACCTCGGGCACATGACCACGCTGGCGGTAGTACAGGCGATCTTCTTCGTGATCCTGGCCGACGCGCTGTTCGCCGTGCTGTTCATGGAAATGGATATCTGATGGCCACGCTGGTCGAAGTGCGCGGCCTGGTCAATCGCTTTGGCCGCCAGAGCGTGCACCAGAACCTCGATATGCAGGTGATGGAAGGCGAAGTATTCGGCATCGTGGGTGGTTCCGGATCGGGAAAATCAGTGCTGCTGCGTAGCATTCTCGGCCTGCAGAAACCGCGCGCCGGCACGGTGCAGCTCTATGGCCGGGAACTCGGGTCCCTGGGCGCCGCCGAGCTGCGCGAAGTCAAGGCGGGGTATGGCGTCACCTTTCAGCACGGCGCACTGTTCAGCGCGCTGACCGTGCTGCAAAACGTGCAGCTGCCCATGATCGAACACCTGCATCTCGAGCGCCGCTGGCTCGATGAGCTGGCCATGCTCAAGCTGCGGCTGGTGGGACTGGAAGCGGAAGCGGCCGGAAAATTTCCGGCGCAGCTCTCGGGCGGCATGATCAAGCGTGTGGCGCTGGCGCGCGCCCTGGCGCTCGACCCGCGCCTGCTGTTTCTGGATGAGCCGACCTCGGGCCTCGACCCGATCAGCGCCGCGGCCTTCGACGAACTGCTGCTTTACCTGCAGCGAGAGCTTAAGCTCACGGTTGTGATGATCACCCACGACCTGGATACCATCTTCCGTACCTGCACGCGCGTCGGCGTGCTCGTCGAGGGGCGCATGATCAGCGATACTCTGGCAGGCATCGCCAACAATACGCAGCCGTGGATTCACGCCTACTTCCAGGGCGAACGGGCGCGGCAGCGGGGAGCGCAGCATGGAACGTGAGGCCAATTACGTCGCGGTCGGCGCCTTCATGCTGCTGGTGGCGGTCATGGCGGCGTTGTTTGTCTACTGGTACAGCGATAGCCGTGACGCGCGCCACTACAGCCGCTATGAAATCTACTTCGATGGCAGCGTCAGCGGGCTTTCCCAGGGTGGGCAGGTGCGCTACCTCGGTGTCGACATCGGCCGGGTGGTGCGCATCCGCCTGGATCAGCGCGTGGCCGATCGTGTGCAGGTGCTGGTGGATATCGACTCCTCGGCGCCGATCTCGGCGCGCACGCTGGCCGAACTCTCGCTGCAGGGCGTGACCGGCCTGTTGTTCATCGATTTGCAGCAGCAGCATGCCGGCGCCACGCCGAAGCGGCTGATGGAGAGCGTCGCCAGTGAGCGCTACCCGGTGATCCGCTCGATACGCTCGAATTTCGATGTGCTGTTGAGCAGCCTGCCGGAAGTATCGGGGCGCATCGGCGAGTTGGCGAGCCGCGCCAACCTGGTGCTCTCCGACCGGAATATTGCCGCGTTTACGCGCCTGGCCGACAGCCTCGATCGCGCCGCCGGCGCGCTGCCACAGGGCACGCGCGCTGCCGGCGCCCTGATCGATGAGCTGCGCGGCGCCACGGCGGAAACTCGCGCCATTATCGCCAGGGTGCGCGCTGCGACCGAGACCGGCGCCCCCGACCTGGCCGCGGCGCTGACGCAGTTGCGGGTCGCGAGCGAGCATCTGGCCACTGCCACCACGCAGCTGGATGGCATGATCGCCGAGAATCGTGCGGATCTGAGTGGCTTCATGCAGCAGGGCCTGCCGGAAATTGAAGCCCTGGCGCGCGACAGCCGGGTGGCGGCGCGCGAGTTTCAGCAATTGTCGCGCAGTCTGCGCGAAAACCCCTCGCGGCTACTGTATCAACCCGCGAGCAACGGCGTGGAGGTGCCACCATGAGTGTGCGCACGGCATTGCTGCCAGGGCGATTGCCGCAGTTGCTGCTGCTGTTGGCGGCGGCGGGCTGTTCAGGTTTGCACAGCGACCAGGCAGCCACACAGATCTATGTGCTGGCGCCAGCACTGCCCGCGCCGGCCGTTGGCGCAAGCGCTGCCGATGGTGCGCCGCCCAGCGCCACACTCAAGGTGTTGCGACCCCTGAGCATGCCCGGGCTCGACACTGATCGCATCGCGCTCACCCGTAGCGGACAGCGACTCGACTACTTTGCCCACAGCAGCTGGGCTGCGCCGCTGCCGGAGCTGGTGCAGTCGGGTGCCATCGATGCCTTGCGCGCCAGCGGCAGATTCCGCGCGGTGCAAAGCGATGCCGCACCGCTGGAAGCTGATTTTCTGCTGCAGCTGGAAGTGCGCCGTTTCCATGCCCAGTACCAGGGCGATGGGCCGCCCACGGTGCGCGTGCAGCTGGTGGCCACGCTGGCCCGACGCAGTGATCGCACGGTGCTCGCCAGCATAGTGGCTGCGAGCGACGTGCCGGTGAGCGTCAATCGCCTGCAAAGCGTGAGCGCCGCCTTTGAAACAGCCTTTGCCGAGGCGCTCGCACAGCTGGGTGCGCAGCTGCAACCGCCGCCGCGCTAGTGCAGCGCCGCCGCTAGCGCATCGTCACCAGTTCTTCGGCCGAGCTCGGATGTATCGCCACGGTGTCATCCAGATCGCGCTTGCACGCGCCCATGCGCAGCGCCACCGCGAAGCCCTGCAGCATCTCATCGGCCCCAGCGCCGATCACGTGAATGCCGAGCACGCGCTCCTCGGCCCCGACCGTAATCAGCTTCATGGCAGTGCGCGGCTTGCGCGTCGTCATGGCGTGGTACATCGGCACGAAGGCACTCGAATACACCTTGACGGCATCGCCGTGGCGCGCGCGCGCCTCGGCCTCGGTCAGGCCGACAGTGCCGATCGGCGGATGGCTGAACACCACGGTAGCGATGTTTTCGTAGTCGAGCCTTCGTTCGCGCAGGTTGCCAAACAGCCGATCCGATAACCGACGCCCCGCCGCGATAGCCACCGGCGTGAGCTGGGCGCGGCCGGTGACATCACCGATCGCGTAGATTCCCGTGACATTGGTTTCCTGGTATTTGTCGGTGGGGATGTGAGCTGCGCTATCGCGCAGTATGCCCAGGGTCTCGCAGCCCAGCCGGGCGCTATTGGCGCGGCGGCCCACGGCCCAGATTACCGCGTCGAAAGGTCCCAGTGTGCGGCCATCCGCCAGCTGGATTTCCAGCTGCCCGCCGGGATTGCGTTGCAGTGCGCTTGGCACCGCCTCGGTAATGATCTCCACGCCTTCATCGCGCATGGTCGCGGCGAGATTTTCGCCCAGCATCGGCTCGAATGAGCGCAGCAGCCGATCGCGCCGCAGCACCATGGTGCTGTGCGAGCCCAGGCTCGAGAAAATTCCGGCCAGTTCGACGGCAATATAGCCGCTGCCGACAATGGCGACGCCGGCGGGTCGCGCCGGCAGTTCAAAGAAGCCATCCGAACTGAGTCCGAGGTCGGCGCCGGGAATATCAGGCACGATGGGTTCACCGCCCGTGGCCAGCACGATGTGCGGCGCGCTGTAGAGACGCCCAGCCACCTGCACGCTTTGCGCGGCCGCGAGCCGCGCGTGGCCGCGCAGCAGCGTGACGCCACGCCGGTCGAGGTTGGCGGCGTAGATGTCGTTCAGACGGGCTACGTAGGCATCGCGTTTGCGTTTGAGCAGCGCCCAATCGTGGCGCGCCAGGGACAGATCGAAGCCGTAGTCGGCCGCATCGTGCACGGCGGCGGCGACCTGCGCCGCATTCCACATGATCTTCTTCGGCACGCAGCCGACGTTGACGCAGGTGCCGCCCAGGCGGCCCGCTTCGATCAGCAGCGTGCGCGCGCCGTATTCCGCTGCGCGCTGTGCACAAGCCAGGCCGCCGCTGCCGCCACCGATGACAATCAGGTCATAGTCCATTGCACGGGTTCCCATCTGCTGCTGCCTCTGGCAGTCTACCGCCATGCCAAACAATAATCCGCTGTTGAGCGAGGCGGCGCTGCCGCGTTTTGACGCCATACTCCCGGAGCACGTCGAACCGGCGCTGCGGGAAACTCTGGCGCTGCACCGCGCCCGGCTGGCGGAAATCGAGGCGCTCGCCGAGCCCAGCTTCGCCACGGTCGTGGTGCCGCTCGAGCAGATGCGCCACCGGCTCGGCTGTGTCTGGTCGCCAGTCGGGCACCTCAACGGGGTGCTCAATTCCGATGCGCTGCGTGCGGCCTACAACCGTTGCCTGCCGCTGTTATCGGAGTACCACACCGATCTGGCACAGAGCGAACTGCTTTACCAGGCTTACCTGCGCGTGCGCGAGCGCGAAGGCGCCACGCTCGATTCCGAGCAGCGCGCGGTGCTGGAACGCGCGCTGCGCGACTTTCGCCTGGCCGGGGTCGCGTTGGATTCGGCGCGCAAGGCACGCTTCAAGGCGCTGATGGTCGAACTCGCGCAGCTGCAGGCGAAGTTCGAGGAAAATGTGCTCGATGCCACCAATGCCTTCTCGCATCGGGTAACCGATCCCGCGGAGCTCAAAGGTGTCAATCAGAGCCTGATCGAGCGCGCCGCGCGCCGCGCCAGCGAGCAGGGCCTGAGCGGTTGGGTGTTTGGGCTCGACCAGCCCACCTACGTGGCGATTGTCACCGACGCCGAGCACGCGCCCCTGCGGCGCATCTACTATGAGGCCTGGAGCACCCGGGCCTCGGATCGGGGCCCGGGCGCGGGGCAGTTCGACAACAGCGCGCTGCTCGAACAGATCGTGCGGGTGCGTCATGAGCTGGCGCGGTTGCTCGACTTTGCCTCCTTTGCGGACTATGCGCTGGCCGATCGCATGGCGGCCAGCGTGCCGGAAGTCACCGATTTTCTGCGCCGCCTGGCGGGCGCGGCGCACAGCCACGCCGCGGCGGAATTGGCCGAACTGGAGACCTTTGCCGGTCGCAAGCTGGAAGCCTGGGATCTCACCTATTTCTCGGAGCGCCTGCAGCAGAGCCGTTATCAGGTCTCGCAGGAGGAGCTGCGCGAATACCTGCCCCTGCCGCGCGTGCTGACTGGTCTGTTCGAGGTCGCCGAAAGACTCTACGGCGTGCAGATCGCCGAGCGCAGCGGGGTTGCGCTCTGGCATCCGCAGGTACGCTATTTTGAGGTGCGCTCACGCGGCGGCGCAACGCTGGCCAGCTTCTATCTCGATCCCTATGCGCGCGCCCACAAACGCAGCGGCGCATGGATGGACGATTGCGTCGGTCGCAAACAGCTGGCTGGTACGCTGACGCTGCCGGTTGCCTACCTGGTGTGCAACTCGCTGCCGCCCCAGGACGGCCAGGAGGCGCGGCTGACGCACGACGATGTGGTCACCCTGTTTCACGAGTTTGGGCATGGCCTGCACCACATGCTGACGCGCATCGCCTATCCGAGCATTGCCGGTATCAACGGCGTGGCCTGGGATGCGGTCGAATTGCCCAGCCAGTTCATGGAGAACTATGCCTGGCTGCCGCAGGTGCTGGGGAAAATGTCTGCCCATGTGAGCGATGGCGCCGCGCTGCCGGCGGCCAAGCAGCAGCAGTTGATTGCCACGCGCAGCTATCAGGCCGGGATGCAGACGCTGCGGCAGGTGGAATTTGCGCTCTTCGATATGCGCCTGCATGCCGAGTACGACCCGGTGCGCGGCGCCAACGCTTACCAGCTGCTGGCCGAGGTGCGCCGCGAAGTGGCGGTGACGCCCAGCCCCGAGTGGAACCGGCATGCGCACAGCTTCACGCACATCTTCGCGGGTGGTTACGCCGCCGGTTACTACAGCTATAAATGGGCCGAGGTGCTGGCGGCCGACGCCTTTGCCGCCTTCAGCACCAACGACGCGTTCGATCAGGTTACCGCCGGGCGCTTTCTCGATTGCATCCTGGCGCGTGGCGGCAGTCGCGATCTGCTCGAGGCGTTTGTGGAGTTTCGTGGCCGCAAGCCCGATATCGCCCCGCTGCTGCAATTGCACGGCATCGCCGCCAGCCGGAATGCGGCCTGAGCGCTCATGCGCATCGCGACCTGGAACGTCAACTCGCTGCGCGTGCGCCTGCCGCAGCTGCTCGAGTGGCTGCAAAGCCAGGCCCCGGATGTCATGGCGCTGCAGGAAACCAAGCTGACCGACGAGCTGTTCCCGGCCGCGCAGCTGCTGGCGGCCGGCTACCACAGTGTCTGCAGCGGGCAGAAGACCTATAACGGCGTGGCATTGCTGGCGCGCATCCCGCCACTCGCGCTAGTTGGCGACCTGCCGGGCCTGGACGATCCGCAGCGGCGCGTGCTGGCCGCAAGCTGCGGTCCGCTGCGGGTCATCAATCTGTACGTACCCAACGGGCAGAGTCCCGAATCCGAGAAATTTCAATACAAGCTGCAATGGCTGCGGAGCCTGCGCAGCTGGCTGCGTACCGAGCTGCTGGCCCATCCACAGCTCATCGTGCTGGGCGATTTCAACATCGCGCCCGAAGATCGCGACGTGCACGATCCGCCAGCCTGGGTAGGCTCGGTGCACGTGAGTGCCGAGGAGCGCAGCGCCCTGCAGGACATCCTGGCTATCGGTCTGGAAGATGTGTTCCGGCGCTTCGAGCAGCCGCCGCAATCCTTCAGCTGGTGGGACTACCGCGGCGGCGCCCTGCGCCGCAACCACGGCCTGCGCATCGACCTGCTGCTGGCCTCAAAGGCGCTCGCCGGACGCTGTCGCAGCTGCGAAATCGATCGTGAGGCTCGGCTGGCCGAGCGCGCCTCCGATCACGCACCGGTCATCGCCGAATTTGACATCTGACGGCCGGCGCCAGCCCCGAAGTGTGCGACAGGTCGCTGGTGTCGCGGGCGAGGCTCACCTAGACTGGAGCTTCCATGGCAATCGCGGCAGACGATCAGGCCTTGCGGCCACGCACCCCTACGGGCATGGCCGCCATCCGTCGCAGCGATTTTGACATCACCAACACGGTCCGGGTCAGTTCGCATACGGCCGTGCTGCAGGCGGTGGAGCAGCTGTTCGCCGCCACCTGGCCGGACGTGCCCGGCGGCGTGCTGGCGCGGGTGTTCCGGCAATTCGACGACATGTTTTCCGGCCGCGCGCCTGGTTACGCCGGGGTAGACACCCTGTATCACGACCGCCAGCATACGCTGGATGTGACCCTCACCATGGCGCGCCTGTGCGCCGGCTACGAGCGCCAGGTCGAGCAACTCTGGAAGCTGGGTGCCGAGCGCGCGCTCAGCGGCGTGGTGTTCGCGCTGTTTCATGACGTGGGGTATCTGCGGCGCAGCACGGATACCACGCAGCGCAATGGCGCCGAGTTCACACGCACGCATATCAGCCGGGGCATCGAGTTTCTGCAGGAATTCCTGCCGCAGCTGCAGCTCGGCGCCTGGAGTGCCGTCGCCAGCCAGGTATTGCATTTCACCGGTTACGAAAAGCCCTTCAGCGAGCTGCTGCTGGAAGACGCGCGCGATCTGCGGCTCGGGCATCTGCTGGGCACGGCTGACATGATCACGCAGATGGCCGATCGCTGTTATCTGGAAAAATGCCGCGATCGGCTCTATCCGGAATTTGTGCTGGGTGGCATGGCGCTGCCGCTGAGCAACGCCAACGCCGAACAGGTGCGCTACGCCTCGGGTCTTGACCTGCTGCGCCAGACGCCGCAGTTCGTCGAGGAGACCCGCAGCAAGCGGCTCGACGGTGACTTCAACCGCGCCTACCGCTACCTCGAAGTGCTGTTCGATGGCGCCAACCCGTACATGGAGTCGATCGAGCGCAACATGGCTTATCTGGAGCAGATCTTGCGCAGTGAGAGCTGGCGCATGTTGCGGCGCAATCCACCGCTCTATGCCGCCGATCCGAATGCGCAGGCCTCCGTGCGCGGCCTGATGCTGGGCTATTTCAAACGGGCCTGGCTGCGCGACTGAGTGCAGCCGCGTAGCGCGCCGCCTGCGGCGCCGGCGCCACGGCGGCGACGTAACGCTCGAACAGTTCCGGCAGGCGCGCCAGCACGCTTTCGCGTCCGGCCAGCGGTGCCTCGGCAAGCGCCGCGCGCAACAGCTCGGGCCGCATCGACGCCAGCGCGCCATGGGCCAAGGGCGCAAAGCTAAGGTGCCAGGGCTCGGGCTGGACTCCGCCACGATCAAGGTCGTAGGGGCGAAAAAACCCAAAATCCTCGGCGTGCATCCCGAGCCAGGCATCGAGCGCGGCATAGCGGCCGCCGGCAGAAAAATCGGCACTCAGCAGTTCCATGGCGGCCTGCGGCGGCAACGCCGCGCGATCGATCAGGTCGCAGTCAGAGCCCCAATGGTGGCGGCTGGCGCCGGGCAATGCCGACCACACCAGGATCGCCGCGACGCGCTCGGCCTCGCTCAGCCGGCTGGTTTCGAGGGCGCCGCTGTCGCGATCGAGCAGCGGGCGTTGCCCTGTGAACTTGCTGTTCCATATATTCAGCTGCTGCCCGAAATCACGAAACGAGGACACGGGCAGCAGCTCGATGCCGGCGTCGAGCGCCGCGGAGCTCATGGCCTGCAAGGCACTCAAGGCCTCGGGATGCAGGGTACAGCGCGGTGCGGCGTAATCCTGTACATGCGTGCGCGCCCGCCCGGTGAGTTCCAGATCGTTCAAGGGAGCCGGATTGGCGTAAGACCTGCGCATCGGGCATCATTCTAGACGGGCCAGTGGTCCAGGGGGTGCGCTTGCAGGGTTCAAGGCCGATCAGCCGCTATCTGGCCGCTTTCGCCCTGTGCATGGGGCTGATTGGCGGCACGGCTTTGCTGGCGCTGCGGCCGCCGTTGCCGCTGGCCGCGCTGCTGCTGCTGGGCCTGGCTACCGTGAGCGCCGCGGTGCTGGCAGCCTTGTGGTTCTGGCGCGAGCGCCAGCGCCTGCGGGACAGCGTCGAGCAGCTCATCGGCGCCGCCGACCACATCAGCCGCAGCGAGTTCTCGCATCCACTGTCCGCCGCCCAGGACGGTCGGCTGGGACAGCTGGAGAGTGCCTTCGAGCGTATGCGTTTGGCCCTCAGCGACACCACCTATCGACGCGACTACCTGCACAGTGTGCTCAATAGCATGAGTGACAGCGTGTTCGTGGCGGCACCCGATGGTGCAATTCGCATCGTCAACGACGCGGCGCAGCGCCTCACCGGCCTGGATGCTGCCGAACTGACCGGCATGAACGTCAGGGAGCTGCTCGCCCGGACGCCCGAGAGCGGTGTCGATCCGGTGCAGGCCGCGCGCGAGGCGGGGGAAACGGTGCTGCGCACGCAGACCGGCCAGACCATCCCGGTGTCGTTCGTGGTCTCGACCGTGGCAACCACCGACGCGCAGTTCGCCGGCGACATCTACGTGGCCCGCGATATCACCGAGCGCAAGCGCGCCGAGCGGCGCATCCGTTACCTGGCGCGCTACGACGCGCTCACCAAGATTCCCAATCGCATGCAGTTCCAGCACCTGCTGCAACAGGCCATCGCCCGCGCGCGGCGCGTCGGCCAGGGCGTGGCCCTGCTGTACGTCGACATGGATCGCTTCAAGGAGGTCAATGATACTTTCGGTCACGCTTCGGGCGATCGTGTGCTGGAAGTGCTCACCGAGCGGCTGACCCGCGTGTTGAGCAGCGATGCGGTGCTCGGCCGGCTGGCCGGCGATGAGTTTGCGCTGTTCGTGGACGGCCTCAGCGGCGATGCGGAAGAAGCCGGTGAACAGGTGGCGCAGCTGGCGCGCACCGTGCTCGATAGCGCCGGCGCGGCCTTTCATATCAGTCAGCAGGAAGTATTCCTGACGGTCAGCATCGGCGTGGCCTTTTGCCCGCGCGATGCCGACAACGTCATCGACCTGATCCGCAACGCCGATGCCGCCATGTATTACTCCAAGCAGAATGGCGGCAACACCTTTGCGTTCTATTCGCAGGAGATGAACGCCGCCGCGGTCGAGCGGCTGATGCTCAAGAGCAAACTGCGCCGCGCGGTCGAACGCAATGAGTTCGTAGTGCGCTACATGCCCAAGGTTGACCTGCGCGATGGCCGCATCGTCGGTGCCGAGGCGCTATTGCGCTGGCGCCTGCCGGGCCACGGCGATATTCCGCCGGCGCAGTTCATTCCGCTGGCGGAAGAGAACAATCTCATCAACGTCATCGGCGAGTGGGTGCTGGAGCGGGTCTGCCTGGATCTGAACCTGCTGCGTGCTTCGGTCAGCGATCCGGGGCGCATCGCGCTCAATCTGTCGCTCAAGCAGTTGCGCCAGGCAAGCTTCATACTCAATTGCCGTGCGGTGTTTGAACGCCACAAGGTGCCGCCGCAGAGCCTCGAGCTCGAGATCACCGAAACCACGCTGATGGCCGATCCGCGCCGCACCGTGCAGATGCTCGATCAGCTCTCGGACCTGGGGCTGCATCTGTCGATCGATGACTTTGGCACCGGCTACTCTTCGCTCTCGGCGCTGCAGCAGTTTCCGATCGGCACGCTGAAGATCGATCAATCGTTCGTGCGCGACCTGGCCGACGATCCGGCCGACGCGACCCTGGTGCGCACCATCATCGATATGGGGCACGGCCTGGGGCTGGAAGTGGTGGCCGAGGGTGTTGAAGTGCCGCAACAGGTGCAGCCACTGCGCGAATGGGGTTGCGATCAGGCGCAGGGGCGCCTGTTCGGCGAACCCATGGTGCTGCAGGATTTTCTGGCTCTGCTGCAGGGACAGCAGCACGGTCCGCCGGCGTTTGCCGCACTGATCGGCGTCGCGGAGCGGGCACTGCGCGCCTGAGGCGCCAGCCACGACCCAGCATGCGTTATAGCGAGAACCGGGAACAGACCGCCGAGCTGCTGCGCATGGTGCTGCCGATGATGTCGCGCCATTCGGCCGGCTTTCATCCGCTAAGCTACGCGGTCTGGTACGAATATGCCGCGGGTGCCAATCAGGCGCTCAAGGCCGCCGTCGATGCGCTCATCGCCACGGGGCGCAAGCTGGGCGATGGCGATATCCAGGAACTGTTCGATCGCCACGTGGCGATGCGCGATATCGAATCCTCGATGCGGCTGCGCGCCAAAATCCAGAAAGTTGTCGAGGAAGTGACCGCCGCCACGAAATCCGCCGGCGTTGAAGTGGGCCGCTACAACGACGGCCTGGGTGAATACCAGAATCGCCTGCAGCGCGACCCCAGCCTTGAAGCCATCACCGAACTGGTACATGGCCTGCTGGATGACACGACCAGGGTCCTGGGCAGCACCAGTGATCTGCAGCAAAACCTGCAGCACAGTGTCCAGGAGGCGCAGCGCCTGCACACCGAGATGGACACCGTCGTGGGCCTGGCGCAGCTCGACCCGCTCACCGGCCTGCTCAATCGGCGTGGACTCGAGCAGCACGTGGCCAGCAGCTACCCGCGCGGCCTGCCGATGGGCGCGCTGCTGCGGGTGGAAGTCAATCAGTTTCGCCAGATTGTCGACAGCTACGGGCACCTGCTCGGCGATCGTGTGCTGACCACGGTGGCGCAACTGTTGCAGCCGGCCGGCACGGCGAGCACGGTGGCGGCGCGCGACAGCGGCGGCACCTTCCTGCTGCTGCTGGCTGGCGCGACCCCGACAGCCGCGGCCGAAGTTGCCGAGCACGTGCGTCGCGATGTCGAGAATTGCCGCATCCGCCGCCAGGATGCGCAGCAGAGCGTCGAATCGGTGACCGTTGCGATCGGCACCGCGATCATTGCCGAGGGCGAGACGCTGGGCGCGGCGCTGGCGCGCGCCGCCAGTTCAGCTGGCGGCCAGATTGCTGGCGGCGAACTCCCAGTTCAGTAATTTATCGAATACCGCAGCGACGTAGTCGGCACGGCGATTCTGGTAGTCGAGATAGTAGGCATGTTCCCACACATCGATGGTCAGCAGCGGCTTCTGCCCGCGCGTCAGCGGCGAATCGGCATTGCCGGTCTTGGTCACGGCCAGCTTTCCACCATCGAGCACCAGCCAGGCCCAACCGCTGCCAAACTGCGAAGTGGCGGCCGCCAGCATTTCCTTGCGACATCCTTCCAGACTGCCAAACGCCGCTTCGATTTTCTGCCGCAGCAGCAACGGTGGCAGGCCGCCGCCCTGGGCGCGCAGACTCTGCCAGTAAAAACTGTGATTCCAGTGCTGCGCGGCGTTGTTGTAGACCGCGAGCTGGTCGGCTGCACCGGCGGTAGTGGCAATGATCTTCTCGAGCGCCATCCCGGCCAGCGGCGTCCCGGCCACGGCCTTGTTCAGGTTATTGACGTAGGTCTGGTGATGCTTGCCATGATGGAAGCCGAGCGTCTGCGAAGAAATCAGCGGGTCGAGTGCGTTGTCGGCATAAGGGAGCGGCGGCAGCGTGAAGGGACCGCTGGGCACCGGAACTGCGGCCACGGCAGGCGCCATGGCCGGCGCTGCGGCAGCAAGCGGCGCGGCTGGTGCCGAGCCTTTGGAACTGGCCACGCTGGCGCATCCCAATGCGCCGAGGCTTGCGACCCCGGCTGAGGCCAGCAGCAGTTCGCGGCGCGAGACACTGGCAATCTTCAGAGTCTGAGGCGTCGTATTCATGGCCGTGACCTCGTGGCAGTAGTGCGGCGATGCTACGCCGGCGGTGGCCGGCGCGCAAAGCCGCTATGCTGAGGTGCGCATTTGCCGGTAGGCCTGCAGTGCCGCAACGCGCGAGTTCTGCAGGTCGACAATGGGTCGGGGATAACTCGTACCAAGCGTGACGCCGGCGGCGCGCAGTTGCGCCGCGTCCGCCAGCCAGGGCGCATGCAGCTGGGCATCGGCCAGCCGCGCCAGCTCCGGCAGCCAGCGGCGCAGGTAATGGCCCTGCGGATCAAACTTTCGACTCTGTGTCACTGGATTGAAAACGCGAAAATAGGGAGCTGCATCGGCGCCGCAGCCGGCGACCCATTGCCAGCCCTGGGTGTTGGCGGCGAGGTCGGCATCGACCAGCGTGTCCCAGAACCAGCGTGCGCCGGATTGCCAGGATTGACGAAGATTTTTCACCAGGAACGATGCCGCCACCATGCGCACCCGATTGTGCATCCAGCCGGTGGTCCACAGTTGGCGCATCCCGGCATCGATGAGCGGCACGCCGGTCATGCCGGTCTGCCAGGCACGCAGGGCGCTAACGTCTTCAAGCCAGGCAAAACGCGCGAACCCGGCACGCAGTGGCGCCTCAGGCGTATGCGGAAAATGATAGAGCAGGTGATAAGAGAATTCCCGCCAGATGAGTTCGGCGAGATATTTCTCGCAGCGCGGGTCCGCAGCGTCGCTACCTGCGCCAGTGGCGTGCAGTACGCCGTGCCAGACCTGGCGCGCTGACAGCTCGCCATGATGAAGGTGCGGCGAGAGTCGCGAAGTACCCTCGATGCCCGGTTGGTCACGTCGCTGTGCATAGTGAATCAACGGTGAGGCGACAAAATCCTGCAGCCTTTGTGCGGCGCCCGTCTCGCCGGGGCGCCACGCTGCGGCCATGCCCTGGTACCACTTGGTCGCCGGAAGCCAGTGCAGCTGTGCCACGGTGAGCGATTTGGGCCACTGTCGTGGTGCCGGAATCTGCGCCGCTGCCGGCGTGGGCGTGGCCGGCCTGATATGTGCGAGCAAGCGGCGTCGAAATGGCGTGTAGACCTGGTAGGCACCACCACTCTGGGTGAGCAGCTCCCAGGGCTCGGCCAGCAGCGTGGCATTGCGGCTCTCGGCAATCAAGCCAGCGCTGCGTAGTGTCTGCTTGATCAACTTATCGCGTTCGCGCGTGGCGGGTTCGTAGCGTCGATTCCAATAACAGGCATCGGCGCCGCACTCGCGGCACAGCGACTGCAGTTCATGCAGGGCAGGTCCGCGGCGCACGATCAGTCGCGAGCCGCGCGCCCGCAACGAGGCGTCAAGACTCCTGAGCGAACGATGCAGCCACCAGCGGCTCGCTGCGCCTGGCGGCCAGCCGGCTACCTCGCTGCTGCTGTCGATGTATACCGGGATGACCACGCCACCGCGTTGCAGTGCAGCGCTCAGCGCCGGGTTGTCCGCGAGGCGCAGATCCTGGCCAAACCAGACGATTGAAACCGGTCCGCCATTGGCGGGGACGGCCAGCGGCGTAACGGCTCGCGCGCTCAAGCGCGAACCGCCTTGCGCCGGGGCGCCGCGTACTGCGGCGGCGATTGATTGAGGCAATTCAGATACTCGCGCCGCGCCGCAGGCGTAAGTTGCCGCCAGTTTACTTTGCCGATCCAGGTGGTGCGCAGTTGCTGGTCACTGACCACGCTGCGGCGCGGCGCTGTTGTCGCAGGCGTAGCCGCTACGCTCGCCGTTGCGAGCGCGCGCGTGTGGCCGCCGCTCAGCAGTTCGCCCAGGGCCCGTGCCACCGTGGCGCTGCGCGGTAGCGCACTGTGTTCGCAGCGCAGCTGATAATTTGCGCATCCCTCGAGGTAGGCAGACTCAAGTGGCACGGTGCCGTCGCCGGCCTCGCTGATCCCGTAATGGAAATCATCGGCAGCGACAGCAAGGTCGGTAATTGTGCGTTGCCCACGGCCGATGATGGCGCAATAGCGCGGGTCGGTCGGTGGCAGACTGGCGATAAAGCCGCGCGCCTGTTGCAGCAGTGTGGTATCCGGGCGTGGACCCGATTGGGGCCAGGTCGCCGGGTCGAGCAGATCGGGCCGCTGCAGTGGTGGCAGCAGTTGATACAGGCTTGGAAAGCAGCCAAAAACCTGCGTCGCCAGCGCCTCGGCATCGTGCTCGCGATCAAGCGCTGCCAGTCGGCGTACCACCGGGTAGGTGCCGCGCAGTGCCTGCACGGCGCCAAACGAGCCACCATGGGGAACTCCCAGCGCAATCAGTCGCTCTACCCGCTGCATCCCGGGCAGCGCCATGGCGGCGCGCGCAATCAGGCCACCCATGCTGTGCGCAACAATCATGACCTGCGCGGCTCCGTCGGCACGCACGCGCGCGGCAAATTGCGCGGCCAGATCAATCAGGCTGTGGCGCCAGTCGTATTGATGCACGATCACCGTGAAGCCCGCAGCCCGCAGGCGCAGCTGCAGCGCCAGATAGGTGTAGGGAATCGCGCCGAGCGTCAGCAGCTGGCCGGCAGCGGACCCAGCCACGGCATCGCCAAGCCGCAGCCGCGTGAGTCGGCCAGCGATGATGTCCTGTGGATCGATCCACAGCAGATCCGGCGGCAGCGGGGCGGTGCGTGCCAGGCCCAGCTGCGTGCCCATGATGCCGGGCAGCAGATAGACCGGGGCGTAGGCGCGGGCTTTGGTCCGCGCGGCGCGCTGCGCCAGCGCTGCCAGCAGCGCATAGTCGCCATGCCCGAATACCGCCTGCAATTCGCGGCGCGCGCGGCCGGTGGCCAGCAATGCGCACAACTGCGCGTCATCGAGGCGCAGCCGATCATAAGCCGATACTTCAACCATCTTGTTGGCGACTCACGGGCACGATGCGGCGATATTACTGCATTGCTGTATGCGCCCGGCGCGGGCGGCAGGATAGTCCGGGGCGATGCGTCAGCGCTTTTTACCAGCCGGCGGTCGTTGCCCGCCCTGTCAGCCAGCAAATTAGTCGATAAAGCGGCCACGTCACCCTGGGCTGAGCGATAATGGAACGGGCGTGGCGATGCCTTCCAGCTGTGCGAAAATGCCCGGGGTTGCGGGTGCGCGCCGGCTTTCTGCGCGCGCCGGCGACTCACCATAATATCTGCGGGTTGGACCGGAATGAACGATCGCATCAACGCCATTGTCGCGCGCCTGGGTCAGCAACCCGGCCCATTGCTGCTGGTCCTGCACGCCATCCAGGACGAGTTGGGGTTCATTCCCAGTGATGCCATACCGCTGGTGGCGCAGGGCCTGAACCTGTCGCGCGCCGAAGTGCACGGTGTGGTCAGTTTTTACCATTACTTTCGTCATTCGCCGCCGGGGCGGCATACCGTGCGCATCTGCCGGGCCGAATCCTGTCAGGCCATGAATGGCACGGCGCTGGAACAGCAGGCGCAGCGGAATCTGGGCATTGGCTTCAACGAGACCAGCAGTGACGGCGCCATCTCCCTCGAAGCTGTGTATTGCCTCGGTGCCTGCGCCTGTTCACCGGCAGTGATGATCGATGATGAACTGCATGGGCGCGTGACCCCGGCGCGCCTGGACGAGTTGCTGGCCCAGTGCCGGGAGCGCACATGAGCACGGTGGTCTATGTGCCGCGCGATGCCGCAGCGCTGGCGCTCGGCGCAGAACAGGTCGCGCAGGCCATGGCCGCGCAGGCGCAGAAAGCAGGTCTGGACGTCACCATCAGGCGCAACGGTTCGCGCGGACTCTACTGGCTCGAGCCGCTGGTCGAGGTGGAGACGCCGCAGGGGCGCGTCGCCTATGGACCAGTGAGCGTCAAGGATGTTGCCGGCCTGTTCACCGCAGGCTTTCTGAGTGGCAAGGCGCACGCACTGTTCCTCGGCGCGACGGCGCAGCATCCCTATCTGATCAAGCAGAACCGTTTGACGTTTGCGCGCGTCGGCGTGATTGACCCCGTCGACATCGGCGACTACCTGGCGCACGGTGGCTTTCAGGGCTTGCAGCGCGCTTTGGGCATGGAGCCGGCGCAGATCGTGCAGTGTGTCACTGACTCCGGGCTGCGTGGCCGGGGCGGGGCGGCTTTCCCCACCGGCATCAAGTGGCGCACGGTGCTCGATACTGCGGCCACACAGAAATTCATCACTTGCAATGCTGATGAGGGCGATTCCGGCACCTACGCCGATCGCATGCTGATGGAAGGCGACCCTTATCTGCTGATCGAGGGCATGACGATCGCTGCGCTCGCGGTCGGCGCTACCCAGGGTTACATCTATCTGCGTGCGGAGTATCCGCACGCCCACAAAATCCTGAATGAAGCGATCGCACGGGCTTACCAGCAGCATTATCTGGGGGCGCAGTTGCTGGGCAGCGCTCACCGTTTCGATCTGGAAGTGCGGCTCGGGGCCGGTGCCTACATCTGCGGCGAAGAAACCTCGATGCTTGAAAGCCTCGAGGGCCGTCGCGGTGAAGTGCGGGTGCGCCCGCCGTTGCCTGCAGTCAAGGGACTGTTTGGCAAGCCCACTGTGGTGAACAATGTCATTTCGCTCGCCACCGTGCCCACCATCCTGCAGCACGGCGCCGCGCACTATCGCGATTACGGCATCGGCAAGTCGCGCGGTACCCTGCCGATACAACTGGCCGGCAATCTCAAGCGTCCCGGCCTAGTCGAACTGGCCTTTGGCGTCAGCCTGCGCGAACTGCTGTACGACTACGGCGGTGGTTCAGCCTCCGGTCGGCCGCTGCGCGCCGTGCAGATCGGCGGGCCATTGGGCGCCTATCTGCCCGAACAACAATTCGACACGCTCATTGACTATGAAGCCCTGAGCGCCGTGGGTGCGTTGCTGGGTCACGGCGGCATCGTCGCTTTTGACGATACGGTCGACATGGCGCAGATGGCGCGCTATGCGATGGAATTCTGCGCGGTCGAATCGTGCGGCAAGTGCACGCCCTGTCGCATCGGTTCGACGCGCGGGGTCGAAGTCATTGATCGGCTGTTGCGCGGTGTGGATCGCGAGGCGCAGTTGCGGCAGCTTGAGAGCCTGTGCGACACGATGACCGAAGGCTCGCTGTGCGGCCTGGGTGGCATGACGCCCTTCCCGGTGCGCAGCGCGGTAAAACATTTTCGCGAAGATTTTCTGAGACCGCGACCATAATTTCGAGGAAGTCAGCATGCACGCGCTTGATCATGTCGATGCCGGTACCCCAGCGAGCGTAGCGACGCGCTCGGTGTCGCTGGAGATTGATGGCCTCGCCACCACCGTGCCCGAGGGCACGTCAATCATGCGCGCCGCGGCGGCCCTGAACACCCGCATCCCCAAGCTGTGCGCTACCGACAACCTCAAGGCCTTCGGCTCGTGCCGGCTGTGCCTGGTCGAGATCGAGGGTCGCAAGGGTTTTCCGGCCTCGTGCACCACCCAGGTTGCCGAAGGCATGAAGATCCATACCCAGTCGCAGCGCCTCAGTGAGCTGCGCCGCGGTGTCATGGAGCTTTATCTGTCCGATCATCCGGCCGCGCTGATTGCCGCGAGCGCGCCCTATCGCACCGAGATCCGTGACATGGCCCAGTCGCTGGGCGTCACGACTTCGCCCTATGGCGCGCAGGCCGCCTGCCATGCCGGCTTGCCCAAGGATGAGAGCAACCCCTATTTCACCTTTGATCCCAATGCCTGCATCGTCTGTTCACGCTGTGTGCGCGCCTGCGATGAAGTGCAGGGCACGCTGGCGCTGACCATCGAGGGGCGTGGCTTTGCCTCGCGCGTGGCGGCGAGCCAGGGCCAGAGTTTTCTTGATTCCGAGTGCGTGTCCTGTGGTGCCTGCGTCGAAGCCTGTCCGACCACGGCACTGCAGGAAAAATCGCTGATTGCCGCGCAGCTCGCCGCCAG
>JAYTUZ010000009.1:0-2707 GCA_043744295.1 Gammaproteobacteria bacterium | reverse complement strand
GCTGACAGTCGGCATGATGCTGTCGTCGTTCGGGGCGCTGCATTCAACGACCCTCGCCGTGGCTCGCATGCCTTTCGCGATGGCGCGCGACGGCCTGCTGCCGCGCCTGTTTGCCACGATCTCGCCGCGGGCGCGCGTACCCACCCATGCCGTGCTGCTGGTGGGCGCTTGCGCGATCGGCTTTGCCTTCTCCGGCACATTCGACATCCTCACGGACCTGATTGTCTTCGTGCTGTTGCTGTTCAACGGGCTAGCCGTGGCCGCCGTCTACGTGCTACGCCGCAAGCTGCCCGACGCTGTGCGGCCCTACCGCGTATGGGGCTATCCCATCGTGCCGGCGCTGTTTCTGCTGGCCACGGCCTGCCTGATGATCAACACCCTGGTCGCGACACCAGGTCGAGCACTCGCCGGCCTCGGCATCGTTGCGCTCGGCCTGCCGATCTACGCCTACCATGCGCGGCGCCTGCCACCGAGTCGCCCGGAAGACTGGCTGGCTGAGAAGGAGACCGCCGAGCAGAATGACGGCGGTCATTAGAGGCTTGCGGCATGTCAGAGTTTTCGGGGCGCCGCCCATTACAGGCGCGGATAGCTGCCAAGCCTGATTGCCGTCGCCGCCATGTCGCGGATTTTGACAGCGATTGACTCCGGCATACCGGCGCGCTGCACCAGATCGCCGAGACTGCCGTAGGGACCATGCGCATCGCGTTCCACCACGATCTTGCCGCCCCACTCAGCCAGGGAAGCGTCGAGCGCAACCAGTTGATCGGCCTCTGCGGTATTGAGATTGAGGACCAGCGATTCCGTGACTGCAATCCACAATGCCGGACCCAGCCCGGCAGTCAGCATGACGGGCTGCTGGTTGACCTGCTCAATGAGTGCAGCCAGCTGCGCGCGAGCCGGCTGCAGATGCTCTACGAAAGCCTGTTGTTTGCCGAGGCGTCCGATCTGCGCCAGTTCCATGGTTGCTTGCGGCAAGGCACGCTCGATCGTCGCCCCGTAGGTGGTTTCCACGAATAGCTTCACGAACCGCTTCCCCTGTGGCGGATCGGTCGTCAACCAGCTCTGCGCCAGGAGCGGCAACAGGGGCGAGTCCGGATGCAGCTCCTGCCTGTCCAGATGCTGGAGCGCGCGGTTGAGCGTCAGCAGGCGCGACAAGCCCTGGAAATGAATCGCGAACCCCTCGTCAAAAGCAGTCGGATCATCGGTAATAGTCAGGCTGCCATGATTCGCCCGCGACATGCCGGCCGGAAACCTGGCGAGCAAGCGGCGCAGCAATACATGGCCAGTCTCGTGGGCAAAGATCTCTTCGAAACTGCCATCAGCGATCGAGTCGGCATCGACCACGAGCGCCACGTAGGGCTGATCGACATAGCGATCGCGGCCGTGCTCGCGCAACCAGAAGCCGCGCTTGGCGAAGCCGCCCTCTTCTTCGGTCAGCAGCAACCAGGTCGGCTGCGCCATCTGCCCGCTGAGGCGCTGCGCCTGCTCATCGAGCTTCAGCACAAAGGCGACGGTGCCGCGCTGTGATTCCCTGATCATAGATCGACGCAGCGCACTGTTGGGTGCTGCCTGAAAAACCGGCATCGCCCGGCCGCCGGGGCTGGGCTTCATCGCAACCTCCTCGCCTTGTTGCACAGGAACGAGCACGCCCAGGCTGGCAGCGGATGCGGAGCTGGGTGAAGCCAGGAGTGCAGCCGCAAGAACAGCAATCAGCATCTTGTCCATGAACAGCCCTCACTCCGCTGCCGCTATGGCGCGCAGAGTAGCTAAAACCTCGCAGCGAGGGTGAGATTCGAACAATCGCCCTGGCTATTGCCACGCAGGCGTCCGGGTTACAGATAGTGCTTGTCGGTACAAGGTCTTGCGGGCATGCTGAAACGGCGACACTCAACACTGGCAGAACAATGACAATTGCCGCCGAGCGCCCCCTGCAGAAGATTCTCGGACTCGGCTTTGGCCTCGCCCTGGTCTTTGGCAACACCGTTGGTGTCGGCATCCTGCGGCTCCCCGGCACGCTGGCGGGCGCGCTGGGCGATGCGCACCTGGTGGTGCTGTTCTGGATCCTCGGCGGCCTGTATGCATTGCTGGGTGCTGTGGCGGTGGCCGAATTGGCAGCGATGATCCCGCTGGCGGGCGGATTCTACGTCTACGCCCGCCGCGCCTTCGGTGACCGCGGCGGCTTCTTGATAGGCTGGAGCGACTGGATCGTCAACATCTCCGCGATCGCCTTCCAGTCCATCGCCGCCGCAGCATTTCTGGGTGCGCTCTGGGCGCCCGCGGCGGCACACAATCTGCTTGCCGCGCTCGCCATACTGGGCGTATTCACCGGCCTGCACTGGGTTGGCCTGCGACTGGGCCGGACCGTAACCAGCGTCATCTCCCTTACGGTAGGGCTCATGCTGCTGATGGTGGTGATCGGCTGCTTTATCACACCGCCAGCGCCAGCATTGTCCAGCGCGGCGCCCGCAAATTCCGCCGTCTCGCTGCCGCTGATGTCCATGGCGATGGTTGCGGCGATCGTCATGGCGCTGCGCTCTGTGCTCCAGACCTTCGACGGCTGGTACGGCGCAATCTATGTCGCTGAGGAATGTACCGATCCCGCTCGAACGCTGCCGCGAGCCATCATCGGCGGGACGCTATTGCTGGCGGCGTTCTACCTGCTCATCAACATTGCCTTCATCAGGGTGCTGCCGTTGCCCGTACTGGC
>JAYTUZ010000008.1:0-9027 GCA_043744295.1 Gammaproteobacteria bacterium | reverse complement strand
CACGCTGGCCTGCTCGGTGAAATCGCAGTGCGCCGACATGCCGGAGAGTTCCACGACGCGGCGCAGGGTCAATTCACCCCAGCGGCCGCGTACCTCCGGGCGACGCAGCGCCCCGACCAGATTGCGTGTTTCGCGTTGCAGGGCCCCCTGGCCGAGCGTCAGCTGCTCGATCTGCGTGCGCAGACTCGTGAACGCATCACGGCGTTCGCGTTCCATGCCAGCGAGCTGTTGTTCGCTCTTTTCCAGTGCCTTGCGAATCGGCTCGACCATTTGTCCAAGTGCGCTCTCGCGCTCACGCAGCGCACTCTGGGCGGCGGACTGCTCGCGCGCGAAGGACTCGCGCGCCAGAGTCAGGAAGTGATCGCTGTTGTGGCGCAGGGCGTTGTTGGCGAGTTGCGCAAAACTGGCGCCCAACTGCGCCTCCATGTTGGCGGCGGCGCTGTGCTGCCGGCGGGTGAGGATCCAGACCAGCAGCAGGCAGACGGCCACGCCGGCCGCAATACCTGCCAATACCAGCCACAGTTCAGTGCTGCTCATTGCGGCGCCGCTGCTGCGAGCCGCCCGGACCCCTGGCGCAGATCCAGCCAGGGCAGCAGATCCTGCGGCGTTGCCAGCCAGCCGGCGACCGGCCAGCGGTGCGGCTCGTCGGCGGGATTGAGATAGCCAAATTGCGCCCCCAGGGCGCACATGCCGGCCGCGTTGGCCGCCTGGACGTCGCGCAGCGCATCGCCGACGTATACGCATTGCGCTGGCGCCAGGCCCAGCTGCTCGGCCGCCACTAGCAGCTGTCGTGGGTGCGGTTTGCGTTCGGGCAGGGAGTCACCGCTGAGCACGCAGCCCGCACGCTGGCGCAGCTCCAGCGCTTCGAGCAGCGGTTCGGTCAGCCACGCTGGCTTGTTGGTGACTATGCCCCAGGGAACCCCGCACTGCTCGATACGGGTCAGTACCGATTCAAAACCCGTAAACAAGCGTGTGTGCACGGCCAGGTTGGCGCGATACAGCTCCAGGAAGCGCTCGCGCAGCCGTTCGAATTCATCGCCCTCAGTTTCCGGAAAAGCAGTGCGCACCATGGCGATGGCGCCATTGGATACCTGCGGGCGCACCACGGCGAAGGGCAGCGGATCGAGTGCTTGCTCAGCGCGCAACAGGTTGAGTGCCGCCGCCATGTCCGGGGCAGTATCGAGCAGCGTGCCATCCAGATCGAACAGGGCAGCGCGCGCCGTACCGATCATGCCGGCACCGCGGCGCCGGCGGGCAGGACAAAATGGGCGATGTAGTTGATGTCCGGGCGGGCCGCAATCCGGCTCTGGCGTGTCAACGGATCGTAGTGCAACCCCTGCAGATCGCGCAGTTCGAGACCGGCACGGCGCGCCGCGCGTGCCAGTTCGGCGGGACGAATCAGGCGCGCATATTCATGGGTCCCGCGCGGCAGGAGGTTCAACAGATATTCGGCAGCGACAATGGCGCCCAGGAATGAGCGCAGATTGCGATTGATGGTGGAGATGAACAGCGCACCGCCGGGCCGCAGCAAACGCGCCAGATCGTGGAGCAGGGCGCCAGGATCGGGCACATGCTCTGCCAGTTCCATGCAGCACACCACAGCGAATTGCGCCGGCGCGGTGCGCGCCAGTTCGGCGACTGACATCCGTCGATAGTCGACCGGCAGCGCCGGCGCCTGCAGTTGTGCCGACTCGGCCAGATGCAGCTGCGCGACCTCGATCATGGCGGCCGACAGATCTATGGCGGTGACGCGTGCGCCCAGGCGCGCGAGCGATTCAGCCAGCAATCCGCCGCCGCAGCCGATATCGGCCAGCGTCGCGCCAGCCAGCTGTGCGCGCCGCGCCACATAGGCAGTGCGCGGCACGTTGAGGCTGTGCAGGGTATGCAAAGGACCGTGCGCATCCCAATATTGGTGTG
This sequence comes from Gammaproteobacteria bacterium, assembly GCA_043744295.1. GTDB lineage: Bacteria > Pseudomonadota > Gammaproteobacteria > Steroidobacterales > Steroidobacteraceae > FEN-1191. Next base: position 7,110 of record JAYTUZ010000008.1, on the reverse strand, counting down.
CCAGCGCATCAAATTTGCTCAGTTCCACCGCATCGACATTGGGCGCTGCAATCATGGCGGTAGTCTTGGGCTGGCGGCCTGCGAGCTTGGGGGTAGGCAGTATAACGGCCCTGCCGGATTCCGGCCTCACTGTGTTAGAATTTCGCGGCTAAAAACAAGGGTTTGTCCATGACGGAAATCGCGAGGGAAATACTGCCGGTCAACCTGGAAGACGAGATGCGCCAGTCGTATCTCGACTACGCCATGAGTGTGATCGTAGGTCGGGCGCTGCCCGATGTGCGCGATGGCCTCAAGCCCGTGCACCGGCGCGTCCTGCATGCGATGCGTGAGCTCGGCAACGAATACAACAAGCCCTACAAGAAATCGGCGCGCGTGGTGGGCGATGTCATCGGCAAGTATCACCCGCACGGCGACACGGCGGTCTACGACACCATGGTGCGCATGGCGCAGCCGTTTTCCATGCGCTACATCCTGGTCGATGGCCAGGGCAATTTCGGCTCGGTCGATGGCGATTCGCCGGCCGCCATGCGTTACACCGAAGTGCGCATGTCGAAGATCGCCCACGAGTTGATGGCCGACATCGACCGCGAGACGGTCGATTTCGTCGCCAACTATGACGAGTCGGAACGTGAACCGGCGGTGCTGCCCACGCGCATCCCGAATCTGCTGGTCAATGGCTCCTCTGGCATTGCCGTGGGCATGGCCACCAACATTCCGCCGCACAATCTCACCGAGATCGCCAATGCCTGCCTGGCGCTGCTCGACGATCCAGGCATTACCCTCTCCGGGCTGATGCAGCACGTGCCGGGTCCTGATTTCCCGACCGGCGGCATCATCAATGGCGCCCTGGAGATTGCCACTGCCTACAAGACCGGCCGCGGCCGGCTCTCGGTGCGCGCGCGCGCTACGATCGAGGAGATCGATGGGCGCGCCGGCCGCCAGGCGATCATCATCACCGAGCTGCCCTATCAGGTGAACAAGGCACGCCTGATCGAACGCATCGCCGACCTGGTGCGCGAGAAGCTGATCGATGGCATTGCCGCTGATGGCTTGCGTGACGAATCCGATAAGGACGGCATGCGCGTCGTGATCGAGCTCAAGCGCGGCGAAGTCGCCGAGATCCTCCTCAACAAGCTCTACTCGCAGACGCCGATGGAGACCGTGTTCGGCATCAACATGGTCGCGCTGGCTGACGGCCAGCCCAGGCTCATGGGCCTGCGCGAAATGCTCGAGCACTTCCTGCGCCACCGCCGTGAAGTGGTGACTCGGCGCACGATCTACGATCTGCGCAAGGCGCGCGAACGCGCCCACGTGCTGGAGGGTCTGGGTGTAGCGCTCGCCAACATCGACGCCATCATTGCGCTGATCAAGGCCGCCGCCAATCCGCTGGCGGCGCGCGTCGCGCTGATGGCGCGCGACTGGTCGCCCGGCGTGGTCGCCACGCTGCTCGAGCGCACTGGCGCCACCACCACGCGGCCGGATGGCCTCGCCTCAGAGTTCGGTCTGGGTGCGCACGGCTATCGGCTCAGTGAAGTCCAGGCGCAGGCCATTCTCGACATGCGCCTGCACCGGCTTACCGGCCTGGAGCAGGACAAGATCGTCGGCGAGTACCGCGAACTGCTCGAGCGGGTGGTCGATCTGGGCGATATCCTGGCCAACCCGGAGCGCCTCACGGCGGTGATCCGCGCCGAGATCGTCGAAATCCGCGATGCCTACGGCGACGCGCGGCGCACCGAGATCAGCCTCGATCACCTGAATCTGTCCACCGAAGACCTGATCGAACCGCAGGATGTCGTGGTGACGCTCTCGCACGCCGGTTATGCCAAGGCGCAGCCGGTCTCTGACTACCAGGCGCAGCGGCGCGGCGGGCGTGGCAAGTCGGCCACCGCGGTCAAGGATGAGGATTTCATCGACAAGTTCTTCATCGCCCACACCCACGACACGCTGCTGTGCTTTTCCAATCGCGGCAAGGTGTACTGGTTGCGGGTGTTCGAACTGCCGCAGGCCGGGCGCGGGTCGCGCGGCAAGCCGATCGTCAACCTGTTGCCGCTCGAGGCCGGCGAGAAGATCAATGCGCTGCTGCCGGTCAAGCAGTTCGATGAGCACCATTTCGTGTTCATGGCCACGAGTCTCGGCACGGTGAAGAAAACGCCGCTGTCGGCCTTCTCGAGGCCGCGGGCTTCCGGCATCATCGGCGTCGATCTGCGCGCGGAGGATCGCCTGGTCGGGGTGGCGCTCACCGACGGGCAGCGTGAGATCCTGTTGTGCACCAGCGGCGGCAAGGCCATCCGCTTCCACGAAGCCGAGGTGCGCGCCATGGGTCGCGACGCCACCGGTGTGCGTGGCGTGCGCCTGGCGGGCGATCAGCAGCTGATCGCGCTGATCGCCCTGGGCGAGGGACACATCCTCACGGCCTCCGAGACCGGCTACGGCAAACTCACGCCGCTGGAAGATTTTCCCAGCCACAGTCGTGGCGGGCAGGGCGTCATTGCCCTGCAGACCAGTGAGCGCAATGGCGCCACAGTGGCGGCGCTGCAGGTCGAGAGCGGCCATGAGCTCATGCTCATCAGTTCGACCGGCACGCTGGTGCGTACTCCGGTGCGTGATATTTCAGTCGTGGGTCGCAATACCCAGGGCGTGCGCCTGATCCGCCTGGCCGAAGGTGAGCGGCTCACCGGTATTGAGCGGGTCGAGGCGCTCGAGGTCGGTGAGGGCGGTGAGCTGGAAGAGAACGGTGTGGCCGAGTCCCCCGACGAGACCAGTCCGACTTCCGGCATATAGAGCCTCGCGTGCGCGCTATCAATTTTTCTCCGGGCCCGGCCGCGTTGCCGCTGGCGGTGCTCGAACAGGCTCGTGATGAGATGACCGACTGGCATGGCAGTGGCATGTCGGTAATGGAAATGAGTCACCGCGGCAAGGAATTCATGGGCATCTATGCCCAGGCCGTGGCGGATCTGCGCGAACTGCTGACGATTCCCGCCAACTACAGGGTGCTGTTCATGCAGGGCGGTGCGATCGGCGAGAACGCCATCGTGCCAATGAACATGCTGCGCGGCCGCAGCGGCGCCGACTACATCTGCAGCGGTGAGTGGTCGAAGAAATCCATCAAGGAAGCGGGCAAGTACTGCCAGGTCAATGTCGCCGCCAGTTCCGCCGCGGAGAGCTTCACCTGCATCCCGCCGCGTGCCAGCTGGCAGCTCGACCGCCAGGCGGCCTATGTGCACATCTGCGCCAATGAGACCATCGGCGGTGTTGAATATCACTACACACCCGACACCGGCGAGGTGCCATTGATCGCGGACATGTCATCCAACCTGTTGTCACGCCCAATCGATGTGTCGAAGTACGGCCTCATCTACGGTGGCGCGCAAAAAAATATTGGACCGGCCGGACTGACCATTGTCATCGTGCGCGACGATCTCATAGGCAAAGCCCTGCCGATCACGCCTTCGGCCTTCGACTACCAGCAGCAGGCGGAAAACGATTCGATGTACAACACGCCGCCCAGTTACGGCATCTACATTGCCGGTCTGGTGTTTCAGTGGCTCAAGCGGCAGGGCGGGCTCGCTGCCATGGAAGTGCACAACCGCACGAAGGCCGCGCTGCTGTACGACTATCTCGATTCCACCTCGTGCTATGCCAATCACGTTGCGCCAGCCGACCGTTCGCTGATGAACGTGCCTTTCAAGCTCCACAACGAGGCGCTCGATGCCGAATTCCTCAAGGGTGCGCAGGCGCTGAATATGGTGCAACTCAAGGGTCACCGTTCGGTGGGCGGCATGCGCGCCAGCATCTACAACGCCATGCCGCTGGCCGGCGTGGCGGCACTGGTGGACTACCTGCGCGATTTTGCCCGGCGCCACGGCTGAGCCTGCCATGAGTTACCGCATCCTCACGCTCGACAACATCAGTGTCCATGGCCTGGAGAAGCTGCCGCGCGAGCGTTATGAAGTCGCCTCCGGGCTGACACAGCCGCACGCTGTGCTGGTGCGCTCGGCCGACATGCATAAGTTTGCCATTCCCGACAGCCTGCTCGCGGTCGCGCGGGCCGGCGCCGGCACCAACAACATTCCGGTCGCGGCCCTGAGCGCGCGCGGCATTCCGGTCTTCAACGCACCTGGCGCAAATGCCAATGCGGTCAAGGAACTGGTGCTGGCCGGTCTGTTTCTGGCGGCGCGCAACATCTGCCAGGCGTGGGACTATGCCCGCTCACTGACAGGGGACGATCACGCACTGGACCTCGCGGTCGAGAAGGGCAAGAAGGATTTCGTCGGCTTTGAGCTGCCCGGCCGCACCCTGGGCATCATTGGCCTGGGAGCCATCGGGGTCGAGGTGGCCAACACCGCCCAGGCGCTGGGCATGAAGGTGCTCGGCTTCGATCCACAGATTACCGTGCAACGCGCCTGGCAGCTCTCATCCAGCGTTCAGCAGGCGCTTTCGCTCGATGACCTGTTTGCACGCTCTGACATGCTCAGCGTGCATGTGCCGCTCAACGAGCAGACCCGTGCGTTGGTGAACGCCGCGCGCCTGAAGCTGCTGCGCCCGGGCGGCGTGTTGCTGAATTTTGCGCGCGCGCAGATCGTGGCCGAAGCCGATGTGGTCGCGGCGCTCGATGCTGGCCATCTGCACGCCTACATCTGCGATTTCCCCAGCAATGCCCTCAAGAACCACCCGCGCGCCATAGCGCTGCCGCATCTGGGGGCCTCGACCGGTGAAGCGGAAGACAATTGCGCTGCGATGGCGGCCGATACGCTGCGCGATTTCCTCGAGAACGGCAACATCCGCAACTCGGTCAATTTTCCCGAGGCCCTGTTGCCGCGCATACCCGGCACGATGCGCCTCGCCATTGCCAACAGCAACGTACCCAACATGGTGGGCCAGATTTCCACCTGCCTGGCGAGCGCCAGCATCAACATCGCCGATCTGCTCAATAAATCGCGCGGCGAATACGCCTACACCCTGATCGATGCCGATGGCGTGATCGATGAGTCCCTGATCAGCCGGATCGGCCAGATCAAGGGCGTGCTCTCGGCGCGCATCGTCCACCAGCTACCCTAGGAGGACGGATTCATGGCAAAGCGTCGCAGCGTCAAGGCCAAGAGCGTTCCGCTGGCAGCGATGCGCGATGCCATCGACGCGCTCGATATGCAGCTGCACGAGTTGCTGAATCGTCGCGCGCTGCTGGCCCAGGAGGTGGGCATTTCCAAGCACGCCGACGGCCATACCGTCGATTTCTACCGGCCCGAGCGCGAGGCGCAGGTGCTGCGCCAGGCGCTGGAGCGCAACCGCGGACCGCTGCGCAATGAAGAGATAGCGCGCCTGTTCCGCGAGATCATGTCCGCCTGTCTCGCCCAGCAGGAGCCGCTAAAGGTGGCGTTCCTCGGACCTGAAGGCACTTATACCCAGGCCGCAGTCTACAAGCAGTTTGGCCATTCGGTGCGGGCTCTGGCCCTGACCACCAGTGATGAAGTGTTTCATGGAGTTGAAGCCGGCAATGCCGACTTTGGCGTGGTGGCCGTGGAGAATTCCGCCGAAGGCACGATCACCAATACGCTCGATCGTTTCCTCGGCAGCCCGCTGCACATCTGTGGCGAGGTGGAGCTGCGCATTCATCACTGCCTGATGGGCCGCATGAGCGCGCTCGAGCGCATCGAACGGGTGTGCGCGCATGCCCAGGCGCTGGCGCAGTGCCGCTCCTGGCTGGATGAGTATTTGCCGACGGTGGAGCGGGTCGCAGTGAGCAGCAATGCCGAAGGCGCGCGCCGCGCCCGTGACGAGGCAGGCACGGCGGCCATCGCCGGCGACACCGCCGCGGAAGTGTATGGCCTGCAGCTGCTGGCGACCGAAATTGAAGATCGCAGCGATAACACCACGCGCTTCCTGGTCATCGGCCGCAAGCTGCTGGCAGCCAGTGGCGCCGACAAGACCACGCTGCTGGTGTCCGGCAGCAGCACCGATGCCCCCGGCGCCCTGCATCGCCTGCTCGAGCCGCTCGCCAGGAGTGGCATCAGCATGACGCGCATCGAGTCACGCCCCTCGCGCCGCCGCAAGTGGGATTACGTGTTTTTCATCGATATCGAAGGTCACGCCAGCGATCCCAAGGTCGCGCGTGCGCTCAAGAGCCTGAAGTCGCGGGCTTCACTGTTCAGGATAATCGGTTCCTACCCGCGATCGGTGCTGTAGCGTGAGCGCGGCGACCGATCATCCCGGACTCCTGGCCAGCAAGGCGGTTCTCGGCCTTGCGCCTTACGTGCCCGGCAAGCCGATCGGCGAGCTCAAGCGCGAATATGGCCTGCACGACATCATCAAGCTGGCCTCCAATGAAAATCCCTGGGGTCCAAGCCCGGCGGCGCTGCAGGCCATGCACCAGGCGCTCGCGCAAGTCTGGCTGTATCCGGACGGCAGCGCGCACGAACTCAAGGCCGCGCTGGCGGATTTTCTGCGCGTCAGCCCCGCGCAGCTCACGCTGGGCAATGGCTCCAACGAGCTGCTGTTGCTGTTGGCCGAGACCTTTCTGACCCTCGCGCATAGTGGCGTGTGCTCGCAGTACGGCTTTGCCATCTATCCGCTGGTGATTCGTGCCACCGGGGCGCGCTGCATCGAAGCGCCGGCGCTGGGTCCGACTCACAGCATGCACTACGGACACGATCTGGCCGCCATGGCGCGCGCGATCGACGCCGACACGCGCCTGGTGTTCATCGCCAACCCGAATAATCCTACCGGCACCTGGATCGAGGCCGCGGCGCTGCGCGCCTTCATTGCGGCCGCACCGCCGCACACCCTGATCGTTCTCGATGAAGCCTACTACGAATATTCGCGCCTGAGCGGCTGCGATGGCGCGCTCGAATGGCTGCAGGAATTCCCGAACCTGGTGCTGGTGCGCACGATGTCCAAGGCCTACGGACTGGCCGGCATGCGTATCGGCTACGCCATCTCGCACCCGGAGGTGGCCGATGCGCTCAATCGCATTCGTCCCGCTTTCAATGTCAGCAATGTGGCCCAGGCTGGCGCGATTGCCGCGTTCGCCGATCCCCACCATGTTGAACAGGTCGTGGCACGCACCATTGCCGAACGGGGGCGGATGGAGGCGGCGCTGCGTACGGCGAACAT
>JAYTUZ010000007.1:0-35433 GCA_043744295.1 Gammaproteobacteria bacterium | reverse complement strand
CGCCGATATTGGGACACTTGGCCTCTTCACACACCGTGGCGAGTCGGTGTTCGCGCACCGTGCTGCGCACGAAATCGAAACCCGCGCCGGCCGCCATCGGCGCCTTGAGCCAACGCGGCTTGCCAGTCGGCGCCGCCGGCGCGGCATCACCCAGCATGGTGGCGCCCGTCGCAGCGCGCGCGCGCACGCCGTCCTTGATGGCCGCAAAACCCTGCGCCGTGCGGTATTTTTCGCCGCTACGCGCCGCTTCGGCGACTACCGGTATGCCTTTGATCTCGGACATGGGGCAATGATACGCCAGGCCGGAGCGCCAGCTCAGGCTGGCGCCTCATTGAGTGCCGCGAGGCGCGCCGGCGTGCCCACGTCCTGCCAGCGGCCGCGAAACACCTCGCCCTGCAGGCACCGCGCGGCGCTGGCCTTGCGCAGCAGCGGCAGCAATGGAAACCTGCCCGGCGCGCAATCCGCAAAGAATTCCGGGCGATAGACGCCAATGCCGGAGTAGGTAAAACGCGCGGCGCCCGCTTCGAGCACGTCGCCGTGCAGCAATGAGAAATCGCCGCGCGGGTGCTGCACCGGATTGGGCACCAGCACCAGGTGCGCGAGCGAATGCGCTGCGATCCTGAGACCCGCGTAGTCAAAATCGGTATGGATATCGCCATTGACGACCATGAATGGTTCAGCGCCCAGCAGCGGCAGGGCCTGATGGATGCCACCGCCTGCCTCCAGCGCGCCCGGCGGTTCCTGGCTGTAATGGACGGCAAGTCCGAAGCGCTCGCCGCTGCCCAGGGCGGCGCGAATCTGCGCGCCCAGCCAGGCCAGGTTGATAATCACCTCGCGCACGCCAGCGCGCGCCAGGGCCTCGAGGTGCCAGGCGATCAGCGCCTTGCCACGCACCTCGAGCAGCGGCTTGGGCGTATGATCGGTGAGCGGGCGCAGGCGTTCGCCACGGCCAGCCGCCAGGATCATGGCCTTCATGTGCTCGCGCCGCCCAGCGCCCGGGCGTTGGCAGCAGCCAAACCTGGTGCCAGTCGCGTTCGCGCCCAGCTGCCGAACCGGCCCAGCTGCGGATAACGGGCGGCGGTGTCGAGCACGTAGTCCAGGGTCAAAGGCAGATCAGCCAGGTAGCCTGGCTTGCCATCGCGATAAAACAGCCGCGCGAAGATGCCGAGCACCTTGATGTGGCGCTGCAGACCAATCATGTCGAACCAGCGCAGGAACTGTGCGCCGTCCTCGCCCGCCGGTGCGCCTGCTGCCAGCAGTCGTTGGCGATAGTCCCCGACCCAGCGCTCCACGCGCGCGCGCGGCCAGCGGATGTAGCAGTCTTTCAGCAGCGAGACCAGATCATAGCCAACCGGGCCCGCCAGCGCGTCCTGGAAGTCGATGACGCCTGGACTGCGGCTCGCCGTGATCATGAGATTGCGCGAATGATAGTCCTTGTGCACCAGCACCACGGGTTGAGCCAAGGCCTCGCACACCAGAAAATCGAAAACTTCCGCCAGCACTGCGGCATCCTGCGCATCGGGCTGCAACTGCAGATGGCGGGCGCAATACCATGCCGGCAACAGCTGCATCTCACGCTCGAGTTGCGCACGATCGTAACGCGGCAGGCTGGCGGCGCCCGCCGCACCGTGCAACTGAATGCGCGCCAGTGCCTGCAGCGCCGCGTCATAGAGTTCATCGGCATCGCCACCGCCCTGCAACCGGGCGAGCATGGACTCCTGGCCAAGATCCTCGAGCAGCAGCAGACCGCGCTGGGTGTCGACGGCGTCAATCTCCGGTACATGCACACCACAGGCGGCCAGCAGCCTGGTGACGCGCAGGTACGGTCCCGTGTCTTCCTTTTCGGGTGGCGCATCCATCACCACGCGGGTGACGCCATCCGCACGCCAGACACGAAAATAACGGCGAAAACTGGCATCGGCCGAGGCTGGCTCGAGGCGGCAATCGCGCGGCCAGCCCAGGGTGCCGAGCCAGTCCCGCATGTCCTCGATGCGTGCATCACCAACGCTCATGGTCCGCCTGTCGTGTAGAGATTCCGGCAATCATTATAATGACCGGCGAGATGATTGCCCCACCGCGCTGCTCTGCACTGCTGAGCTTTATCCTGCTGTCGCCGGCACTGGCCACCGCAGTGCAGGCGGCGACCCCCGCGTGCACCACCCTGCTGACGACCGATAGCGCAGCCGGCGACGCCTCGCCACGGCCCACCAGCACAGCGCTGCCAGCACTGCCATCATTGAGCGAAGGGATCAGATTCACAGCCGACGGCCCCGACGCTTTTCTGGACACTGACGCCGACGGCAATTTCGATCTCGGTGGCGAGGTGACTTTCAGCGTCGGCGCCCGAGAGCTGCGCGGCCGGCACCTGCGCTACAACGCCGCGACTGACGACTACCGTTTGACCGGCGCGGTGAGCTATACCGACGGAAATCTGCACCTGCGGGGCGACGCCGGCAACTATGCCGGTGGCAACGCTGCGTTCAGCCACGCGCAATTTGAAATGCTGCAGCACCCGGGTCGCGGCCAGGCCGACTCGATCGCGATGCGTGGCCCTGACCTCGTTGAACTCCGCAATGTACTGTATACGACCTGCCCGCCGGGAAAGGCAGACTGGGAGTTGCGCGCCCGGCGCATCACGCTCGATACCAGGACGCTGCGTGGCGTTGGTCACGGCACGCGCGTGAAATTCAAGGGTGTCACGCTGGTCTATCTGCCGTGGATTTCCTTTCCACTCAGCAGTGCGCGCCAGAGTGGCTTTCTGTTTCCGACCCTGGGCAGCTCAGGTACCAGCGGCGCCACGCTGGCAGTGCCCTGGTACTGGAACATCGCCCCCAATCACGATCTGACCCTGACGCCGCGGATCATGACCCGCCGCGGCGTCGAGCTGGGCAGCGAGTACCGCCTGCTGCAGCCCTCCTTCAGCGGCACACTGATGCTCAACTATCTGCCGGACGATCACAACTATCGCCCGGTCGATACACTGGAGCGCGCGGATCGCGCCTGGGAGCGCGTCAAGATGTCCGCGCGCCTGCCGCGGCAGTGGCGCGCCCTGCTGCACGCTGAAAACGTCAGCGACTCGCATTATTTCGAAGATTTCGGCAATGGCCCGCAGGCCACGAGCACGACTTTCCTGCGTCGTGATCTGCAGCTTGGATTTCGCGATGACATCTGGCGCCTCGGCGCCCAAGTGCTGCAGTTTCAGACGCTGCTGCCTGGTTGCCCAGTGCTGCCCGACCCGGCCTCGGGGGCCTGCCTGGCACAACAGGATCGCCCCTACGCGCAGTTGCCACGCCTGACGGCCAGTGCGCGCTGGCTGGGCAGCTCGGGAGTTGGCAGTTACCTCGATTCCGAGCTGGTCGACTTTCAGCGCCGCGATTCGGTGCGTGGCTGGCGCGCTCATGCACAGCCGGGCATGAGCTTCGCTTTCGCGCGGCCAGGCTACTATTTTCGGCCCAGCGCAGGATGGGATCTGACCAGCTATCGGCTGAACGCTTACCAGCTGGCCGACGGCTCGGTCGGCAACACCAGCCCGAATCGCTCGCTGCCGGTCATTACGCTGGATACCGCACTGCGGCTCGAGCGCCGCTCGGGGCGCGGCGCCACACGCCTCATCACGCTCGAACCGCGCCTGTATTACGTTTATGTACCATTCCGCGACCAGCGTGGACTGCCACTATTCGATTCCGGCCTCCCGGATCCGAACCTGGTTTCGCTGTTTCGCGCCAACCGCTTCGTGGGCCTCGATCGGATCGGCGATGCCAATGACCTGACGCTCGGCCTCACCGCCCGCCTGCTGCAGGCCGACAGTGGGCGACGCTTCCTGAGCGCCACGATCGGCCAGACCACGCACTTTTCACAGCCGCGCGTCACGCTCCTGGACGAGAGCCTGGACACCCGCCGACGCTCCGATCTGATCGCCGCGCTCGAGTTGACCGCCTATCGCAACTGGAACCTGCGCTACGATGTCGCCTGGAACCCGACTCTTGCGCAAACCGAAAAGTCACAGCTCAGCCTGCAGTATCGCCCGCCCAACCCGCCGGGCGCCGCCGGCGACCGGGTCGTCAATCTGGGATACCGCTATACCCGCGGCAACGCCGAACAGAGCGACGTCTCGGTGGCCTGGCCGGTGGCGCGGCGCTGGGATCTCTACGGCCGCAGCGTCTACTCTTTCAGGGACCAGCGTTCGATCGACAGCTTCGCCGGTTTTCAATTCCGCGGGAATTGCTGGGGATTGCGGCTCGTGGCGCGCAATTCGGTCAGCAACCGCGACGGTTCACGCGACACCGGCTGGTACCTGCAACTGGAACTCAAGGGCCTTTCCAGTGTCGGATCCGGGGCTGACTCTTTCCTGCAGGGGGCGATTCAGGGATACTCCCCGGCCTCTACAAACCGTTGAGCACTAAAGAAATTATGAATCTCCCAGTCCGCGCCGCCCTGCCACTGCTACTTGTCCTGAGCGCCGCCAGCGCCCTGGCTGCCGAGGCCGTCGTTAGCCGCGCCACGGCCAGCCGCGGTGAGCTGCTCGATCGCATCGTCGCTGTGGTCAACGATGGCGTAGTGCTCGACAGTGAACTTGGCAGCCAGGTGAATGAAGTCACGCAGCGACTGCGCGCCCAGAAGGTGCAACTGCCCGACGACAAGGTGGTGCGCGAGCAGGTGCTGGAACGCCTGGTGGTGGAGACCATCCAGGCGCAACGCGCCGACAAAGCGGGCATCATCGTATCCGACGAACAGGTCAACGGTGCGCTCGAGGATATTGCCAAGCGCAACAAGGTGGCTTTCGACAAGTTGCCCGAGATGCTCAGCGCCGAAGGGCTGGTGTACGCCGACTATCGCGCCAACCTGCGGCGCGAGATTCAGCGGCAGATGCTGCGCTCGCGCGATGTCGTGCAACGCATCGCGATCTCGCCGCGCGAGCTTGATCAATACATCGAGCGCCAGAAGAACACCGCCACCGCAGCCAATGAATACAACGTCTCGCATATCCTGATCGCCGTGGCGCAGGATGCGACGCCGGCGCAACTGGCCAGCGCGCGCGCCAAGGCTGATGACATCGCGCAACGGGCCGGCAAGGGCGAGGCCTTCAACCAGCTGGCGATCAGCTTTTCTGACAGCCAGACGGCGCTCGAGGGCGGCGCACTCGGCTGGCTCAAGGGCCCGGCGCTGCCGACCTTTCTGGCCGATGTGGTGCCGCGCATGCAGGCCGGTCAGGTGAGCGGCGTGCTGCAGACCGGCAGCGGCTTTCACGTGGTACGGCTCAATGAAATGCGACTCGGCACTACCGCTACCCAGATCGTCAAGCAGACTCACCTGCGCCACATCCTGCTCACCACCAACGAAGTGCAGGACGATGCCACGGTCAGGCAGAAGCTGAGCGAGATGCGCGCGCAGATTCTGGCCGGCGCGGACTTCGCGCTGCTGGCCAAGGCCAGCTCCGCCGACCCCGGATCCGCTGTCGAAGGCGGCGACCTGGGCTGGACCACGCTTGATACCTTCGTGTCTGAATTTTCGAAGGTCGCGGCCGCGCTTCAGGACAACGAGATCAGCGAACCGTTCCGAACCCAGTTTGGCTGGCACATCGTGCAGGTGCTGGGGCGGCGCGACTTTGACAATACGGCGACTGCCGAGCGCGAGCAGGCCTACATGCAGCTGCGCGAGAGCCGCGTCGATGAGGCCACCGACGTCTGGCTGCAGCAGTTGCGCGACGAGGCCTACGTCGAACTGCGACTCTGAACGCCACGGCGCCCATCGCGCTCACCTGCGGGGAGAGCGCAGGAATCGGTCCCGACCTGTGCCTGGCGAGCGCGCACCAGGCCCGCGACTATCCGCTCGTCTGCCTGGCTGATCGCGAGGCGCTGGCGGCGCGCGCGCGGCAACTGAAGGTGCAATGCAGGCTGAGCGACTATCGCGCCGGCGAGCCCATCGAGCGGGCAGCAGGTGCGTTGAGCGTGTTGCACATGCCGCTGGCGGTGCCGGCCGTTGCAGGCCGGCTCGATACCCGCAACGCGCACCAGGTGCTGGCACTGATCGATCGCGCTGTGTCGGGCTGCCAGCAGCGCGAATTCGCTGCCATGGTGACCGCGCCGGTGCAGAAAAGCATCATCAATGATGCCGGAGTACCCTTCAGCGGCCACACGGAATACATCGCCGCAAAGTGCGGGGTGGCGCAAGCGCTCATGCTGCTGACCGATGGCGATCTCAAGGTCGCGCTGGCGACCACGCACCTGCCGCTGCGCGCCGTGGCCGACGCCCTGAGCATCGACGGGCTGTACAGCGTTCTGACGATACTGCAGCGCGAGCTGCGGTCACTGTGGGGCATTGCCCGGCCGCGCATCGCAGTCTGCGGCCTGAATCCGCACGCCGGCGAGAGCGGCCACCTGGGTCACGAAGAACGCGACATTATCGAACCGGCACTGCAGCGTGCACGGGCTGAGGGCATCGACGTACACGGACCGTTTGCCGCCGATACCCTGTTCGTGCCACGTTACCGCGCCGCCTATGATGTGGTGCTCGCCATGTACCACGACCAGGGTCTGCCGGTGCTCAAGGCCAGCGGCTTTGGCGCTGCTGTCAATGTCACGCTCGGCTTGCCGATCGTGCGCACCTCGGTCGATCACGGCACCGCGCTTGACCTGGCGGGCAGCGGCCGCGCTGAGGCTGGCAGCCTGCTGGCCGCCATAGCGCTGGCCGTGCAGTTCGCCCAGCGGCGTCGCTGATGCGTGCGCGCAGGCGCTTCGGCCAGCATTTTCTGCATGACCCGCTGGCGATCGAGCGCATCGTGGCAGCGATCGCACCGCACCCGGGCGATGCGCTGGTCGAGATCGGCCCGGGCCAGGGTGCGCTGACGCGGCCCTTGCTGGCCGCGGCGGCGGCCCTGGATGTCATCGAAATTGACCGCGATCTGGTGGCTGTGTTGCGCCGCGATTTCGCGGCAACGCCCGGCCTGCGGGTGCATGAGGGCGACGCGCTGGAGTTTGACTACGGCGCACTGGCGCGCGAACGGGGCCAGCGCCTGCGCCTGATCGGCAACCTGCCCTACAACATCTCCACGCCGCTGCTGTTTCACCTGCTGGGCGCGGCCGAGCACGTGGCCGACATGCATTTCATGCTGCAGAAAGAGGTGGTCGATCGCATCGTCGCGCCGCCTGGCTCACGCCAGTACGGGCGCCTGGGCGTGATGCTGGCGCCCAGGGTGCGGGCGTACAAGCTGCTGGATATCGGCCCCGGAGCCTTCAGACCTGCGCCGCAGGTGCACTCGGCGGTGGTGCGCCTCGAGGTACGGGCCGCCCCGCCGCTCTGGGCCGCCGAGCCCCATTACGGCGCGGTGGTCAGCGCGGCTTTCGGCCAACGCCGCAAGACGCTGCGTAATGCGCTTGCCGCGCTGCTCAGCGCCGAGCAGATCGCGGCCGCCGGCGTCGATCCGGGCACGCGCGCCGAGACCCTGGCGCCCGAAAAATTCGGCGCACTGGCGCTGGCAGCGGCAGCTGTGATTCACTAGGGCAATGAGCGCCTACCAGCAGCTACTCGTGGCCATCGATCTGAGCGCCGACAGCCGTGCCATCGCCGCCCGCAGCGCCGCGCTGGCGCAACAGTGGCGGGCCCGGATGCGCCTGCTGCATGTGATCGAGTTTGTGCCGGTCGAACCGATGAGCGATGCACTGGTGCCGGTGGTGCAGATCGACGATGAGATCATCGCCCGCTCGCGCCAGCAGCTCTCTGAACTCGGCGCCTCGCTGGGCTTGCCCGCCGAGGATTGCCTGGTGGCCAGCGGCAATGTCAAATCTGAAATACTGCGCCAGGCGCGCGTGCTCAAGACCGATCTTATCGTGCTCGGCTGCCGCGAACGCCATGGGCTGTCGATCCTGGTCAATCTGACCGAAGATACCGTGCTGCACGGCGCGCCCTGCGACGTGCTGGCCATGCGGATGCGCTGATCATGACAACCACGCCCGAGCCGCAGCATCAGATCAAGGTCGATGTGGAAACGGCTTACCTCGAGGATCAATCCGAGCCCGCTGAGCAGCGCTTCGTATTCGCCTATACGATCACGCTGCGTAACAGCGGCAAGGTGCCGGCCAGGCTGCTGACGCGCCACTGGATCATCACCGATGCCAATGGCCGCATCCAGGAAGTGCGCGGCGAGGGCGTGGTCGGCGAACAGCCGCACCTCAAGCCCGGCCAGGGGTTTCGCTATTCGAGCGGCGCGGTGCTGGAAACCCCGGTGGGTTCGATGCATGGCAGCTACCAGATGCTCGCCGACGATGGCGCGCATTTCGACGCCCCGATCCCCGCCTTCCGGCTCGCCAAGCCCGGCATGCTGCACTAGCTCGCCTGCGGCAATGGCGCGCTGGGCCATAGGCGATGTGCAGGGCTGCGGCCGGGAGCTCGATGAGCTGTTGACGCGGATCCGCTTCAATGCCGATCGCGATCAGCTGTGGTTCACCGGCGACCTGGTCAATCGCGGCCCGCAGTCACTGGCCGTGCTGCGGCGCGTGCGCCAGCTCGCGGCCAATGCGATCGTGGTACTCGGCAATCACGATCTGCACCTGCTCGCCGTCGCGCTCCTGCCCGGTGGCAAACAGCGGCGCAGCGACACGCTCGGGGATATCCTGGCCGCACCCGATCGCGAGGCGCTGTATGCATGGCTGCTGACTCGACCGCTGGCCCACTACGACCAGGCGCGCAATGACCTGCTGGTGCACGCCGGCGTGGTACCACAGTGGCACGCGCAGCGTGTGGCATTGCTGGCCGGCGAGCTGAGCCAGGCGCTGCAGCACGACCCGGAAAAGCTGCTCGCCAGCATGTATGGCGATGAACCCAACCAGTGGGATGACGGCTTGAGCGGCCAGGCGCGCGCACGCTTTATCATCAATGTGCTGACGCGGATTCGGGTCTGCACAGCCGATGGCCGCATCGACCTCGGGCAGAAGGGTCCACCGACCGAGGCGCGTGAGCCGTGGATGCCATGGTTCATGGTCCCGCGGCGCGCCACCGCCGCCACGCGCGTCATTTTCGGCCACTGGTCGGCACTGGGTTTTTACCGCGCCCAAGGCGTGCTGGGGCTCGATACCGGCTGCGTGTGGGGCGGGACGCTGACGGCGGTCAACCTCGATGAGGCCGCAGCCCCGCCAGTGGCGGTGGCCTCGCATACGCGCCTGCCTGGTGTGCCGGAACCTGTTTCCTGAGCCAGGCATCGATCGCCGGCAAGCGCTCACGGCGTACCTTGATGCGGTCGGCAATATCGGCGGCGGCCGTGTCGGCATCACGGCGTGAACCGACGGCCAGATTGGCGGTTGCATAAGCCTTCAGCTTGTCGATCATCGCGGAATCGGCCGAGCGCCTTGCGAGGATAGCGAAATACCTGGTGCGTGAGGAAGCATCGACCAGCCGTGTGACCGCCGCCAGATGCGCGAGGGCAAAATCGAACGTGCGGTCCGGGTGCAATCTGGCCGCGGCGGAAATCATCTGTGGACTGTTGGTCGCGCCAGGTTCAGCAGTCAACGCCAACTCCAGGGCACGGCCGGCCAGAGCCGTGTCTTCAGACGTCGCCAACAGCGCGTAGAGCTCATCCTTGATGAGCGGGGTTTTCTCGGCCAGCGCCGCCGCATGCAGCTGCTCCCAGGTCGCTGCATCAGCATGCCGGGCAACAACGGCGAGGACGACCTTGCGCAGCGCTGCCGGGAGCGCCGCTGAGTCCGCCGGCTGCGCCGCGAAACGCCGCCGGGCTTCAGCGATAACGGCTTCGTCACCCAGCGCACTCAGCGTTTCGATCAACTCGTTGCGCAGGATAGCGACGCTATCCAGTTCACCGTCCCGGGCGGTCCAGCCGATCTGATCAAGCGTCAGCGCCAGGCGTGCGATCGCATACTTGCAAAACAGCCGCTGTGCTGCCGGCAAACCGCGGTAGTAATCGTTGGTGGCATCGAAGACGGCGGCGATCTTGCGCCACACCTGCGGGTCGGCGCTTGCCTGGGTGGCGTTGGCAAGCTCGAAGAAATCCGTAACCGGCTGCAAGCCGGCGCGCCCGAGCGACCAGCTGTCCGAGAGTATGCCGAGCTGATCGATCGGTGCAAGCGCGACGAAATTCCTGGCAATGCCGGCGAACTGCGGCGGCGAGTAGAGCGTGCGGTAATAGCCGCTCTGGCCGGCGTTGACGATCAGCTGAGCACAACCAGGTACCGTCACGGTGGCCTTGCCGCCGGTCACGAGCCTGCGCACCGGTGCCGCGCTACCGAGCGACTGGACGATTACCGGCACACGCCACGCCAGCGGTTTTTTTCCCGGCTGATCGGTGCTGAACTCGCGCTGCGTCAACTGCAGAGTCGTGCGCCCGGCAGTGCAGGCGGAATTCCCGACCTGGATCATCGGCACACCGGGCTGCAGCGTGAAGTCGTGTGCGATGGCAGTGATCGGCTGGCCGGCCGCAACCTCCATCTCGCGCCACAGATCGTCCGAGACGGCGCTGCCGTAGGCGTACGCCTTGATGTAGCGGCGCACGCCGGCCCGCCAGGCGTCGTCGCCAACATAGCCTTCCAGCATCCGGATGACCGATTCGCCTTTTGAATAGGTAATCTCGTCGAATGCCTGGCTGGCCTGATCGACCGTCTCGATATGCTGCACGATGGGGTGCGTGGTCGCGAGCGAATCACGGCTCATCGCAGCCTCGCGTGCGTTGACGTCAGCCAGCGCGCTATGCCACTCGGGATGCAGGCGCGCAGTGGTGCGGCTTTCCATCCAAGATGCAAATCCTTCATTGAGCCAGATGTCATCCCACCAGCGCATCGTGACCAGATTGCCGAACCATTGGTGCGCCATCTCATGCGCTGCGGTTTCGAACGCCGCGTGTCTGTCAGCCTGTGTCGATATCGTTGGATCGAGCAGGATGGCGTATTCGAAAGTGAAGATCGCCCCCCAGTTTTCCATCGCGCCGAAGAACTGGCTGCTGCCGGGGGCCGCGATATTGTCGAGCTTCGGCAGCGGGTAGGCCGTGTCGAAATACTGGTTGTATTCGCGCAGCACTGCAGCGGCCGATTCCAGCGCAAACGCCGCCTGCCCGATAGTGCGCTTTTGCGTCACCACGCCAAGCTCGGTGCCCTCGACCATCGCGGTGGCGCGCTCAAACTCGCCAAGCGCGAAAAACAGCAGATAAGTCGACATCCTGGGCGTCGGCTGGAAGCGGACCAGCGAGCGAGCGTCGCCAAGATCGGCCGTCTGCGCCACGGGCATATTGCTGACTGCCATCTGCCCGCTTGGCACCATCGCCGCCAGCACGAAGCTGGTCCGGAATTCGGGCTCGTCCCAGCAGGGAATCACCCGTCGCGCATCCGAATTTTCGAACTGGGTGTAGAGCGCGCGCTTTTGCCCGTCGGCGGTGTCGTAGTCGATTGCAAACAGTCCGACCGGTTGCGTGCCGATCCTGCCGGTATAGTCGAGGTCAAGCTGATAGCTGCCCTTTTCGAGCAGTTGCCCGAAGCTGAACGTCGCAGTCTGTTCGGCCTCGTTGATCTGAACCTTGGCCGCCGCGAACCTCGTGCCGTCGGGGCCGCCCGACAAATGAACCGACGTGAAGCTGAGCTCAAGGGCGTTGAGCGTAATGCTGGTGGTCGGCTGCAACACCTCGATCGCGATTGCGACCTTGCCGCTGAACGTGAGCGACGCGGCATCGGGTACGATCGCCACGTCGTAGTGAGTGGGGCGCACGCCGCGGGGCAGCTGGGTAGTCGTTGCCGCTGCAGCAGGCGCTGCCAGCGCCAGCGCCAGCACAATCAGGGCCACTGAAGAGCGCCGTTGGTTAATGTGGCGTTCTCAGTCGGGCCCACACTGCCGTGAACAGCGACGCGGGCACGCCTGCTGCTAGCGCGGTCGCGCTGGCAGCGTCGTCGGCTGTCGCCTCGGCGCCCGCCAGCAGCGACAACGTGGCCAGCAGTTCGCCGGCGCGCAGGGCGCGTTCCAGCGGCCAGCGAGCGGCAGCGGCAGCCGGACTGTCCTGGCGGTCGCCGCGCAGCACGGCAACCAGCCGCGGCGGACTCTGCCACAGCGCAGCGATGCGCGCCGCCAGCGGCGTCGAGTACTCGTCGATCGCCTTCAGATAGACGGCGGCCGCCGGTGCCAGCGCTGGACGCTGGCGGTACTGGTCCTGCACCACGCGGTAGGTGACCAGTGGTCCGAGCGCCGAGAGCAACGCGAGCAGCTGCGCGGCCTGGCGATCCTGGGGGCACCATTGGCGCGCGCACATTTCCGCAGCGATCGAGGCCTGCATGCAACGCTCCCAGATCGCCGCCGGAAACTGGCTGTGCGCCTCGGCGCCGCCGCGGAATACCGGCTGCACCAATGCGGCCGCGGCCAGCGACTGCAAGCCATCGGTACCGCACACCACCACTGCCCGCTGTATGGTTTCCACGGGATCGGCGCTGACCCTGAAGATCACGGTGTTGGCCAGCCGCAGAATGTTGCCGGTCAGCACCGGATCCTGGGCGATGATCGCAGCCAGCTTCATCGGTGGTGCGTCCGGATCATTGACCGCGGCGAGCAATTGCGGCATGAGCATCGGCCGCCGCGGGAAATAGCGGTCCGCAAGGGTCTCGGCGGCGAGCGCGCCGCGCACCGCATCGAGTATCGGCTGGTGAGCGGATGGTATGGCGTATTCCAGCGCCGCGTTGTCTAGCGCGCGGGCCCACAGTTGCCGCGACGCTGCCAGCAGCGCCAGCTCTAGCGCCGCAGTCGCGCTTTCCTGCGGCTCGGTGCTCGCGTGGATGAGCGGCTCAGCTTCGCCCGCGGGTGCTGCTGCCGGGTGCGGGTCAGCGCCGGTTGCTGCGCCGCGGCGACGCCGCCAGCTGATGATACCCATGCCCGTTGCGATCATTGCCAGCAGCGCGACGCCGGCATAGACCGCTGTACTGATTGAATTGGCTGCGCTGCCCATTGATCCTGAACCCTGACTGACGCCCTGGGGCCGGTCAGGGCCTGCGGGATCGCAGCGACAGCAGCCGGAAACCGATCAACCGCTGCTGCTGCTCGTCCCAGAGCCGCAGGGTCGCCGACTTGAAACTCGCGGCCAGTGTAAGGGTCGGCACCCTGGCAAAGCGCGGCTCCGCGTAGTGACAACGCCGCAGATTGTAGTTGGGGATCTGCGGACTGAGATGATGGATGTGGTGAAAGCCGATGTTCCCGGAAAACCAGCGCAGGATGCCGGGCAGGTTGTAGAACGAGCTGCCGCTGAGCGCCGCCTCGGTGTAATCCCAATGCTCATTGCGCGCCCAGTAGGCATCGACGAACTGATGCTGCACGTAGAACAACCACACGCCCGCCGCGCCGGCCATGAACATCAGCGTCAGCTCGATCTGCAGCCAGGCGCTGAAGCCGATCAGCCTGCACAGGGCCACCGCCATCAGCAACAGGCCCAGATCCGTGAGCAGCACGGAGCGGCGCTCACGCCGGCCCGCCCCTGATGTCGGAAAGCGCTCGCGAATGACGAACTGCACGGTGGGCGCGATCACCAGCAGGATCAGCGGATTGCGCAGCAACCGATAGGCCACGCGGCGCCACCATGGGGAGGCGAGATATTCCTCCACCGTCATGGTCCAGATATCTCCCTGGCCGCGGCGATTGAGATTGCCCGAGGTACGATGGTGGATCGCGTGCTCCCAGCTCCAGTGCTGGAAAGGCGTAAAGGTCAACAGGCCGGTGACCCAGCCGACGATGCTGTTGGCGCGCTGCGAGCGCAGGAACGAACCATGACCGCAATCATGCATGAAGATGAAGATGCGTACCCGCAGGCCCGCGGCAATGAGCGCGAACGGCAGCATCAGCCAGTACGACACGCTGATGCTGCGCGCCATCAGATACCAGGCGAAAAGGTAGGGCAGCAGCGTATTGGTAAGCTGCCATATCGCACGCGCATGGGAAGGTCGCCGGTAGCGATCGACCACGGATTTTATTTCCGCGGCGCTGGGACGTAGTTCACCGGCCGGGTTTGCGGTTGTGGTAATCACTTGAACAGCCGGACTTTAGCACGGCGCCGCGGGTGGCGCGAACGCCCGCAGGCATGGCGCAGCTGGCGCCATGTCGACAGAACTATGGACCGTAGTGGATCACCAGTTCCCTGGTAGCCGGCGCATAGGTGCCCTGCGGCACCGCCAGCGTGTGCACTGCGCCGGCAGCGGCCACGCTCAGGATGACACGCTGCTCACCACGGATTTCCAGCTGCGCGAAGCTGCCCGGCTGCACGCCAAATTCCATGCGTACCGGCCAGTCATGGCCCTGCAGCGGACGCAATGTGAACCCGCCCTCACCCGCCAGCACCGCCAGATTGACGCGCAGGGCGTTGCGATTCCAGGACTGCTCGAGCTTCGGCGCTACGGCGCCCGCCGCGGCTTCCACCACCAGCTCATTGACGGCCGCCTCAGCCGCGGCCGGCGCACGCTGCCAGGGCAGGTGCGGATGCCAGCTCGAGGGGTGCGGTGCATGCAGATGCGTGCAGCCTGCGAGCAGGCCGAGCACGGCGAGCAGTCCGCGGGCGGCAAACAATCGCGACACCGCGTGGCCTGATGAGCCGGCCGTCACCCCAGAGTGTGCTGCTGTCACGATAATTCCTTCGCGGCCTGGGCCGCTGTGCGCCTCAAAGGCAGTCGCAGTGACCGCCCGGTTATGCGTAACATACGCGAGAGCGACACCTGCCCGACAGCTGTCGGGATTTTTCGACAGGGAAGGCGGCATGAGCGTTGTGCAGGCAGTCAATCTTCGCCAAGTGGCCTGGCTCGAGTGCCAGGGGCGCCAACTCAGTTTCGATGCCGCCAATCCGCACTCGCTCGCCATCGAACTCAATTTCGATGAGCAGGGGCCGCGCTGGTTTGGCGCACCGGCGCCCGCAAGCCTGGCTCTGCAGGCCGGCCGCTTCAGCGGCCGGGTAAGCAGCGGCGCGAGTTGCAACGCCAGCACACTGACCCTGACACCGCACTGTGACGGCACACATACCGAGTGCGTCGGTCATCTGACCCGTGAGCGCCATGATGCACGTGCGGCCGTGCCTGCCGGCTTTCTGCCGGCCTTGCTGCTGAGTGTAACGCCGGCGCGCGCCGCGGCCAGCGCCGAGAGCGCCCGGCCAGCGCCGCGCGCGGATGATCTGCTGATTACCCGCCACGCACTGCTGAGTGCCTGGCCGGAGCAGTTGCCGTTCGCGCCACTGGCATTGATCGTGCGCACCCTGCCCAACCCGGTGGCCAAGTGCACGCGCGACTATGGGCAACAGCCCGCCGCCTACCTCTCGCTCGAGGCCGCGCAATTCATGGTCGAGCGCGGCATCAGCCACCTGGTGCTTGACGTGCCCTCGGCCGACCGCGCCAACGATGAAGGAGAGCTCGCGGCACATCGCCTCTTTTTTGGGCTGGAGGCGGGCGCCACGGCGCTGGCGGCAGCGCGTCGACCCGAGTGTACAATCACGGAACTGGCCTACATTGACGACGCGCTGGGCGATGGTCCCTGGCTGCTGCAGCTGCAGATTCCGGCCCTGGCGGGCGACGCCCTGCCCTCCCGCCCCTTGCTCTACAGGCTGTTATGAACAAGCACTCCAGCTGGACGGCCACGGCGCCCTGCGCCGCGGCGCTCGATCAGGCCGATGCGCTGGCACCCTGGGCCCGGCGCTTCGCCATGCCGCGTGCCGCCAGCGGCACGACGCTCACCTATCTTTGCGGCCATTCGCTCGGGCTGGCGCCGCTCGCAGCACGCGCGCGCGTGCTGGAAGAACTCGATGACTGGGAACATCTGGGCGTGCGCGGGCACGAGCATGCGCGCCGCGACTGGATCGGCTACGCCGAACGCCTGCAGGCGCCGCTGGCTGCGCTCGCCGGAGCGCAGCCCCATGAAGTGGTGGCGATGAATTCACTGAGCGTCAATCTGCACCTGCTGCTGGCGAGCTTCTTCCGGCCCACGGCCGCGCGTCATCGCGTGCTGATTGAGGCTGGAGCCTTTCCTTCTGACCGGCATATCGTAACTTCACAGCTGCACTGGCACGGCTACGACCCCGCCGCCGCACTGCTTGAACTGGCGCCGCGCCCAGGCGAGGACACGCTGCGGCATGAAGACATCGAGGCCGCGATCGAGGCGCAGTCCGGACAGCTGGCGCTGGTGCTCTGGCCCGGCGTGCAGTACCGCACCGGCCAGGCCTTTGATCTCAAGCGCATCGCGCACTGCGCGCAGCGTGCCGGCGCGCAGGTGGGTTTTGACCTGGCGCACTCGATCGGCAACCTGCCCCTCGCCCTGCACGACAGCAACGCCGATTTTGCCGCCTGGTGCAGCTACAAATATCTCAACGCCGGACCTGGCGCGATCGGTGGCGCGTTCGTGCACGAGCGCCATGCAGGCAATCATTCGCTGCCGCGCCTGTCGGGCTGGTGGAGTCACGAAGCGGCCACGCGCTTTCGCATGAGCAGTGAGTTGCGCCTGGCCCCGGGCGCCGCCGGGTGGCAGATCAGCAATCCGCCGGTGCTCTCGGCGGCGCCGCTGCTCGCCTCGCTCGAGTGTTTTGCTGCTGCCGGCATGAAGCAACTACGTGCCAAGGCACTGCAGCTGAGTGCCTACCTGGAGTTCTCACTCAAGACCCTGTGTGGCGATGCCATAGAGCTATTGACTCCTATCGATCCGCAGCAGCGCGGTTGTCAGCTCTCGATCCGGGTGCGTGGCGATAACGCCCATGCGCGGCGCGTGCATGCGGCCCTCGATGCCGCTGATGTGATCACCGACTGGCGCGAACCCGACACCATCCGGCTGGCACCCGTGCCGCTATACAACAGCTTTGGCGACGCACTGCGTGCCGCGCAGCAGCTGGCGCTGGCGCTACGCCTGTAGGAGCGCGACATGAGCAATGACGCGCTCACCATAGCCGGCGCCGGCCCGGTCGGCACCCTGCTGGCGCTACTGCTGGCGCGTGCCGGCCGCGAAGTACAGCTCATCGAGCGCCGTTCCGATCCACGTCGCGCCGCGGCCGACAGTGGCCGCTCGATCAACCTGGCGCTCGCCGCTCGCGGCCTGCTGGCACTCGAACAGGCCGGCGTGCTGGAACTACTGCGCAGCGAGATGGTGGCGATGCGCGGCCGTCAGGTCCATGAACTGGGCGGCGCCAGCAACTTCATGAACTACGGCCTGCGGCCCAGCGAAGTCATCCATGCCATCAGCCGCACCCGGCTCAACGCCGCGCTGATCGAAGTGGCCTCGCAAGTGCCGCAGATCAGGCTGCGCTTCTCGCAGCGCATTGTCGATGTGGATCCGCGCAGCGGCAGCCTGCAATGGCGTGATGAGATCGACGGCAGCGTACACAGCGAAACTGCGGCGCTGCTGATCGCCGCGGATGGGGCCGGTTCGGCCGTGCGCGCCGCACTGGCCACGCGTGGCATGCTGCAGGCCACCGAGCAAGCGCTCGACCATGACTACAAGGAACTGCTGATACCCGCCGCCGCCGACGGCGGCTACCTGCTCGATCCGGACGCTCTGCACATCTGGCCGCGCGGCGGCTACATGCTGATCGCACTGCCCAATCCCGATGGCAGTTTTACCGCCACATTGTTCCTGCCGGCACACGGCACTCCCAGCTTCGACACCCTGGCCCCGGCGTCGGCGGCACGCGAGTTTTTTGCGCGGCAGTTTCCCGACGCGCTCACGCTCATGCCGGATCTAGACGCCCAGTTCATGCGCAATCCACAGGGCAAACTCGGCACCCTGTACTGCTGGCCCTGGCATCAGCAACGCGTACTGCTGATCGGTGACGCCGCGCACGCCATCGTGCCGTTTCACGGCCAGGGTCTCAATTGCGGGTTCGAGGATTGCGTGCTGCTGGCGCGACTGTTGGCCGAGGGCGGCGATGCCCAGGCAGCTTGCCAGAGATTTGAACGCGAGCGCCGGCCCAATACCGATGCCATTGCGGCCATGGCGCTGGAAAACTACGAGGAAATGCGCGCCCACGTCCTGGCGCCGGATTTTCTGCGCCGCAAGCAACTGGCGGCCGAGCTCGAAACGCGCTTCCCGCAACGCTTCATCGCGCGCTATTCAATGGTGATGTTTCACCCGGAAATTTCCTACGCCGAGGCGCAGCGCCGCGGCGCATTGCAGCAGCAGGTGCTCGATGCGCTGCTGGCGGCGGGGCTGCGCAGCGACAGTGCGGCAGCGACACAACTGCTCAGTGACGCGGGCCTGTAGGCTCAATGGCTCTGGCTGGCGGCCCGTTGTGGAAACGCCAGGATGGCGAGCACGATGAACCCGAGCAGCACTGCCGAGGCGGTATAGCGACTCAAGGCCAGGCCGCCAGCGGCAAGCGGCTTGTCGAGGAAATCACCAACCACCGCGCCCAACGGCCGCGTCAGGATAAAGGCCGCCCAGAACAGCGTGGTGTGCGAGAGCGAGCTCCAGTAGTAGGCGGCGGCCACGAGCGCCAGCAGCGCCGAAAATATCAGCGCGCTTCCCGTATAGCCCAAACCGGCGGTGTCAGCGGTCCAATCGCCCAGCGCCGTACCCAGGGTCTGGGAGAACATGATGGTGAGCCAGTAGAACATCTCGGCGGGTGGCGAGCTGACGGTGTTGACGGCAATCGAACCGAGGGTTCGATGCCAGACGAACAGCGAGCCCAACAGCAGGGCCAGCAGCATCGCGCTGCCGCCTGCATAGCCGATGCCCAGTGACCGGTCGGCAAAATCCGCGAGCGTCGTGCCCACCGTGGTGGTGGCAATGATGGTGAGCCAGTACAACAGGGGGCGAAATCGGGCCGCCGCGATCTGGGCGCTGACCGCGAGCGCGAACAGCACCGCAAAAATTGCCGTGCCCAGCAGATAACCCAGATTCATCGACATCGAGACCGCATCGCCACCGGTCTCGCCCAGCGTGGTGGCGGCAATCTTGATGACCCAGAAGAGCAGTGTGACTTCCGGGACCTTGCTCAGGCGTGGCGATGGCTGCGGATCCATGCACCGAAATTAGCAGCTTGGCCGCCGGGCTGCCAGACGTGGCATGATCCACACTACCAATTCCGGACACCATCGGGGTATCCTGTGAACGGCAGCACTGCTTTTCTTGCCTTGCGTGACCAGTGGCTCAGTCGCGGCGCGGGCGCGGCGCAGCCACCCGAGCTCGACTGGCCGATGAGCCAGCCCTTCAACTGGGCGCGCGACTATTTCGATCACATCGCAGCGGGTAACCAGGCGCCGGCACTGCGCGTGGTCGATGACGGCGGCAACGATCAGCTCATGAGTTTTCAGGCGCTCGCGCTGCGCTCCAATCAGGTTGCGAATTTTCTTGAGTCCCATGGGGTAGCGCGTGGCGATCGCGTGCTGATCATGTTGGGCAACGCGATCCCGCTGTGGGAGACCATGCTCGCCACCATCAAGCTGGGCGCAGTGATGATACCGGCGACCACGTTGATGCAGCGCTCCGACCTGGAAGATCGCCTCGAGCGCGGCCAGGTCAGGGCCGTGGTCACCGATGCGGCCTTCAGCGATCGCTTTGCAGGCCTGAGCGGCGCGCCAATACGCATAGCGACCAACGGCGCAGCTCCAGGTTGGCTGGCCTACGAGAGCAGCAATGCCGCCGCGGCGACCCCGCCCAGGGCAGCGCCAACGCGCGCCGATGAGCTGTTGCTGCTCTATTTCACTTCCGGCACCACGGCCCGGCCCAAGCTGGTTGCGCATACTCACACCAGCTATCCGGTCGGTCACCTCACGACCCTGCACTGGCTCGGGCTGCGCCCGGGCGACGTGCACCTGAATCTCAGCTCGCCGGGCTGGGCCAAGCACGCCTGGTCGAGTTTCTTTACGCCTTGGAATGCCGAAGCGACGATTCTCGCCTACCAGTACGAGCGCTTCAGTGCCAGGGCACTGCTCGATCAGCTGGTGCGCTGCCGGGTGACCACGTTCTGCGCACCACCCACCGTGTGGCGCATGCTGATCCAGGAAGACCTGCGGCGCTGGCCTGTGAGCCTGCGCGAAATCGCAGGCGCCGGTGAACCACTGAACCCGGAAGTCATCGAGCGGGTACGTGCTGCCTGGGGACTGACCATCCGCGACGGCTTTGGCCAGACCGAGACCACTGCCCAGGTCGGCAACCCGCCAGGCCAGGCGGTAAAGCCGGGTTCCATGGGCCGGCCGCTGCCCGGCTATACCGTCGTGTTGATCGCGCCCGATGGCCAGTTGAGCGACGAGGGCGAGATCTGCCTCGATCTTGCCAGACGCCCGCTCGGACTCATGCAGGGCTACCTGGACGATCCGCAGAAGACGGCCGAGGTCATGCGCGAGGGCTACTATCACAGCGGCGATGTCGCGCGGCGCGATGCCGAGGGCTACCTGACCTATGTCGGACGCATCGACGATGTCTTCAAGTCTTCCGACTATCGCATCAGCCCCTTCGAACTGGAGAGCGTGCTGATCGAACACCCGGCGGTAGCGGAAGCAGCGGTCGTGCCCAGCCCCGATGCGCTGCGACTGGCGGTGCCCAAGGCGTTCGTGGCACTGGCCGCCGGCCATGGCGCGAATGCGGCTACCGCACAGTCCATCTTTGAGCATGTGCAGCAGCGCGTCGCCCCTTACAAACGGATTCGCCGCATTGAATTTTGCGAATTGCCGAAGACCATATCCGGAAAAATCCGCCGCGTCGAGCTGCGCAACAGTGAACTGCAGCGCGGCGAGCCGGGCGCGCGCCCGGCTGGCGAATTCCGCGAAGAGGACTTTCCTGCGCTCAAGCGCTCGGCGCCGGGCTAGGCCCGCGCGGCGATAGCAATCGCGAACGCAATGCCGAGGCGCAGCGTTTGTGCACGCCTGGGTGCATAATGTCGCGGGCATTGACTCTCTTACCTGTTCCTGGGGGCGATATGAACTGGAAGCATTCTAAGAATAATGGGCGCGCAGCCAACAGCGTCGCCGGCGTGGCGATCTCGCTGGGCATCGCCGGCCTGTCAGGCGTCACGCTGGCTTACGCCCAGACGCCAGCCGCCAACTCCGGCGCCATCGAGGAGGTCGTGGTCACCGCCCAGAAGCGCGCCGAGTCGCTGCAGACCGTGCCGGTGTCGATTACCGCGCTGACCTCGGCGCAGCTCGAGCAGGTGAAGATCGACACCCCTTCGGATCTGGTGGCGCAGATTCCCAACCTGCAGGTCAACGGCATTGTCGGCGAGGCCTCGCCGGTGTTTTCGCTGCGCGGCGTCTCGATGTTCGACTACAGCCTGAGCCAGTCCAGCCCCGTGGCTTCGTACATCGACGAAGTCTACAAGGGCAATTTCGTGCTATTTGGCGTCGAGATGTATGACCTGGAGCGCGTCGAAGTGCTGCGCGGCCCGCAGGGCACGCTGTACGGCAAGAATACCACCGGTGGTGCGATCAATTTCATTACCCGCAAGCCCGGGTTTGCAACCAACGGCTATCTCAAGATCGGCGCTGGCAACTACAACCGCAAGGAAGCCGAAGGCGCGCTGCAGGGAGCGCTCATCGACGACAAGCTCGCCGCCCGCGTGGCCTTCAGCTATACCAAGGCGGATGGCTGGTTCAGAAATGTACTGCCCGGACATCCTGACCTCGAGGGCGTCGACCAGTATGGCGTGCGCGCGAGCTTGCTGCTCAATGCCACTGACGATGTGAGCGCGACACTACGGCTGTCGCTGAGCCGGCAGAGCCCGCAGAATTACGGCATCTACGCCATCGTGTGCCGCGACGGCATCGATCCCGGCTGCGTCCCCGGGGGCATAGGCGGCGCTTACTACCGGACCCTGGACGGCACGGCCACCGGTACGCCACTCGCCGATGATCAGATCGCCCAGAATTACACGCCCAAACGCCACCAGGACAACAAGGCGGCTTCACTGACCGTGAACTGGAACGCCAGCAGTGCGCTGGCGCTCAGTTCCATTACTTCGTGGGACGACGGCAGTCTTTTCAATCCGGAGGGGACCGACGGCGCACCCATTGATCTGTTCAAGATTCCCTATACCGGCAAGACCCAGCAGTGGACCCAGGATTTCCGGCTCACCTCGCGCGACAACGGTCCGTTCGCGTTCATCGTCGGCGCCTACTATCAGCACGAAGTGATATTCAATTCGACCGAAAACCAGTTCTTCACCGTCGTCGACGTCAACAATGACGGCGTAGTCAACAATGTTGACTGCGCCGAGTCGGGGTTTGTGGCCTGCGTCTTCCACAACCAGTTCGACCAGCTGCGCAACAGCTGGGCGCTCTACACCGATGACAGCTATGCACTCAGCGAGCGGGTGAAACTGCGCGGCGGCCTGCGTTACAACCACGACAATGCCGCCCAGCGCAATGCTTTCGCCCAGGTGCAGGGCATCGATGGTGTGCCGATCGCCAGCATTGTCCCGGGCACGGCCCTGGGAGATACGGCCAGCCAGGATATACACAATACCGCGGTCACCGGCCGCGCCGGCCTGGACTTCACGCCCTCCAGGGAGACGCTGCTGTATGTGAACTACAGTCGTGGCTATCGTTCGGGAGCGTTCAACGCGCAATTTTTCTTCGACCCCAGCGAATTCACCGCGGTCAAGCCCGAGTACGTTGATTCAATCGAGGCCGGCTTCAAGACCACCTGGCTCGATGGCAAATTGCAGGTCAACGGCGCAGCGTTTCACTATGACTACCGCAACCAGCAACTCATCGATGTGCAGTCCAGCGGCAAGCAGCCGTTGATCAATCTGGGCAAGTCCAGGATCAGTGGCGGCGAACTTGAAATCGTTTCGCGGCCAATCTCCACCCTGACGGTGCGCGCAGGTCTAGGCCTGCTCGACGCGAAAACCACCGCAGGGCGTGTCAATAACTTCGTGGACGGCAACAATGTCGACCAGTCGATCGACATTGCTGGCAGGCGATTGCCAAACGCCCCCGACGTGTCGAGCACACTCGCCGCTGACTGGGATGCCATCCATGGAGCCGAGCTGATGTTCACGGTACACGGCGACTTGAATTACGCCTCGCCGCAGTACTTCGAGCCCGCCAATGTCGCGGCGCTTCGCCAGGGCGGCTACACCACGTTCAACGCACGACTGGCACTGCATCCGCCGGGCAGCAGGTGGGAGGTGGCCGCCTGGGGACGCAACCTGGGCGACAAGTTCTACCTGACCACGGGGGCCAACCTGGCGGCGCTGGGATACTATTACTCGCACCGCAATACACCGCGCACCTTCGGCCTGGAAGCCACCTACCGCTTTCAATGAGCGAGACCGCACTGACTGACGTTCCGACTGTAGCGAGCTTCGTCTCGGGCACCAGCCTGCGTCCGCTGCTTTACGCGAGCGTCGATGGCGTGCTGAAAGCCGCCGTCGCCGCTGGTGCCGGACGAACGGCGCTCATCGTGCCGCACCAGGCGGTGCGCATGAATTACGGCGAGCTGGATGCCGAGGTCGAACGCGTCGCGCGTGGCTTCATCGCCTATGGCCTGAAGCCCGGTGAGCGCGTCGGCATCTGGGCGCCCAACTGCGTCGAGTGGGTGCTGACGCTGTTCGCGGCGGCGCGCGCCGGGCTCATCCTGGTCAATATCAACCCCGCCTATCGCAGCAGCGAACTGGAGTTCGCCCTGCGACAGGTCGGCTGCCGGGCGCTGGTGTTCGCCGCGGCCTTCAAGGGCAGCGACTACGGCGCCATGCTGCGCGAGCTGTTGCCGGAATTGGCGCAGGCACGCTGCGGCGAGCTGTGCGCGCCGCGCCTTCCGGAACTGAAGCTGCTGGTGCGGCTGGGGAGCGATGAAACGGCTGGCTGCCTGTCATTCGAGAACCTGAAACTGGCGGGGCGCGAGGCGGCAGGCAGCACGCTGCAGTCGATTGCCGCGCAGCTCGAGCCCGATCAACCCTTCAATATCCAGTTCACCAGTGGCACCACCGGCACGCCCAAGGGCGCCACGCTTACTCATTTCAGCATCGTCAACAACGCCTACTTCGTTGGCGAGGGCATGCGCCTGACGGCAGCGGATCGCCTCTGCATCCCGGTGCCGCTGTATCACTGCTTCGGCATGGTGCTGGGCGTACTCGCGGCCATGACACATGGCGCCGCCAGTGTCTTTCCGGGCGAGGGCTTTGATCCGCTGGCGGTGCTCGAGACCGTGGCAAGGGAACGCTGCACCGTGCTGCATGGCGTGCCCACGATGTTCATCGCCGAACTGGAACACCCGCGCTTCGGGCAGTTCGACCTGAGCTCACTGCGCACCGGCATCATGGCTGGCTCACCCTGCCCGATCAGTGTGATGCGCCGGGTGATCGAGGCGATGCACATGCCGGAAGTGACCATCTGCTACGGCATGACTGAGACCAGTCCGGTGAGTTTCCAGAGCCAGCCTGATGATCCGCTGGAGCGGCGGGTCGGCACGGTCGGCCGGATCCACCCTCACGTCCAGGTCAAGATCATCGACGCCGCCGGGCGGGTGACGCCACGCGGTACGCCCGGAGAACTGTTGACGCGCGGCTACAGCGTCATGCGTGGCTACTGGAACGACGCCGAGCGCACCCACGAGGTCATCGATGCCGCCGGCTGGATGCACACCGGCGATCTGGCGGTGCTTGACGACGCGGGCTACTGCAATATCGTCGGCCGCCTGAAAGACATGATCATTCGCGGCGGTGAAAATATCTCGCCGCGTGAAGTGGAGGAATTCCTGTTCCGCCATCCGGCGGTCCTCGATGTCGCGGTGGTCGGCGTGCCCGATCACAAGTATGGCGAGGCGGTGTGCGCCTGCATCAGGCTGCGCGAGGGCATGAATGCCAGCGAAGACGAGATCCGCGGTTTCTGCCAGGGCAGCATTGCCCACTACAAGGTGCCGCGCTATGTGCGCTTTGTGGACAGTTTTCCGCTGACCGTCACGGGCAAGGTGCAAAAATACCTGATTCGTGAGACTTTGCAGGCGCAACTCAATTTATCCGAAGAGCGGCACGCATGAGTGTAGATGTCGTGGTGGTGGGCGGCGGTCCGGCCGGTTGCATCGCGGCACGGCGGCTGGCGGCTCTCGGTGCGCGTGTCGTGCTGTACGCGGGCGCCACGGCTCCAGGACGCGAAGGGGTTTCGCGCCGCGCCCAGCAACTGCTCGAAGATGAAGATCCCGACACTGCCCGGCACGCGCTGCGCGGCCCGGTGGCGCGCGGCGGCGAGTGGGGCGACGCTCGTGCCATCGTCGGTTCCGAGTGGCTGGTCGATCGCACCGAGCTGGCCAGGGGTCTGCGCCGGGCAGCGCTCGCCGCCGGGGTCGAACTGCGATCGGGCATCGTCAATCGCCTCGAGCAGCGCGCGCCGGGCTTAAGAGTCGAGTCTCGCGCGGCCGGCCCCTGCCAGGCGCGTCTGTTGATTGATGCACGTGGACGCCGCGGTCCGGCACTCCACGGTCCGGTGCTGGCGGCAACCGGCCAGGCTTTCATTACCGATGCACTCATGCAGCCAGGCACGGCCATCTATCCCTTTGCACAGGGCTGGTGCTGGCTGGTCACGGAACCCGGCACGGTCTGGGTGCAGCTGGCCGGCACGGTGCGCACGATTCGCTCTGGCACCCTGCTGAGCGCAGCGCGCGCGCAGATCGCGCCGCTGGCGGCCGCGTTGCAGGGCGCCCGGCCTGCGGGGCCGGCAACAATCCGTCCGGCACATGCAAGTCTCGGCCAGCGCAGCGCCGATCTGGCGCGCTGGCGCGTGGGCGATGCAGCCTTCGCTCCCGATCCGCTTTCCGGCCAGGGCCTCTATGAGGCCGTGCGCGGCGCACGATTGATTGCGACTGCCATCGACTCGGTCCTGCGCGGCGGTGACGCCGCGCTCGCGCAACGCTTTGCGGCCGAGCGGCAGCGTGCGGCCTGGCGAGGGCACCTGGCCATTGCCGCAGACCTGTATGGTGAAAACGCCGCGCGCGGCCGGTTCTGGTCGGCAACGGCCGAGGCCTATCGCGCGCTGCTTGCGGTACCGAAGCCGCGGCGCCCGGCGCTCGAACGCCCATCACTTTCCTCAGGAGGCTGAAACCGTGCTCAAAGGTCTCACCAGAATTGCCGCGGCGCCGTCCATGCTGCTGCCGGTCCTGCTGGCGCTGGCGTCGGCAAGCGCTGCCGCCGCTCCAGTACCTGAGGGCGCGGCCTTGCTCCGCTCTTACTGCAGCGGCTGTCACTTCGAGAAAGACGGACGGTTCGAGCGCATCAGTTCGATTCGCAAGACGCCTGAAGGCTGGGTGATGACGCTGTTTCGCATGCAGCAGGTACACGGTATCGCGCTGGATGAAACAGTGCGTGATCAGCTGGTCCATTACCTGGCCGACACGCAGGGCCTGGCGCCCAGCGAAGCGCAGCCCTCGCGCTTTGCGCTGGAGCGGCGCGCCAATGTCCAGGATCTGAACCTGGGTCCGGAGCTGGCCGTCATGTGCGGTCGCTGTCATACGCTGGCCCGCACCGCACTGCAGCGGCGCGATGCCGATGAGTGGCTCAAACTGGCGCATACCCATATAGGTCAGTGGCCGACGACCGAATATCAGGCCTCGGGGCGTGATCGCCCCTGGTGGCAAATCGCCTCGGAGCAGCTGCCCGCCAAGCTCGGAGCCTTGTTTCCATTTGAGTCCGCGGCCTGGAGCGCGTGGCGCACACAGGCACCGCGCGAGCTCAGTGGCACCTGGATCCTCACCGGTCACGAGCCGGGCGGACGCACGCTCTACGGCACCGCCCAGATCAAACGCACCGAGTCCGGCGATTACGCGGCGCACTACGAACTCGCGGATCAGAGTGGTACGGCCCTTGGCGGCGAATCCACGGCTACCGTCTACACCGGCTACGAATGGCGCGGACGCGGACAGCTTGCTGGTCGCGAGACGCGCGAAATATTTGCACTCTCCGAGGATGGCACGCAGCTCAACGGGCGCTGGTTTGATCCGGCCCACAGTGAAGAGGGTGGCGACTGGCGCGCCATTCGCGCCGATGGTGCCCCGGCAATCCTGGCCGTGCTGCCCAGAGCCCTGAAGGCGGGCGCTACCGGCGAGGTCACGGTCGTGGGCACCGGTCTCGACCAGACGGCGACGCTGTCGTTCGGCCCTGGCGTCAGCGCGCGCGTCATCAGCCGCACTGCCAACGTGCTGTACGCCGTGCTCAGCGCCGATGCCAACGCCGAACCTGGCAGTCGCGTGGTCACGGCCGGCGGCGCCTCGGGCAGCGGCGCGTTGGTGATCTTCCGGCAGATTGACCGCATCGAGGTAACGCCTGCCTTTGGCATAGCGCGGCTCGGTGGCGGCAAGATTGCGCCGGTGACGGCTCAGTTTGAGGCGCTGGCTTCGACGCGCTTGCCGGGCGGCGAATACCTGGCGCTCGGCCCCATGCCGGCCGAGTGGAGCATGCTGCCCTTCGATGCCGAGGCCAAACGCAGCAATGATGTGGGCTACGCGGGCCAACTCGAGAGCAATGGCCGGTTCGTGCCTGGAGGGGCCGGACCGAATCCGGCGCGCGAGTTTTCCGGCAACAATGTCGGTAACCTCGCCATCGTCGCGCGCCTGCGCGAGGGCGAGCAGGCGCTCGAAGGCCGCGCGCACCTGATCGTGACCGTGCAACGCTGGAACACGCCACCCATCTATTGAATGGTCACGGGATAGTCATGCACATTGCCCAACAACGACTGGAATTCAACAAATGGAACGGCCACGTGGTCCGCGACGCGGCCGGCGACTATCTGTTGCACGTGCCCACCACGGCCGTGTTCGGCGTGGATGCCCTGGGCCTGGCGGTCATCGACGCCTGCCGGCGCCCGGGCGGCACTTCGATCGATGACATCGTCAGTGAATTTGCCGGTCGGTACGCGCCCGATCGCCTGCGCGCCTTCGCCAGCGAGCTTGGCAGGCTCGAGATCCTGCAGGTCTCCGGCAGCCTCAAACCCATCAACCCGGTGAACGTCAAGGTGAACGCCTATCCGCTCAGCACGCTGGTGCTCAACGTCAACACCGGCTGTAATCTGGCCTGCAGCTATTGTTACAAGGAAGACCTGGCGAAGCCGGCAGCTGGCAAGCGCATGAACTTCGCCACCGCCGCGCGCAGCGTTGACCTGCTGCTCGAGGCGGGCGCCGAACGTGACAAGATCAACATCGTGTTCTTCGGTGGCGAGCCGCTCACCAACGTGCCGCTGATCCGCGAGGTGGTCGCCTATGCGGAGGCGGCAGTCGAGCGCGCCGGCAAGCGCATCGATTTTTCGCTGACCACCAATGCAACCCTGCTGAACGCCGGGCTCATTGAATATTTTGATGCTCACCGCTTCGGCATCTCCGTATCCATCGACGGACCGAAGGAACTGCACGACCGGCATCGCAAGAGCGTCGGCGGCCGCGGCACCTACGAGGTGGTGGCGCGCAAAGTGGCGCTGCTGCTCGAACGTTACCGCTCCAGGCCCGTGGGTGCGCGCGTCACGCTGGGCGCTGGCAACACCGACGTGGAAGCCACCCACGAACATCTGCGCACCGGGCTGGGCTTCCACGAAGTCGGCTATGCGCCGGTGACCTCATCGGCAAGCGACGGTCACGCACTCAGCGAAGCGGAGCTGGTGGAAGTGCACCAGGCCTTCGAACGGCTCGGACTGCAGTATCGCGAGCACGCGCTGCACGATCGCAACAACGGCTTTTCGAACATGCACCAGCTGATGACCGATCTGCACGAAGGCCGTCGCAAATCTCTGCCGTGCGGCGCCGGTGTAGGCCTGCTCGCCGTCGATGCCCAAGGCGAGCTGAACCTGTGCCATCGGTTCACGGGCTCTGATTTGCCGACTTTCGGCAATGTCACGGACGGCATAGACAAGGGTCGCCTGGGCGCCTTCCTCGATAAGGCCATCGACCGCGAGGGCACGCACTGCGCCAGCTGCCGGATTCGCAATCTGTGCGCCGGGGGCTGCTATCACGAGGCCTATGCGCGTTTTGGCGATCCGCACCACCGCACCTATCATTACTGCGATCTGCTGCGCAGCTGGGTCGATTTCGGCGTGCGCGTCTATGGAGACATCCAGCGCCACAATCCACAGTTCTTTACCCGCCACCTCGAACCGAGGAGTGCCCACTGATGAGTGAACTGAAACCCACCAACCGCAAGGCGCAACTGCTGTTGCAGGCCGCCGACGCTGGCCACCTGGCCGAGGTCGTGGCCATGGACACGGTCGCTGGCTGCTCGACGACCTTCGATCCCGGCTGGGAGGTCGATGTCTTTGGCGGCGTCGCCTCGCTGTGCCAGCCGATGGAGGCCGATCTCTACGGTTGCTCGGACCCGTGCTGGTGGCCAGCGCAGGTGCCCGACACCATGAGCACCTATCCCGACTGGGACGCGGGCAAGCCTTCGGCCCAGAATGACTGGCGCGAACTCGACGCCGTGTTTCCAAAGAAATGAGTGGGACATTGCGTATGGCAGCATCCAGACCGTTGCAGACCGTGGCGCGCTCGCTGGCAGCGCTTGCGGCGCTGGCACTTGCCGGCGTGGCGCCCATGGCGCTGGGCCGCGAACTGCTGCTCACCGGCGCCAAGCCCGATCGGCTGATCGTCATCGACACTGCGACCCGCAGCATCCAGTCGACTTTCCGCATTCCCGATGCCAATGGTTCGCTGTTCACCATTGTCGCCTCACCGAACGGCCGCATCGCCTATGTACTGGTCAACCGGATGGAGCGCATTGTCGGCATCGATCTCAAAAGCGGCAAGACCGTGTTCCGCGCCGATTTGTCCGGGCCCGGAGAACGGGTCAAGGATTTCTTCGGTTTTACCGTGACTGCGGATGGCAAGGAGCTGATCGCCTACGAAATGCCGGTGTTGCTCAAGCCCAACGAATACCAGGTGCAAGAGCCGCGCTTTGCCGTGTTCAGGACCAATGCCGGTCTGCAGGCGAAGCCGGTGCGCAGCTTTGCAGCGCCGCGGCGCGTACACATGCTGCTGATGCGGCCCAGTGGCCGCAGCTTCTATGCACTGGGCTTCGATCTTTACGAGTATGACGTCCGCAGCGGCAAGCTGCTCGGGCAGCGCGGCATTCAACACTGGACGCTGCCGGCGCATTCGCAGCCCGATATGCTGGCATTCTGGCCGGCCGTTGAACCCACCGGCGTGTTCGTGACTCCCCTGTATTCCGAAGTCACGACTGGCGACAACAAGGTGCCGCGAACCGGCTTGATGTCGCTGGACTTGAGCTCCGGCGCAGTGGATTTTCAGGATTTCGAGGACTCCGCGGCGCTGATTTTCTCCACGGTGCTGAGCCCCGATCGCAGGCGGGCCTACGGTGTCTACTCGACCCTGAGTGAAATCGACGTCGAGCATCACACCCTCGCGCGCCGCAAGCCGCTTGATCACACTTACTATTCGGTCAATATTTCCGCTGACGGTCGTCAGCTCTACATCGGCGGAGCGATGTGCGATGTCGGCTTTTACGACACAGCCACGCTGGAGAAAACGGCCAACCTGAAACTGCCGGACTGCACCGATCAGTCGCTGGCCAGCCTGCGTGTCATCCAGACCAGGTAAGCAGGCGGGCATCCTCAAGTTGCTGTGGCCCTATCTGCGGCCGCAGCTGCCGACGCTGCTGCTCACGCTGTTGCTGAGCCTGCTGATCGCCACGCTCGCGGCGGCGCAGCCCTTGCTGACGCGCCTGGCGATCGACGCCGGCCTGATCGGCCGCCACTACGATCAGTTGCTCGCCGCCTGCCTCGGCATGCTGGCGCTGGCACTGGCCGGGATGATTCTGGGCGGCGTGCATCGCGCACTTTACGTACGCGCCTCCGGCCGGGTGCTGTTCGCCCTGCGTGGAGCGACCTACCGCCGCCTGTTACAGGTCTCGCCACGGCGCCTGGCCGAGCACGCGGTCGGCGACCTGGTGACCCGTCTGGATGGCGACGTGGCCGAGGTGCAGCGTTTCGGCACGGATTCCGCGGCCGCCTTTGTCAGCAGCGCGTTGACACTGTGCCTGGTCGGCGCAGTGATGCTGCAGTTGTCCTGGCGCATGACGCTGGTCATGGCCGCGCTGCTGCCACTGCAGCTGATCGTGCGTCACTATGCGCGCGCGCGCATTGAGCGCAGCACGCGCGCGGTACGCGAACAGGCCAGCCGCGTCAGCGGCTTTCTCATCGAAACCCTGGGTAATGCGCGCACTGTCCAGGCCGCGGCCGCTGAAGCCGCCGAGACCGAACGCCTGGGAAAGCTTGGCGATGGTTATTTATCGCGGGTGGTCAGGGCACAGATGGTGGCCTATGCCACGGGATCCGCCACCGGTTTGCTCGGCCACATCGCCACGGCAGCAACCTTCCTGCTCGGCGGATGGTATGTCCTGCACGGCGCGCTCAGCCTGGGAACACTCATCGCCTTCGTCGCTTACCTGGGTCGCATCGCGGCCTCGGCCGCCTCGTTGTCCGGTCTCTACACCGGCTATCAACGCGCCAGGGTGAGCCTGGAGCGCGTGCGTCAGCTGCAGGCGCTGCCGGTCGTGACTGAAGCCGACGCGACCGCGAGCCTGGGCCCGGAGGCGCGGGGCGCACTGCGATTTGAAGACCTGACCATCAGGCTGCCGCGCGACGGCCGCGTATTGCTCGATGGCGTCAGTGCCGAGATCCCCGCCGGCACCAAACTGTTGCTGCGCGGCGCTTCCGGCGCCGGCAAGACCACCATTGCCGATCTGCTGCGTCGCTTTGTGGATGCGGATTCGGGCCGCATCCTGCTCGATGGCATACCGCTCGGGCAGATCCAGTTGCAGGAGTTGCGGCGCCGCATCGTCGTTGTCGAGCACTCGCCAGTGCTGTTTCGCGGCACCATTCTCGACAACCTGCGCTACGGCCACCCCACCGTCAATGAATCGGCAGTATTGCAGGCGGCCATACTGGCCAGGGTCGACGAATTCGTGCAAGACCTGCCAGACGGCTATCTCACACAGGTGGGCGAGGGCGGCGCGAGCCTTTCCACCGGTCAGCGGCAGCGTATTGCCCTGGCCCGCGCATCACTGGCCGATCCTCTGGTCGTCATCCTGGATGAGGCGCTGAGCGGCCTGGATCACGACAACGCCGTGGCCGTGCAGCGCGCCCTCGACAATTCGTTTCCGCAGCGGACGCGGATCGTCATTACGCACCGCGATACCACCATCGAAAATGTTGATCTGTGCTGGGTGCTGGATGCCGGCGCGCTGCGTTCCGAGCCGGCCGGAGCGTAGCGCCGTGAACTGGCGCATCGGCCTGATCGATAGCTGCGGCGCGTTCCCCGGCGCCAGCGTTGCTGCGCGCTTCGTCGCCAGCGCCCAGCGGGTGGTGCGCGTCGAATGCGAACCAGACCCCACCGGCCACGGCACCCGCATTGCCGCGATCGTCACTGCCGACGGCACCGACGCCGAGCTGGTGCTGGCCCAGGTATTCACTGGCAGCGCGCCCACCAGCGCCGCGATCATCGCTGCCGCGGTTGACTGGGCAGTGGGCGAGCACGTCAACCTGCTGCACCTGAGCCTGGGGTTGGCGGCTGACCGGCCGCTGCTCCGGGCAGCCATTGCCCAGGCGGTGGCGCGCGGCATAGTGCTCGTCGCTGCCATGCCGGCACGTGGCGGGCCGGTGTTTCCGGCAGCGTACCCTGGTGTGATCCGCGGCACTGGCGACGCACGCTGCCAGCCAGGTGAACTCTCGGCGCTGGAGCCGGGAGCCTTCGGTGGCTGCCCACGGTATGGCGGAGCCGACGGCCAGCGCGGCCAGGGGGCCAGCATCGGCGCCGCGGCAGTGACGCGCGCCCTGATCCACAGCGGCGGCCCGGAACCTTACGCGTGCCTCATCAGGCGACTCACAGCGCTGGCCCGATACCTGGGCCCGGAGAGCCGCCGCGCGGCGCTCAGCGCCTGAGCCGTTCCAGGTCGATGAAGGTGAGCGGCCAGGCATGCCGCTCATCGGCAGGGTGTTCTGACCTTGCCGTCTCGCGCCATTCCCGCAGGTCGAAATCCGGAAAACGCACGTCGCCCTCAATCTGCGCGCCTACCCGCGTCAGGTGCAGGTGAGTGGCCAGCGGCAGCGCATCCCGGAACACGTCGGCACCGCCGATGACGCACACTTCACCGGCTACCGCACAGCGCTGCAGGGCCTCTGCCAGGCTGGCGACGCGCTCCAGCGTCGTGCCGGCCGCGTGCACGCCGGGCAGCGGTGGCGCGTCAGTCTGCGGCCCTGCGATGGGGTTGCGGCTCAACACCAGATTGCGTCGCCCCGGCAACGCCCGGCCAATGGATTCATGGGTGCGTCGCCCCATGAGTATGGGCCTGCCCATGGTCAACGTCTTGAAGCGCTTGAGGTCGTCCGGCAGGTGCCAGGGCAACTGCTGTGCGCGGCCGATCACGCCATTGTCCGCCACGGCAACGATGATTGAGACCCGCACGCTTCAGTCTGCCGCTTGCGCGCTACAGCTCCACCTGCGTGGCCAGCACGATGACGCGCTTGTCAGGCATGCGAAAGAATTCTGCTGCCTGTGTGCTGCGCCGCTGCATCCAGGCAAACAGGCGCCTGCGCATGCCTTCATAGCCCGGGCGCGGGCGCGGGCGCACCAGATGCCAGCCGAGAAAGAATGAGCAGTCCAGGCCGAACAGGGTCAGACCCCGGACCCGGCATTGCTTGAGCGCCTCGCTGACATCGGGCGTCTCCATGAAGCCAAAGCGCGCCGTCACCAGGTAGACCTCGTCCTGCAGCGTGTCAATGCGCACGCGATCGGCCGGATCCTGGCGCGGTGAACGGGAAAATTCCATGTTGAGAAACACCAGGCGCTCGTGCACCACGTGGTTGTGCTCGAGATTGCGCAGCAGCGCGGTCGGCACGTACTGCGGCTCGCTCACCAGGAACACTGCCGTGCCGGGCACGCGCGTCGCGCTGGCCAAGACCCGCGGCAGGTCCTTGAGCGGCACCGCCACTTCGCGCAGCGCGTTGCGCAGCAGCCGCCGGCCCGATCGCCAGGTCATGAAGACACCGAACAGCATGGCGCCCAGCACCAGCGGTACCCATGCGCCCTGCGCGAACTTGGCCAGGTTGCTGATCAGGTAGGCCAGGTCGACGATCAGCAGCAAGCCAAAACTCATGGCAATCTGCCAGCGCGACCAGCGCCAGCGTGAAGCGGCCAGCACCATGGCGAGGACAGTGTCGATCGCCATGGTGGCGGCGACGGCCGCGCCGTAGGTGCCACCGAGCGCATCCGAGGAGCCGAAGCCGATCACCAGCAGGCACACCGCCACCAGCACGATGGCGTTCACGATCGGCACGAAGATCTGACTGTGCTCGCGCGCCGAGGTCTGCAGGATGCGCAGGCGCGGCAACAGATCGAGCTGCACCGCCTGGCGGGTGACGGAAAAAGCGCCGGTAATGGTGGCCTGTGAGGCGATGATGGCGGCCAGGGTGGCCAGCGCCACCATCCACGGCAGGAACTCTGGCGGCACCAGCGCGAACAGCGGTTTGCGCGCCGCCGTTGCATCGCCAAGAATCAACGCGCCCTGGCCGAAATAGCTCAGTAACAACGCCGGCCACACCAATACAAACCACGCCAGCCGTACCGGCGCCTTGCCGAAGTGACCCATGTCGGCATACAGCGCCTCGCCGCCAGTGACGGTCAGAATGACCGCACCGAGTATTGCCAGGGTGATACCGGGGCTTATGAACAGTATCTCGAGGCCATAGGCCGGATTGAGTGCCGCCAGTACCGCCGGATTGTGCGCGATGGCGATTGCACCGGTCAGCGCCAGCACCAGAAACCACAGCAGCATGATCGGTCCGAACAGGCGGCCGACGCGCTCGGTGCCGCGGCGCTGGATGGCGAACAGCAACAGGATGATGACCAGTGATATGGGAATCACCGCCCGCGCCAGGTCGGCATCAAGCAGCTCCAGGCCTTCCACTGCGCCCAGCACCGAGATCGCGGGGGTAATCAGCGCATCGCAGTAGAACAGCGCGGCGCCCATCACCGCGAGCGCGATCAGCGCCCGGCCCCAGCGATTCATGTCTTCCAGTTTTCGCTGTACCAGCGCAAACAGCGAGAGGATGCCGCCCTCGCCTTCGTTGTCGGCACGCATGATCAGCACCACGTACTTGAGGGTGACGACGATCAGCAGGCTCCAGAACATCAACGACAGCACGCCCAGCACGGCAGTCGGATCCTGCGGCGCACGCCCGGTCGCGACCAGCGACTGCTGCAACGCATATAGCGGACTGGTGCCGATGTCGCCATAGACCACGCCGATCGCACCCAGCGTGGCGCCGAACGAGAGTTTGCCGCCGCTCATTTGCGCCTGCGCTGCGGCGGCTTGCGCGCCATCGGCCGCTTGGCCGGCCACAGCATGGTGCCGCGGCACTGCTCGGCGCCGCACCGGCAGGCAAACACCTCATCGACATCGGGCGGATCATCCCGGGCGCGGCCGATGGAGTAGTCGTACTTGAGTTCCTCGCCAGCCTGGATGGTGCGGAGCGCCTCGACGAACACCCGCCGATCCTCGGTCACCGACTCGCAGTTG
Organism: Gammaproteobacteria bacterium; assembly: GCA_043744295.1. Taxonomy (GTDB): domain Bacteria; phylum Pseudomonadota; class Gammaproteobacteria; order Steroidobacterales; family Steroidobacteraceae; genus FEN-1191. The sequence goes on along the minus strand of JAYTUZ010000007.1, from coordinate 8 downwards.
GGCTGGCA
>JAYTUZ010000006.1:0-35565 GCA_043744295.1 Gammaproteobacteria bacterium | reverse complement strand
GGCCACGCTCTATGACGTCGGGTTCAATCACTTCTGGCGCGCGCAAAATGAGAAATTCGGCGGCGACCTGGTGTTCGTACAGGGTCATTCCGCACCCGGCGTTTACGCGCGCGCGTTCATGCTCGGGCGCCTGACCGCGGAGCAGATGGACAATTTCCGCCAGGAAGTCGACGGCAAAGGACTGTCTTCGTATCCGCATCCGTGGTTGATGCCGGACTTCTGGCAGTTCCCGACGGTGTCGATGGGGCTGGGGCCCATGATGGCGATCTACCAGGCGCGCTTTGTCCGCTATCTGGAGCACCGTGGCCTGGTGAGCGCCTCCGATCGCAAGATCTGGGCCTTCTGCGGCGATGGTGAGATGGACGAGCCCGAGTCGATGGGTGCGCTCACCATGCCGGTGCGTGAGAAGCTCGACAACCTGGTGTTCGTCATCAACTGCAACCTGCAGCGCCTCGACGGCCCGGTGCGCGGCAACGGCAAGATCATCCAGGAGCTGGAAGCTGCCTTTCTGGGCGCCGGCTGGAATGTCATCAAGGTCATCTGGGGTTCGCGCTGGGATCCGCTGCTGGCGCGCGATACCGACGGCCTGCTGCGCCAGGTCATGGAGCAATGCGTCGACGGCGAGTATCAGAATTTCAAGGCCAAGGGTGGCGCCTACACCCGCGAGCATTTCTTTGGCAAGAATCCGCTGCTCAAGGAAATGGTCGCCAACATGTCCGACGAGGACATCTGGCATCTCAATCGCGGTGGCCACGATGCCCGCAAGGTGCACGCCGCCTACGCCGCGGCCATGAAGTCGGACGGCCGTCCGACCGTCATTCTGGCCAAGACCGTCAAGGGTTTCGGCCTCGGCAAGAGCACCGAAGGGCAGATGGTCGCGCATCAGCAGAAAAAGCTCGACGACGCGACGCTGCGCGAGCTGCGTGACCGCTTCAATATTCCGGTAAGCGACGAGGACATCGCCACGATTCCGTTCCGCAAGCCCGCTGCCGACAGCGAGGAGATGCGCTACCTGCAGGAGCGCCGCCAGACCCTCGGCGGCTACCTGCCGCAGCGCACGCCTTCGGCCACCAGGTTGCAGATTCCGGAACTCAGCGCCTTTCAGTCGATACTCGATGGCACCGGGGAACGTGAGATTTCCACCACCATGGCTTTCGTACGCATACTCGGCGTGCTGCTCAAGGACCAGCAGATCGGCCGCAACATCGTGCCGATCGTGCCAGATGAGGCGCGCACCTTCGGCATGGAGGGCCTGTTCCGCCAGATCGGCATCTATTCGTCGGTCGGCCAGCTCTACACGCCGCAGGACGCCGACCAACTGATGTCCTATCGCGAGGACAAGCAGGGTCAGATGCTCGAAGAGGGTATCAATGAGGCCGGTTCGGTGTGCTCGTGGATCGCTGCGGCAACTTCATACGCCAACCACGGCGTGCCGATGATTCCTTTTTACATCTTTTACTCCATGTTCGGCTTCCAGCGGGTCGGCGATTTCATCTGGGCGGCGGGCGATATGCGGGCGCGCGGCTTCCTGCTCGGCGCGACCGCCGGACGTACTACGCTGGCGGGCGAGGGCCTGCAGCACCAGGACGGTCACAGCCATCTGCTGGCCAGCACTGTGCCCAATTGCCGCGCCTATGATCCGGCCTATGCCTATGAGCTGGCAGTCATCATCCACGATGGCATGCAGCGCATGTACGTCGACGGCGAGGGCGTGTTCTATTACCTCTCGGTGATGAACGAGAACTACGCGCAGCCGGCCCTGCCCGCCGGCAGCGAGGCGGGCATCATCAGCGGCGGTTACCGCCTGCGCAGCGGCGGGCGGGGCAAAGTACGCAGCACGCTGCTCGGTAGCGGCACCATCCTGCGTGAGGTGCTGGCGGCCGCCGACATTCTCGAGCAGCAGTTCGGCATACCGGCCGATGTCTATTCGATCACCAGTTTCAGCGAGCTGCGGCGCGAAGCGCTCGAAATCGAACGCTGGAACCTGCTCAATCCAGCCTCAACGGCGCGCGTGCCTTACGTGCGTACGCTGTTTGGCGCGCCCGATTCGCCGGTGGTCGCGGCCAGCGACTACATGCGTACCGTGGCGGATCAGATCCGCCAGTGGGTCGCGGCTCCCTACGTCACGCTTGGCACCGATGGCTTTGGGCGCTCGGACGCACGCGCGCCGCTGCGTCGCCATTTCGAGGTCGACCGGAATTTCATCACGCTGGCGGCGCTCAAATCGCTCGCCGACGCCGATCAGATCGATCAGCGCACCGTCACCGAGGCGCTGGGCAAGCTCGGCATCGATGCCGCCAAGCCCAACCCGCTCAATTGCTGATATTGGGTCAAGGAGCTACGTTTGGCTGAGCAGCAGATTCCGGTTCCCGATATCGGCGACTTCAAGAACGTTGAGGTCATCGACGTGCTGGTCAAGGTTGGCGATCAGGTTGCCATCGACACGCCGCTGCTGACGCTGGAGACCGAGAAGGCGACGATGGATGTGCCCGCGCCAGTCGCCGGTGTCATCGAAAGACTGCTCGTCAAGAAGGGCGACAAGGTGTCGGCCGGCCATGTGGTGGCAGTGGTGAGGGTGGGTGAGCCCGCAGCCGCAGCTGCGCCAGCACCGGCGTCAACGCCTGCGCCTGTGCCCGCGTCGGCACCGTCAGTGCCGGCGGCAGCGCCCGCGCCCATGGCGCCGATTGCCGCGCCGCTGTTGGCGTCCCCAGCGGTCACGGTTGCTGTCAATGAGGCCGGTTTCGCCGCCGCGCACGCCAGCCCATCGGTGCGCCTGTTTGCGCGCGAGCTCGGCGTCGATCTGACGCGCGTGCGGGGCAGTGGCCTCAAGGGCCGCATTACCGCCGCCGACGTCAAGCTATTCGTAAAGAGCCTGCTGGCTGGCGGTGCGCCTGCGGGAGCCCAGGGCGCGGCAGCGCCGGGCAGCGCCCTGCCACGCGTTCCGGCTCCCGACTTTGCACAATTCGGCGCGATCGAGACCAGGCCACTGGGGCGCATCAAGCGCATCTCGGGGGCACGACTGCACGCCAGCTGGGTGAATCTGCCGCACGTGACGCAGTTTGATGAGGCGGATATCACGCAGCTGGAAGTTACCCGCGGCGAACTCAAGGGCAGGGCCGCGGCGCAGGGTGTAAAGCTCACGCCGCTGGCTTTTGTGCTGCGTGCAGTAGTGCGCACGCTGCTGAAGTTTCCGCACTTCAATGCCTCGCTCGATGAGTCCGGCGAAAACCTGGTGTACAAGCAATACCTGCACTTGGGTTTCGCTGCCGATACGCCCAATGGGCTGCTGGTGCCCGTGATTCGCGATGCCGACAAGAAAGACGTTTATGAGCTGGCGCGCGCGCTGGCGGTGCTATCGGAGAAGGCGCGCCTGGGCAAGCTCGCTGCCGCTGAGATGCAGGGTGGTTGTTTCACGGTTTCCAGTCTGGGCGGCATCGGTGGCACCGCGTTTACGCCCATCATCAATGCGCCAGAGCTGGCGATACTCGGCGTGTCGCGTGCGGCGCTCAAGCCGCTGTATCAGGATGGCGCCTGGGTGGCACGTCTGATGCTGCCGCTGTCGCTGTCTTACGATCATCGGGTGATCGACGGTGCCGATGGCGCGCGCTTCTGCGCTGCCCTGGCTGCGCAGCTGACTGATGCTGGCGGCCTGCTCGAGGCCGTACCGTGAGCGTACAGCAGATCGTCTGCCCGGATATCGGCAATTTTCAGGATGTGCTGGTCATCGACGTCCTGGTCAAGGCTGGCGATGTGATCGCACTCGAGACGCCGCTGATCACGCTGGAGACCGACAAGGCGACCATGGACGTGCCGGCCACTGCGGCCGGCAAGGTGCTCGAAGTATTGGTGGCGCGCGGCGGCAAGGTGTCGCAGGGTGCGCCGCTGCTGCGTCTGGAAGTGGCCGCTGCCGCAGCGTCGCCCCCGTCGCCATCGACCCCTGCCGACTCGCCTGCGGCGTTACCGTCACGGGACCTCGCTGAGCCCAGGGCCGATCGCGAGATTGCACTCCTGGTTCTGGGTGGCGGGCCTGGCGGCTACACCGCGGCATTCCGCGCTGCTGATCTGGGACTGCAGGTGGCACTGATCGAGCGCTGGCCGACACTCGGTGGCGTCTGCCTGAATGTGGGTTGCATCCCTTCCAAGGCATTGCTGCACGCTGCCAAAGTGATCGATGAAGCGCGCGAGCTGGCGGCGCACGGCGTGGAATTCGGAGCGCCGCGCATCGACATGGCGAAGCTGCGTGGCTGGAAGTCGCAAGTGGTCGCCAGGCTGACCGGCGGTTTGTCGGCCCTGGCGCGGCAGCGCAAGGTGGAAATCGTACGCGGCAGCGGCAAGTTCCTCAGTCCGCATGTGCTCGAGGTCAGGCACGAAGGCAAGGTGGAGCGCATACGCTTCAGCCAGTGCATCATCGCCGTGGGTTCCGAGCCGATCGCACTGCCCTTCATGCCAATAGATCCGCGCATCATGGATTCCACCGGTGCGCTGGAACTTCCCGAGCCGGTCGGTCGGCTGCTGGTCATTGGTGGCGGCATCATCGGCCTGGAAATGGCGAGCGTCTATGAGGCGCTCGGCGCCAAAGTCAGCGTCGTCGAGCTCACCAGCCAGCTGATGCCCGGCTGCGATCCCGATCTGGTCCGCCCGCTGGAGAAGCGCCTGAAGGGGCGCTACGAGCAGATTCTGCTGGGCACCAAAGTCACCGCAATCAGTGTCTCGGATGAAGCACTGCACGTCAGCTTCGAGGATGGCGGTGGTGCTTCGACACAAAGCTTCGATCGCGTGCTGGTGGCCGTGGGCCGCGTGCCCAGCGGGCGCCTGCTGGACGCGCCGGCGGCGGGGGTCAAGGTCGATGCGCGCGGCTTCATTCCGGTCGATCGGCAGCAGCGCACCAGCGCGGCGCACATCTTCGCGATCGGCGATGTCGTCGGTCAGCCGATGCTGGCGCACAAGGCCACGCACGAAGCCAAGGTCGCTGCCGAAGTGGCGGCCGGCCACAAGCGCTATTTCGACGCGCGGGTTATTCCTTCAGTGGCCTATACCGATCCTGAAGTCGCCTGGGTGGGCTTGACCGAGCTGGCGGCAAAGGCGCAGGGCATGGCCGTAGAAAAGGGCGTGTTTCCATGGGCCGCCAGCGGCCGCTCGCTCGCGCTGGGGCGCGATGAAGGTTTCACGAAACTGCTGTTTGATCCGGCCACGCAGCGGCTGCTGGGTGCAGGCATCGTCGGCCCCAATGCCGGCGAGCTGATTGCGGAAGTGGCACTCGCCATCGAGATGGGTGCCGATGCCGCCGATATCGCCCTGACGGTGCATCCGCATCCCACCCTGTCGGAAACCGTGGCCCTGTCGGCCGAAGCCTTCGAGGGCACGCTCACCGATCTTTACCTGCCGAAGAAGCGCGCCGCCCATTAGGGCCGGCGCCAGCGCAATTGCAGGGTTTCGCCAACCCTGAGCAGTGCGCCGTGTCCTGTTACGATGATGAGATTCTGACCGAAGGTGACGCCGCCGAGCCCGGCGTCGTAGCGATAAGTCTTGAGCGTGCGCAGCGGCTCATCGCCATCGAGTGTGCCGCTGGCCTGCTCAGTGGCCGTGATGGAGCAGCGCGCACAGGGCTTGACGGCGCGCAGCACGAGCCCGCCGCAGTGCAGTTCGTGCAGGTGATCTTCATCGTAAGGGTCCAGGCCTGCGAGCACGATATTGGGCCGGAAGCGATTCATGGGCAGTTCGCGACCGATGCGCTGGTTGAGATCGGCGAGCGAAGCCGCGCCGGTCAGGAGCAGCGGATAGCCGTCGCTGAAGGCGTTCTCCGCGGCGATCTCGCCGGCATACTGGCGGTTGCTGAGGCGCTGCTGCTGCGGGTCGAAACGCACCAGCCGGCAGGGGCTGCGCAGCCAGGCGCTGAGCAGCTCGGCGATCTCATCGCCGGCATCGAAGGCCATGCACTCATCGCGCCAGATGCTCACGCGGCTGGGCAGCTGCGCATCGCTGGGCGCAATCGACAGGCTTGGCAGATCCGCTGCGGACAAGCGCAATTGCGCTGCCGTGGCCTCGGCCTGCAGCAGTGCCAGTCGCGGCTGCTCACGCTGGCTGATGAAGCGGCCCTGCGGCGTGACCAGCAGCCACTGACGATCATGCTCGAAACCGGTGTTGCACAGGCGTGCTTCCGGCAGCGCTTGGGCGCGCGCTGACTTGAGCGGGTAGCGATAGAGCGCGCTGATGCGTGCGCAGTCGGGACGCCTGCCGGGCAGGCGCGATCTGGCAGGAGCGGGCGTGTTCACAGGCGCTGCAGCGCCTCGAGATACTGTTGTTCATCGGGCGCGCGCCCGGCGCGCTGCGCCTGCCAGAGAGTCTCGCCCAGCACGGCGATCATGCGATGTTCGCTCTCATGGGCAGGCAACCCGCGTTGCAGCAGCCGTTGGTGCACGGCGCGGATTCCCGCCGGGCGCGCGGTGCCCAGCTGTTCGCGCAGCGCCAGGTGCAGGCCCAGATGCAGGAACGGATTCGCAACGGCTTCGGTACCCTCGGCCTGCAGTCCGTCGTTGCTCATCAGCGGGTGATATTCAGGATGTGCGGCGATGAGGTCCACCATCTGTGCCTGCAGCGCTTCGAGCGGCAGGCGCTGTTCGTGGCGCTGCCAGGCGGTGCGCCAGGCGGCGCGCAGTCCCTCACGATTCTGGTCCACGAACCCGTTCATGCCGGCTCCTTGTGCGCCGGTTGCTTGTGCGGGTAGGCGCAGTAGCTGCGCACCAGGCATTGCGCACACAACGGGCGGCGCGCCTTGCAGGTGTAACGCCCGAGCAATATGAGCCAGTGATGCGCGTGGCGGCGAAATTCCGGCGGCGTCACTGCCAGCAGCCGGTCTTCCACCGCGCGTGGCGTGCGACCGGGGGCCAGCCCGGTGCGATTGGCAACCCGGAAGATATGCGTATCGACGGCAATTGTAGCCTGGCCGAACACCGCATTGAGCACCACGTTGGCCGTCTTGCGGCCGACGCCCGCAAGCGCTTCGAGCGCCGCGCGTTCGGCGGGCACCTGGCCGTCGTGCAGCTCGAGCAGCATGCGCGTGGCGGCGAGTATGTGCCTGGCCTTGCTGTTATATAAACCGATGGTGCGGATATGCTGCTTGAGTCGCGCGAGACCGAGTTCCATCAATGCTGCGGGGTCGGGCGCCACCTTGAATAATTCAGTCGTGGCGGCATTGACGCTGCGGTCCGTGGCCTGGGCCGACAATATCACCGCCACCAGCAGCTGCCATGGTGTGGCGTACACCAGCTCAGTGCGTGGCTCGGCATTGGCGGTGCGCAGCGCGCCATAGAAACGGCGAATCGCGGTGGGCGTCATGGGCGCGGTTCACCCGGACCGCAGTTGCCTTTGAGCGCAGTCAGTTCACGGACCCGCTCCTGTGCCTGGGCGGCGCGCCGTTGCTCATGGGCAGCAAAGCGCAGGCGATTGTCCGCAGCCGTGGGCGTCGGCGCCGGATCAGGCCAGGGCAGCATGTGGATGCAGTCGACCGGACAGGCCGGCAGGCACAGTTCGCAGCCCGTGCACCAGCTGGCGATGACGCTGTGCAGCTGGCGTGAGGCGCCAAGGATGGCATCGACCGGACAGGGCGGCAGGCAACGTGCGCAGCCTATGCAGGCCTCAGGGTCGATCCATGCGAGACGTGGTGGCGCTTCAATGCCGTGCTCAGGATTCAGGGGCAGGGCGGGACGCCGTAGCAGCCGGGCGAGCTGGTCGATCAGCGCGGCGCCGCCCGGTGGGCATTGATTGATCGGAGCGCTGCCCCCGGCCAGCGCCTGTGCGTACGGACGGCATCCGGGATAGCCGCAGCGCGCGCACTGGGTCTGCGGCAGCAGCGCATCGATGAGTGCGGGATCGATGAACATGGAATCGACGGGCGGCATCGCTACTCCAGTGGCACAATGCGCGCTGATTTCAGGGGAAGTGACCGCTCACCATGCTGCGCAATCTTACGCCGACTGTGCGCGCGATTCTGATCGCCAATCTGCTGGTATTCGCCGCCCAGTTCGTGGTCGCGCCGGAGGCGCTCCTGCGCCTGGCGCTCTGGCCACTGCACAGCGCCAATCCGGCCGACAGCCTGCCGTTCCGACCCTGGCAACTGTTGAGCTATGGCTTCGTGCATTTCGAGTTCTGGCATCTGTTCGCCAACATGTTCGCGTTGTACATGTTCGGCTCGGATGTCGAGCGCCTGCTGGGCAGCCGGCACTTCCAGCTGTTCTACCTGGTTTGCGTCGTGGGCGCTGCGCTGACGCAGGAACTGGTGACGGCGACCCTGCATGTGGCGACCGGGCCGACGGTGGGCGCTTCGGGCGGCATTTTCGGACTGCTGCTGTGTTTCGGCATGGCTTTTCCGCAGCGCCAGCTGATGTTGTTGTTTCCGCCCATCCCCATGCCGGCCTGGCTGTTCGTCACGCTCTATGGCGTGCTTGAACTGTTCCTGGGCGTGTTCAGCCTCAATCAGGGCGTGGCGCACTTCGCGCACCTGGGAGGCATGGCTGCGGGGTTCCTGCTGATCATGTACTGGCGAGCCCAGGCCCGCTCGCGCCGCCGCCAGATCAGCTGACTTTCATGCCGGGCGCGGCGCCCGAATCGGGCGCCAGCAGAAATACGCCACCGTCCGCGCCGCTGGCACACAGCACCATGCCGGCCGAGACTCCGAAGCGCATCTTGCGCGGTTCCAGATTGGCCACCACGATCAGCAGCCGGCCAAGCAGTTGTTCAGGCGTGTAGTGTGCGCGGATGCCGGAAAAGACGTTGCGCTGCCCCTCGCCCAGGTCGAGCGTGAGCTGCAGCAGCTTGTCAGAACCCTCGATTGTACTGGCAGCGAGCACCCTGGCGACCCGCAGATCGAGGCGCGCGAAGTCGTCGATCTTTATGGGCCCGGCGTTCGCCTTGGGAGCCGCGGCAGCGGCCACCACCGCTGGCGCCGCCGGCACCGGCACCGCCGGGACTGCCGGCACGCCGGTCGCCGACGCCACCAGCCCGGCCACTACCGCCGGATCAAGCCGTGTGGCCAGGGCCTGGTAGGGCGCCAACGGCGTATTGAGCAGCGGCGTGGCGACCTCGCCCCAGGCAGCAAGTGGCGCGCCCAGAAATTTGCCTGCCGCCAGCGCCATTTGCGGCAGCACCGGGGCCAGGTAAATCATCAGCACGCGAAACAGATTGATACCCTGCGTGGCGATGGCGCCGACCTGCGCAGCCTGCGCCGGATCCCGGGCCAGCGCCCAGGGTTTGTGCCGATCAATATACTGGTTGGCGCGATCAGCCAGATTCATGATCTCGCGGATGGCGGTCGAGTATTCACGTTGCTCGTACAGACCGGCGATGTTCTCGCCCGCAGAGGCAAACTGGGCGTACAGATCCGGGTCGGGCAGCGACGCCGCCAGCCTGCCGCCACCGCGCTCGATGAAACCGGCGCAGCGGCTGGCGATGTTGACCAGTTTGCCGACCAGGTCGGAATTGGTGCGCGCCAGAAAATCGTCGAGACTCAGATCGATGTCTTCGATACCGCTGGTGAGCTTGGCGGCAAAGTAATAGCGCAGCGGCTCGGCGGGCAGGCAGTCGAGATAGTGACGCGCAGTAATGAAAGTGCCGCGCGATTTGGACATCTTCTGGCCGTTGATGGTCAGAAAGCCGTGCACGCACACCCCGGTGGGGCGGCGCAGACCCGCGCCATGCAGCACCGCCGGCCAGAACAGCGTATGGAAATAGCTGATGTCCTTGCCGATGAAGTGATATAGCTCGGTGGCCGTTTCAGATTTCCAGTAGTGGTCGAAATCGAGTCCACGCCGGGCGCATAAGGCCTGGAAGCTGGCGATATAGCCGATCGGCGCGTCGAACCAGACGTAAAAGAATTTGCCGGGCGCGCCGGGAATTTCAAAACCAAAGTAGGGCGCGTCGCGCGAGATGTCCCAGTCCTGCAGGCCGGCCGCAAACCATTCATCGAGTTTGGCGCGCACCGCCACCTGCAGCCGGCCGCTCGCCAGCCAGTCGCGCAGCATCTGATCAAAGGCGCCAAGTTTGAAGAACAGGTGCTCGGATTCCCGCCACACCGGCGTGGTATTACTGAGCGTTGAGATCGGCTCGATCAGCTCGGCCGGTGAGTAGGTGGCGCCACACACTTCGCAGCTGTCGCCGTACTGGTCGGCGCTCTTGCAGCGCGGACAGGTGCCGCGCACATAGCGATCGGGCAGAAACATCTGCGCCTGCTCATCGTAGGCCTGGCGTACCGCACGGCGCGTGATGTAGCCGCCGGCCTGCAGGCGCGCATACAGCTCACCGCACAATTGCCGGTTTTCTTCGCTGTGGGTCGAGTGGAACTGATCGTGAGCGATCAGCAGCTGCTGATAGTCGCGCCGGTGTTCAGCGGCGCTGGCGGCAATCAGCTGCTCAGGGGTCACACCATCCTGTTGGGCGCGGATCATGATCGGCGTGCCGTGAGTGTCTTCGGCACACACGAACAGGCAGTCGTGGCCGCGCAGCCGCTGAAAGCGCACCCAGATATCGGTCTGCACCGCTTCGATGACGTGGCCCAGGTGCAGCGGGCCGTTGGCGTAGGGCAGGGCGTGGGTAACCAGGATCTGACGCGGCATCAACTGGCGCCCTTGAGTTCTTCGAACCTGGCCTTGTTGATGCCTTTCTTGTAGGCCTCGGCACCGGTGATCAGCCCCTGATCGAGCAGCTGCTGGATCGCCATGTCCATGGTGCGCATGCCAAGTGCGCCGCCCGACTGCATGACGGTCTCGATCTGATCGAGCTTGCCCTGGCGGATCAGATTGGCGGAGGCCGGCGTGTTGATGAGAATCTCGAGTGCCGCCACCCGCCCCTGACCATCGGCGCGCTGCAACAGCTGCTGCGAAACGACGCCACGCAGCGAGGTCGAGAGCATGGTGCGCACGTGCGATTGCTTGTCGGCCGGGAAAGCATTCACCATGCGATCGACCGTGGGCGCGGCGCCGTTGGTGTGCAGTGTGGCCATGACCAGGATGCCCATCTCCGCCGCGGTGATGGCGGTGCTCATGGTTTCCAGGTCGCGCAGCTCGCCCACCAGGATGACGTCCGGGTCTTCGCGCAGTGCCGAGAGCAGCGCCGAGGAGAAGCTGGGCGTATGGGCGCCGAGTTCGCGCTGGCTGATGAGGCAATTGTGGCGCGGGTGCACAAACTCGATCGGATCTTCAATGGTCAGGATATGGCCCTTGATGCGCTTGTTGATGTCATCGATCATCGCGGCCAGCGAGGTTGATTTGCCGGAGCCGGTCTTGCCGGTCACCAGGATCAGGCCGTTGCTGGCCAGGCACAGCTGGCGCACCGCGGCCGGCATCTTGAGCTGATCCAGCGTCAGCGCGCTGGAGGGGATGGCGCGAAACACCGCTCCCATACCCGCCAGCTGGCGCAGCACATTGACGCGAAAGCGCCCTTTGCCCGGCAGGGTGTAGGCGAAATCGGCGCCGTCGTGCTGCTCGAAGCGCTCCATGGCCTTGCGCGGCATGATTTCATAGAGCGCCTGCTTGACCGCGTCGGCGGTCAGGGCTTCCTGCTGCAGGGGCGCCAGGTCACCATAGCGCCGTACCCGTGGCGGATCGCCGGCAATGAAATGCAGATCCGAGCCCTTGCGACGGATTATCTCTTCGAGGAATGCATCGATTTGCGCCATGGTGTGTCGCTGCCGCTATCAGGCCGCCGGCGCGGCCGGCGCGGCCGCTGCGGCGTCGACCCTGGGCAGCATGGAGGTGTCGGTCACGAATTTCTGCAGCAGGCGCTTTTCCGTGGCATAGCCGAAGGCATCGTCCGGATCGATCTGGCGCGCCGTGACCGCCGCCAGCAGGGCCTGATCGAACATCTGCATGCCGAATTCCTTGCCGGTCTGCAGCTGGCTGGGCAGCTGATGGGTCTGATCGGTCAGGATCAGTTTGGCGATGGCCTTGGTCATGATCATCACTTCGCAGATGGCGCGCCGTCCGCGGCCATCGTGGGTCTTCACCAGGATCTGGGTGATGACCGCCAACAGGCTCTGCGACAGGAAGCTCTTGGTCTGCTCGCGTTCTTCGGCAGGCAGGGCATCGATCATGCGATCAATGGTCTTGACGGCGCTGGTGGTGTGCAGAGTGCCGAGCACCAGGTGTCCGGTTTCGGCCGCCGTCATCGCCATGCGGATGGTGTCGGCATCGCGCAGCTCGCCGACCAGGATGACATCCGGATCCTCGCGCATCGCGGCGCGCACGCCCTCGGCGAAACTGGGGATGTGGGTGCCGAGCTCGCGCTGAATCACCTGACTCTGCTTGCTGCGGTGGACGAATTCGATCGGATCCTCAAGGCTGATGATATTGACCTTGCGGGTGCGATTGAGCAGATCGATCATCGCCGCCAGGGTGGTTGACTTGCCGGTGCCGGTCGAGCCGGTGACCAGGATCATGCCCTGGTGATAATCGCACAGCTTCATGACCACCGGCGGCAGGTTCAGCGATTCGAGCGTGGGCACCTCGGCCGGAATCGCCCGGAAGGTGGCGCCGACGCCGGTATCCTTGCGAAACACGTTGACGCGAAAACGCCCGCCTTCGCCCGAAATGTAGGAGAAATCGAGGTCGTGGCCGCGGGCGAAGTGGTCGATCTGGTTCTGCGTGAGAATCTCGTTCACATAGCTTTCGAGCTCGGTATCGCGCAGATCGCGGAACTTGATCGGCACCAGATCGCCGTGCATGCGCAGCATCGGCGGCACGCCCACCGCCAGGTGGATGTCGGAGCAGCCCTGCTGGGTGCCGAGTTTGAGGAATGCATCGATACGCGCCACGGGCAACCTCGCCTTTAGAGGAACTTCTGCAGGGCAGCGCGCAATTCTTCCATATTCTGGAAGCGTTTGGTCTTGTCCACGGCCATGGCGCGGACAATAAGGTCGCTGAGTTCTGGGGCCAGTGCCGGGTTGACTTCGCGCGGCGGTTTGGCGCGCCCCTGCACGTGCTGGTACATCACTGACATATGATCGCCGCGTGAATAGGGTGGTACACCGGTGAGCATTTCGTAGAGCATGACGCCAATCGCGTAGACGTCGGCGCGTTCATCGACCTTCTTGCCGAGAATCTGCTCGGGTGCCATGTACTTGGGGCTGCCGATGACATAGCCGGTCTTGGTCAGCTGGGTATCGCCCTCGCGGTGCGCGGCGGCCACGCCGAAATCGACGATTTTCAGCAAGCCGGCATCGTTGATCAGCACGTTGGCGGGCTTCAGGTCACGGTGCACGATGCCCACCTGGTGCGCGACGATCATGCCGGTGCACATATCGACGCCAAACTGCAGCGCGCGCTTGAGGGGCATTGGCTTTTCGTTGACGATCTCGGAGCCGAGCGTGTGCGAAGCGAAATACTCCATCGAGATGGCGTAGTTGCCCTGGATCGACAGGAAATCGTAGATCCGGATCACGTTTGGATGGGTGATCTTCCGTGAATAGCGCAGCTCGTGGACGAAGCGCTTCATCACTTCCTCGTCCTCGGCCACGTTCGGGTTCAGGAATTTCAGGATCAGACGCTCATCGACCACTGTGTCTTCCATCAGCAGCACCGTGCCGAAGGCGCCCTTGCCGATGCGCTCGATATACTTGTAGCGGCCTTCGATCATGTCGCCGGGGTTGAGCGTGGCGATGTCGAGGCGCTGCGCCGTGGAGGCCGCGGCCTGCTGCAGCGCCTGGGCGACCTCTTTTTCCGGAATGAGCAGGGTATGCGCCGCCGGGGCGACTTTGTTGCCCGCTTGCCTCGGCACCTGGCTGCCCGAGGCATTGCGCGAGCCGCTGGCGCCCGGCGCCTGCACGCCCGAGGAGAAGCGCACCTCGATTTCGGTGAGCGCGCGCTGCGCCGCCAGCGCCAGGGTCTGGTCGCTGTTGGTGCTGAAAGGCTCCAGCTGGACGCGGATCTGCTCGGCCTGTGCCTCGTTGGCCAGCTTGCCCAGGGCCTGAATGGCTTCGACGCGGATTTCGTTTTCGCTACGGGCCAGCAGCGGGGCGAGCAATCCTACGTTTTCCGAGCTGCCCAGCTTGCCTATGGCGCGCACCACGACCGGCAGGGCGCGCGCCACGCCGCTCTTGAGCATCTCGGTGAGCCGCGGCATGGCCCGGGCATCGCCAATTTCCGCCAGGGCATCCACCGCCCGCTCACTCACCCACCAGTCGGCATCCCGGGTGGCGTCGATCAGGTGCTTGACGGCGCGTTCGTCCTTGGTCTGGTTGAGGATCTCGATGGCCGCACGGCGGATGTCTTCATCTTTATCGCGGATCAATACCAGCACGGCATCGATGACCTTGGGCCCGCCGATCTTGCCGAGCGCGTCGCCGGCGCGCGAGCGCACCCACCAGTCAGCGTCCTTGATGGCCGCCAGCAGGAATTTCACCGAGTTGGCGTCGCCTACTTCGTTGAGCACTTCGACCGCGGCGCGCCGGGCGTATTCATTTTCATCCTTGAGCACCGGTACCAGGTGGCGGATGGTCTGCGGATCGCGCGCCTTGATCAGCACCTCGACGGCGCGGTTCTGCACCTCGATTTCCGGATCGCGCAGCAGCGCGCAGATGCGCTCGATCTCCATCGGCCCCTCCTGGCGGGCGAGGGCGGTCAGGGCGGCGGCGCGTATGAATTTATTGGCATCGTTGATCTGCGTATGCAGCGCGACGCGTACATCGGGACGATTGAAGCGTCCGAGTATCGCCAGGATCTGCAGCCGCGCCATGGTGTCCTTGCCCTGCAATCGCCCCAGCAGCTCGGGCACGCCGGCCTCATCGACCACCTCGCCGACAATGCGAAACAGCGCGGTTTTTTCGTTGGCCTCCTGGGCATAGGCGGCGGTCAGCAGTTCGCGGACGCTGAAGCGCGTACGCTGCGCGTTGATGATTTCGAGCACGGCGGATTTCGAGATGCCCGGCTTGGCGAGCGCCTCGAGCAGCAGGTGCGGTGGAAAGCCACGGCTGCTGGTGAGCGCCCAGGCGACCCCGGCGATTACCCGCGGGCTCCCGGTGATCAGCGCTTCGACATAGCTCGGAAAGCTCTTGGGCGTAGCCAGCGTCGAGAGCACGTCGACCAGCGCCACGGTGGCATGTTTGTCGGCTTCCGGGAGTGCCGCCAGCACGGCTTCAATACCGCTGGGCCCCAGTTCCTTGAGCTTGGCGACCGACTGCTGGGTCTCGGTGCCCAGGATGTCGTTCGACGACTTGATCTGGGCGATCAGCCGATCAGCCCTGAAGTTCGAAAAAAAGCTCATGGGTCAGATGATTGCCAGGCCAGCCAGTCGGATAAGCGGCGAATTATGCCACGATTAGCCGCCCGCCCTGTGATCTGCGTCTGGTCTGCGGGGGGTGGCGCAAACAGGCTAGAATCGCGCCCCCGCAGGAATTGCCAAGAAGCGCACACAAAGCCGTTTGCCATGACCGATCCCGCCCAGATTCGCACCGTCCTGGAACAATACATCGATCCCTACCTGCGCCAGAGCCTCGCTGAGGCCGGCGCGCTGCGTGAACTACGTATCGATAAGCAGGCCATTGTAGCCACGATCGTACTGGGCATTCCCATCGTCGGTTATGAGGAACAGTTCCGCCTGGCGCTGCTGGCGCATCTGGCCGCCCATGGCCACGCCGAGCTGCCGCTGATACTCACGCTGCAGAGTGCGATCGTGGCGCACAGTGTGCAGCGCTCGCTCAAGCCGCTTCCCGGCGTCAGCAATATTGTGGCGGTGGCCAGCGGCAAGGGGGGTGTGGGCAAGTCCACGGTCGCCGTCAACCTGGCGCTGGCCTGGGCGGCCGGAGGGGCGCGGGTGGGCATACTCGATGCCGATATCTATGGGCCCAGCCAGCCGCTGATGCTCGGCCTCGAAGGCCAGCGCCCCACGGCTCCGGATGGCAAGCATCTGCTCCCGCTCAGCAGCCATGGTTTGAAGGCCATGTCGATCGGTTTCCTGGTCGATGCCACCCAGGCGCTGGTCTGGCGTGGCCCGATGGTGACCCAGGCACTCTCGCAGCTCATGTCCGATACTTCCTGGGGGGAACTCGACTACCTGGTGGTCGATATGCCCCCGGGCACGGGCGACATCCAGCTCACGCTCTCGCAGAAAGTACCGGTCGCCGGCGCCATCATCGTGACCACTCCGCAGGATATTGCACTGGCTGATGCCCGCAAGGGCCTGGCGATGTTCGAGAAAGTGTCGGTGCCGGTGCTCGGCGTGGTCGAGAACATGAGTCTGCACGTGTGTGGCAACTGCGGGCATGTCGAGCACATTTTTGGCGAGGGCGGCGGTGCACGCATGGCAGCGGAGTATGGCGTGCAGCTGCTCGGCGAGCTGCCGCTCGATGCCAGGATCCGCGCGGAAGCCGATGGCGGCCGACCGAGCGTGGTCGCCGCGCCCGAATCGCAGCGCGCGCGCGCCTATGTGGAAATGGCGCGCCACGCCGCCGGCGCACTGGCGCGTCGCGGCCGCGATCGCAGCGCGCTGTTTCCACAAATCGTCGTCGAGGAAAGCTGAACTGCCATGAGCATCAAATCAGATCGCTGGATCCGTCGCATGGCGGCCCAGGCGGGCATGATCGAACCCTTTGAGCCCGGCCAGGTGCGCAGCGCCAACGATGAAAAGATAATATCCTACGGCACCTCGAGCTACGGCTATGACGTGCGCTGTGCGCGTGAATTCAAGATATTCACCAATATCAACTCGACCATCGTCGATCCGAAGCGCTTTGACGCCAAGAGTTTTGTCGACGTAGTCGCCGACCTGTGCATCATTCCGCCCAATTCCTTCGCGCTGGCCCGCACGGTCGAATATTTCCGCATTCCACGCAATGTGCTGACCGTATGCCTGGGAAAATCGACCTATGCGCGCTGCGGCATCATCGTGAATGTCACGCCGCTCGAGCCCGAATGGGAAGGCCACGTGACCCTGGAGTTTTCCAACACCACGCCGCTGCCGGCGAAGATCTACGCCAACGAGGGCGTCGCGCAGATGCTGTTTTTCGAATCCGACGAAGTGTGCGAGACCTCGTATCGCGATCGCGGTGGAAAATACATGGGCCAGCAGGGCGTTACGCTGCCCAAGGCCTAGAGAACCTGCGCTCGAGGTTGCGAGGTGCCGATTGTCGTCGGGCTGTCAGCCGCGCACCCATCAGCGAGTCAATGGCAGTCAGTGCTGCCCGGTGGTCGCGAGCGGTGCGGATGGGGCGAATGTTCATAGCGTTCTCCGTCAAACAGTCTGTGCATCGATGCGATCGTAATGGGCGTGTGTGCCGATAAATCGCCCTTCACATCGGCTGGCGAGGCCCAGTCGACCGGCGCGCTAGTCGCGCCGCAGCGAGCGCAGCTCCATGACCCATTCCACGTCGTCACCATGCTGCTGTTCGGCGCGCAGCGGAATGAACCCGTAGCTCGGCGCGCACCAGAAGCGTGTACTGCGCGAGGAATTGGCGCGATGGCTGCGGAAGATGACGGTCGCCACGTCACCCAGCGGCGTGTGCAGCGTTTCCTCACCGACCTGCGTGTACTCGTAGTCGCGAATGCCGGATTTGTCGAACAGCGAAATGCCCTGCGGCGTCTTGCCGGCAGCCAGCGCACTGATCAGGGCCACCTGTACCGACAGATCATCCTGCACGCCCTCGCGCAGCGCCGTCGCAACCTTGAGCTTGTCGATCTGCCCTGTGACGCGCAGCTTGTCCCAGTCGAAAGTGAGATCAGCGGTCGCTTCAGCCGAGCCGCCCTGGTGGGCGCTGAAGTGCAGCGGACGCACGCCGTCGGGACCAATACTCATGCGGCTTTGCAGACTGGCATTGGCGGCCGAGAACAGCTTGAACAGGCCGCGCGGCTCAGTGCGCGAGGTGTAGGTCCATTCGTGCTCGCCCTGGCGCTGCAGAGCGAAGGAGGCACTGCCCGCGTTCATGTCGTGCCAGAGAAAGGCGTAACGGGTTTCGAAAGGCCGCAGTGTCTGCTCGGCCGTTGGCTGCGCGGTGGAGCTGGCATCCGGGGCGGGAGCAGGCACCGCTGGCGGTACGCTCGCCTCGGGCGGCGGCGTCACTTGCGCCGCTGCAACGGCACACGCGCACATCATGAGAGCGACTCGAAGGGCGTTATGTACATTCATAGCACTTCAATCCCTGATGAGCGGTTCGCGCAGCGCGCGCCCGTCCAGTTCCGCCGTGTCGCCATGCAGCTTGAGCCGCCCGGCGGCGATCCAGCCGATGACCTCGGGATAGATGATGTGTTCCTGCTGCTGAACGCGCGCTGAAAGGCTGGCAGGCGAGTCGCCGGGCCGCACAGGCACCCGTGCCTGCAGCACCAGCGGGCCGCCATCCAGCACGCCGGTTACGAAATGCACGCTGCAGCCATGCTGCCGGTCGCCGGCGGCCAGCGCCCGTTCGTGGGTGTGCAGGCCAGGATAGCTGGGCAGCAGCGAGGGGTGGATGTTGAGCATGCGGCCGGCATAGTGCGCGGCGAATTCGGGCGAGAGGATGCGCATGAACCCGGCCAGCACCACCAACTGTGCGCCGCTCGAATCGATCGCTGCGCCCAGTGCGCGCTCGAAACCGGCCCGCTCGCCATAGTCGCGGGCGGCCACCACGGCCACCGGCAAACCCAGTTCACGCACCGCCTGGATGCCGCCGGCTTCGGGCCGATCGGCGATGACCAGTGCAATGCTGGCGTCAATTTTACCGCTGGCGCAGGCGCGCGCGATGGCCAGCATGTTGCTGCCGCGGCCGGAGATCACGATGGCGAGGCGCAGGCCGGCGCCGCTGTTCATGGGTCGATGAGTACGCCGTCGTCGCCGCCGACCACTGCGCCAATGAGCTGCGCCTGCTCACCGGCTTCGCGCAGCACGCTCAAGGCCGCGTCGGCCTGCGCGGCGGCGACGATCACCACCATGCCAATGCCGCAATTGAAGGTGCGATGCATTTCCCGCGCGTTGATGTTGCCGGTGCGCTCGAGCCAGTCGAAGACCGGATCGCGCGGCCAGGCGCTGCGCCTGAGGTGCACGCTCTGCCCGGCGGACAACACGCGCGGAATGTTGTCGGTCAGGCCGCCCCCGGTGATATGCGCCAGGCCATGTACCGGCACCTTGGCGATCAGTTTCAGCAGCGAGCGCACGTAGATGCGGGTCGGGGTCAGCAGGCGATCGAACAGCGCACGGCCATCGAGCTGGGTCGCCGCCGTGGCGCCGGCCACGCTGACCAGGCGGCGTATCAGCGAATAGCCGTTGGAGTGCGGGCCGCTCGAGGACAGCCCGATCACGGCGTCGCCCACGCGCACTTTCGAGCCATCGATAATGGCATCGCGCTCCACCACGCCGACGCAGAAGCCCGCCAGGTCGTAGTCTTCGCCGTGATACATGTCGGGCATTTCCGCGGTTTCGCCGCCCACCAGTGCGGCGCCGGCCTGCGTGCAGCCCTCGGCAATGCCGGCCACGACCTGGGCCGCCACGTCGATGTTCAGGGCTCCGGTGGCGTAGTAGTCGAGAAAAAACAGTGGTTCGGCGCCCTGCACGACCACGTCGTTGGCGCACATCGCCACCAGGTCTATGCCGATGGTGTCATGCCGACCGGTGTCGATGGCCAGGCGCAGCTTGGTGCCCACGCCATCGGTGCCCGACACCAGTACCGGGCGGCGGTAGCCGGCGGGCAACTCCACCAGGGCCCCGAAACCGCCGATGCCCGCCAGTACTTCCGGCCGTTGGGTGCGCTTGACCAGCGGCTTGATACGCTCGACAAAAGCATCGCCGGCCTCGATATCGACGCCCGCGTCGCGGTAGCTGTAACTGCGCTTGTCGTTCATGCACGGACTCCAGGCGTTATAGTAGCCAACCCATGCGTCATCTGCCGAACATCATCTGCCTGCTGCGCATCGCCCTGATCTGGCCCATCGTCGATGGCCTGCTGGGGAGCCATTTCGAGCGCACCCTGCTGCTGTTCGTGGTGGCGGCTGTCAGCGATGGCGTGGATGGCTATCTGGCCAAGACCTACAGCTGGCAGAGTCGCCTCGGCAAGCTGCTTGACCCGCTGGCCGACAAACTGCTGCTGGTCTCGGTGTTCCTGGTGCTCACCTGGATGGGTCTCACACCGCGCTGGCTGGCGGTTGCTGCCGTGGCCCGCGACGTCATGATTGGCGCTGGCGCGGTCCTGTTCCGTGTTGCCTGGGGACCCTTGCACGGTCGCCCGATATTCTCGAGCAAGCTCAACACGCTGTTGCAGTTGCTGTATGTGTCGGTGGTGATCCTGCACGGCGCGAGTGGGCAACCGCCGCAGACGGTGATCGACGCGCTCGCTGTGTTGACGCTGCTTACCGTGCTGGTGAGCGGTTTCGCGTATCTGCGCGAGTTCACCAGCCGTGCCCTGCAGGCGGCGGCACCCGGCTGAGCGGCGATGCGCCAGCTACCCTTGAGCGTGCGGGTGAGCGATCCGGCGCTGTTTGACAATTACCTGCCCGGGCCCAATGAGCAGGTGCTGGCGCAGCTGCGCGCCCTGGCAGCACACCCTGGCTGCGGCTGGTTGTGCGGGCCGGCAGGCAGCGGCAAATCGCATCTGCTGCAGGCGCTGTGCGCCGAGTCCGGGGCCATCGCCTACTTGCCGCTTTCGCAGCTCACGCCCTTTGGGCCCGGCGCGTTGCGGGAATGGCAGGGCAGTGCTGGCCTGTGCCTCGATGAGCTGGCCACCGTGGTGGGCCACGTCGAGTGGGAGCGCGCGCTCTTTGCGCTGTATCGTGATTGCGAAGAGCGTGGCGCGACCCTGTTGTTCGCTGCGCGCTCGGCACCCGGTGAACTGCCCTTCGCACTCGCCGATCTGGCCTCGCGCTGCGCCGCGGCACAGCGCCTGACGCTGCAGGCCCTGGACGAGGACCAGCAGGGCGCGGCGCTGCGCCTGCGAGCGTGCGCGCGCGGCCTGGAGCTACCCGAGGACGTTACGCGCTACCTGCAGCGGCGCCTGCCGCGCGCCATGAGCCATTTGTGCGCAGCACTCGCTGAGCTGGATGAGGCCGCGCTGGTGGGACAACGTCGCCTGACGCTGCCCTTCGTTCGTGAGCTGCTCGACCGGTGTGTGCCTGGTCGCGCGCGGCGCTACGCCGTGACTGGGATGGTGCAGGGCGTCTGGTACCGCGCTTCGGCGGCGCGCTTCGCCGAGGCGCTGGGTGTGAGCGGCTACGCACACAATTGCCTGGACGGCAGTGTAGAAGTGCTGGCCTGCGGTTCCGCCGCCGCGTTGCGCGAGTTTGTCGGTTGGCTGTGGGTGGGTCCGCCGGCCGCCAGGGTGAGTGCCGTGACCGAAATTGCCGCGCCGCCAGCCACGCTGGCCTGGCCGCCTGGCTTTACTACCGCTTGAGCGCGACGCGCCCGAGGTCGTCGGCGCCATTCCAGTAGTGCGTCCAGCGACTGACCACCTTGTCCGGATAATCGCGCGTCAGCAAGGTACCGTTGTAGCGCCCGAGCGCGCGCCGCACGTCGTTGTGTTCGACCTGCAGGTAATGTCGCAGGATGGCGCAGCCCATGCGGATATTGGCCTCGATGGTCACCAGCTCGCGCTCCTGCATGCCCAGCTGCTCGGGCCAGAAGGGCATCACCTGCATCAGACCCACCGCGCCGGCGCTGGACACAGCCCAGCGGTTGAAGTGACTTTCCACGTCGAGCACTGCCAGCACCAGGCCGGGCGGCAGCGGCGCCGCGTTGGCGCGGTGCGTTTCGCAATAAACCGTGCGCAGGATGGCAATGCGCTCATCGCGCTTGGCCAGATGCCGGCGCAGCCGCGGCTCCATCAGCGTGTACCACACCGCCGAATCAAACTGATCGTTGAAGCATTGCGTTTCGTGGATCGCCTGGAGCACCACTGCGCGCAGCTCCGGATCCTGTTGCGTGCCGCGTGGACTCACGCCCGCCGGGCCTGCCGCCAGCGCGCCGGCAGCCGGCAGCACAGCCAGCAGCGCCGCCCACAGCGCCAGTCGTTCAGCCCGCCAGGCGCGTGCGTATGAAGCCAATGATGTCAGCAAGCGGAACGTCCTGGTTGTCGGCGGCGCGCCGCTGGCGATATTCGCAGCTGCCGGCATCCAGCCCACGCTCGCCGATGACGATGCGATGTGGAATGCCCAGCAATTCAGCTTCGGCAAACTTGACGCCCGGCCGCGCGTCGCGATCGTCGAACAGCACCTCGATTCCGGCCGCGGCAAGCTCGGCATAGAGTGCGTCGGCACGTTCGCGCACCCGTGCCGATTTCTGCAGATTGAGCGGAATAAGTACCACATGAAACGGCGCCAGCGAGTCCGGCCAGATTATGCCACGCTCATCGTGATGCTGTTCGATGGCGGCGGCCACGATGCGCGTCACACCTATGCCATAGCAGCCCATGAGCATGGTCACGGCCTGGCCCGACTCGTCGAGCACCGTGGCATTCATGACGCTGCTGTACTTGCTGCCCAGCTGGAAGATGTGACCGACTTCGATGCCGCGCACGATCCTCAGGCGTCCGCCGCCCACCGGGCTGGGATCGCCCGCCACTACATTGCGCAGATCGGCGGCGACCGGTTCGGCCAGGTCGCGGCCCCAGTTGACTCCGAGCAGGTGTGCGTCGGGTGCGTTCGCGCCACAGACGAAATCGGCCAGCGCCAGCGCGGCGTGATCGGCGTACACCCGGCAGGAAAGTCCTATGGGTCCGATGAAACCCGGCTCACCGCCAGTGGCGGCGCGCACCTGGTCGCTGCCGGCCATCCGCAACGGGCTCAGCACTCCCGGGAGCTTCTGTGCCTTGAGCGCGTTGAGTTCGTGATCGCCGCGCAGCAGCAGGGCAACGACGCCGTCGTCGGCACCCGCCACCAACAGGGTCTTCAGGCATCGATCCGGCGCGATTTCAAGCACAGCACTCAGCGCCGCGATGGTTTTCGCACCCGGCGTCGCCACCTGGCGCATGGTTTCGCGGGCGGTGGCCCGCCCTGCCGCAGGTGGCAGGGCGGGCGCCAGCTCAATATTGGCCGCATAGCCGTCGCTGGCCACGGCATCTTCGGCCACCGCAATGGCGTCTTCGCCGGATTCCGCCAGCACCTGGAATTCCTCGGAGGCATGGCCGCCGATGGCGCCGCTGTCGGCCTGCACAATGCGAAAATCGAGTCCCAGGCGCGTGAAGATGCGCGTATAGGCCGAGCGCATGAGAGCGTAGCCCGCCGCCAGTGATTTTTCATCGACGTGAAAGGAGTAGGCATCCTTCATGATGAATTCGCGGGCCCGCAGCACACCGAAACGGGGTCGCACCTCATCACGGAACTTGGTCTGGATCTGATAGAAATTCACCGGCAGCTGGCGGTAGCTGCGCAATTCGCGGCGCGCGATGTCCGTGACTACTTCTTCATGGGTGGGTCCGACCACAAAGGCGCGCTGGTGCCGGTCTGTCAGGCGCAGCAATTCCGGGCCGTATTGATCCCAGCGGCCTGATTCCTGCCACAGCTCGGCCGGCTGCACCGCCGGCATGAGTATTTCGAGCGCGCCGGCGCGATCCATTTCCTCACGCACGATGTTTTCGACCTTGCGCAGGGTGCGCAGGCCAAACGGCAGCCAGCTGTAGATGCCGGACGCCGCGCGCCGGATCAGGCCGGCGCGCAGCATCAGCTGGTGGCTGATGAGCTCGGCCTCCGCAGGCGTTTCCTTGGTGGCGTTGACCGGGTACAGGGACAGGCGCATGGCGGCAATTACGGGCGGCAAAGGGCCACGATCCTAGCAGATACGCCGCAGTTGGACGGCACCGCGGCAGACCCCTATCATGCCCCGCACATGGATGAGCCAGAACCGCCCAAGACCGCGCCCCGGCGCCGCGCCATCTTTCTGCTGCCGAACCTGCTGACCACCGGCTGCCTGTTCTCCGGTTTTTACGCTGTCGTGGCGGCGATCGATGGCAACTTCGAGCGTGCCGGCATCGCGGTATTCGTGGCGATGATATTCGACACGCTGGACGGGCGCACAGCGCGCCTGACCCATACTGAAAGCGCCTTTGGCAAGGAATACGACAGCCTGGCTGACATGGTGGCCTTCGGGCTCGCGCCGGCAATTGTTTCCTACCAGTGGGGCGTGGCGCGGATCGCCGAGTACGGGCGGGCCTGGGGCCGATTTGGCTGGCTGGCAGCATTTTTCTACTGCGCCGCGGCGGCCCTGCGCCTGGCGCGTTTCAACACCCGGGTCTCGACCCAGGACAAGCGCTATTTTGAGGGCCTGCCCAGTCCGCCGGCGGCGGCAGTGGTCTCTGGTTTCGTGTGGGTATCAAGTGAATGGCGCGAACCCGGATTGACCGGATTGATAGTCGCTTTCAGTGTCACCGCGCTGGCCGGCGCACTGATGGTGAGTTCCTTGAGTTTTCCGAGTTTCAAGAATATTGATGTGAGCAAGCCAGTCAGCTTCGTCTGGCTGGTGGCCGTGGCGCTGTTGTTCGTGGTGATCGGCATTGATCCGGCACGGGCGCTGCTCGGGTTTTTTGGCGGTTACGCGCTATGGGCGCCGCTCGCCTGGGTGTGGCGCCGCATACGACGTGCGCGCCGCAGCAGCGAACCGGGCAACGGTTCGTGACCCCGGGCGGCACTGCGCTGCGCTCTCAATATCTCGAGGCGCTGGGTATCGAGCAGTGGAAACTGCGCCGTGCCGTGTCCGCGGCGGCGCCCATGGCCGTGGCCGCGGCGCAGCCCGCCGCCACCGCTGATGAATGGGCCACACTCGCAGTCGCGGTGCGTGCTTGCGTGCAATGCGGCCTGCACGCCACTCGTACGCAAACCGTGTTCGGTGTCGGCAGCCGCTCAGCAAGATTGCTGGTCGTGGGCGAAGCCCCAGGCGCCGACGAAGATCGTCTCGGCGAACCTTTTGTGGGCCGCGCCGGACAGCTGCTCAACGCGATGCTGCGCGCGCTTGGGTCGCCGCGCGAGAGCGTATTCATCGCCAACGTACTCAAGTGCCGGCCGCCCGGCAACCGCGATCCGGAACCGGAGGAAGTGCATTGCTGCCGACCTTTTCTGCAGCGGCAGATTGCGCTGTTGCAGCCGCAGATGATGCTGGCAGTGGGCCGTATCGCGGCTCAGAGCCTGCTGGCCACCGATACGCCCATCGGCAAGCTGCGCGGCAGCGTGCATCGCTTCGGCGATCGCGCCACGCCGCTGATCGTCACCTATCACCCGGCTTATCTGCTGCGCAGCCCGGGCGAGAAGCGCAAGGCCTGGAGTGATCTGCGCTTCGTGCGCCGCGAATTGGCTCGCGCCAGCAGGCCGGGGTAGGCAAGCGTGGTGGCCGCGGCAAGTGATGCAGCCCCGGTTCCGCAGATTCTGCCCAGAGCCATGCAGGAGGCGGATCTCGCTGCCGTGCTGGCCCTGGAAGCCCGCTGCTACGCTTTTCCCTGGACCGAGGGGATTTTTCGCGATTGCCTGCGGGTCGGCTATTTCTGCAGCGTGCTCGAGATCGACTACCTGCTGGCCGGCTACGGGGTGATCTCCAGCGCCGCTGGCGAGGCGCATTTGCTGAATCTGTGTGTGCGCGAGGAATTCCGCTGCCGTGGTCTTGGCCAGCGGCTGCTCGATCACCTGCTCGACCTCGCCTCCCATAGCGGCGCGCGCCTGGTCTTTCTGGAAGTGCGCCCCGGCAACACGGCCGCCATACGGCTGTACGAGACCATGTTTTTCCAGCAGATCGGCATGCGGCGCGGCTACTACCAGGCGGAGGGTGGGCGCGAGGATGCGCTGGTCATGCGGCGCGACCTCACTGTGTGAGGCCGCGAGCCACGCCACACCTTGCTACGTTGCGCGCGATACGAACGGGCGCATTCATGCAGTGGTGGCGAGTGACTGAACGCCCGGGTTCGCGGGCTTGAGTCTGGCTGCGGTGAACTATCAGCATAGCGGTGTGTGTTGAGATTGATCGATCCCGGGACCGGGCGCGACAGGATGTCGCGCCCGGAGCCCCCATGGATGGGTTCATGGCGATCCCGGGATTGATCAATCTCAACACACACCGCTATGCCGTGCACAGATTTACGGCAACCAGCGATATTCCAGCTAGAATGCGCGCCCCTAAATCCTACGCGCCGCCAACTGCATGACTGCTCTCGATCAGGAAATATTACGCCGGCGCACGTTTGCAATCATCTCGCACCCGGATGCCGGCAAAACCACGCTTACCGAAAAGCTGTTGCTGTTCGGTGGTGCCATCCAGATGGCCGGCACGGTCAAGGGGCGCAAGGCGGCACGCCATGCCACCTCTGACTGGATGCGCCTCGAGCAGCAGCGCGGTATCTCGATCACCAGTTCGGTGATGCAGTTTCCGTATCGCGACTGCATCGTCAACCTGCTCGATACGCCGGGGCACGAAGATTTTTCCGAAGACACCTACCGGACGCTGACGGCGGTGGATTCGGCGCTCATGGTCATCGACTGTGCCAAGGGCGTTGAGCAGCGGACCATCAAGTTGATGGAAGTGTGCCGCCTGCGCGACACGCCGATCATGACCTTCGTCAACAAACTCGATCGCGACGGTCGTGCACCCATTGAATTGCTCGATGAAATCGAAGCAGTGCTGAAGATACATCCGGCGCCGATTACCTGGCCGATCGGCATGGGACGTGAGCTGATTGGCATCTATCACCTGCTCGAAGACCGGCTTTACGTCTACGAGGCCGGCTTGAAAGGCCGGGTAGGCGGCAATCGCGTCATCGAGGGCCTGGCAAGTGATGATGCGCACGACCTGTTGGGCGATCAGGCGGCGAGGTACGCTGAAGAAATAGCACTGGTGCGCGGCGCAACGGCCAGCTTCGACGTACAGCAGTATCGCGCCGGGCGCCTGACCCCGGTGTTCTTTGGTTCGGCGATCAGCAATTTCGGCGTTGAAGAGCTGCTCAACGCCTTCGTCAAGCATGCACCGCCGCCGCTGGCGCGCACCTGCCGCGAGCGCGTGGTAGAACCGCTGGAGGCGAATCTGAGTGGTTTCGTGTTCAAGATCCAGGCGAACATGGATGCGAAGCACCGCGACCGCATCGCCTTCGTGCGCATCTGTTCGGGCACGTTCGAGGCGGGGATGGACGTGACGCAGGTGCGCACCGGTGAACCGATGCGCCTGGCCGCGCCGCAGCAGTTTCTGGCGCGCGAGCGCGTGGCGATCGAGAAGGCGTGGCCCGGCGACGTGGTCGGCATCACCGATCGCGGGCGGCTCCGCATCGGCGACACGCTGGCGACGCGCGCGGACGTCGAGTTCGTCGGCATTCCCCGCTTCCCACCCGAGCACTTCGCACGCGTGGTGCCCACCGATCCGCTCCGCCGCAAGCAGTTCGACACGGGGTTGCGTCAGCTCACCGACGAAGGCGCGGCGCAGGTGTTCTACGCGTCCACCGAGGCAGGCCCGCAGCCGATCGTCGGCGCCGTCGGCATGCTGCAGTTCGACGTCATGCAGTACCGCCTCGAGCACGAGTACGGCGCACCGTGCAAGTTCGAGCCCGTGCGCTTCAAGTACCCGCGCTGGCTCACCGGCCCGGCGGCCGAGGTCGAGCGCGTGCTCGACTGGCATGGCCACATGCGGCTCTACGACACCAAGGGCAATCCGCTCGTGCTCTTCGAGAACGAGTGGGCGCTCAAGAGCGCGATCAATCGCGACTCGAACGTCGTCTTCCACGCCGTGGCGCCGTAGCGTCGCCGTAGCGTCGCCGTAGCGTCGCCGTCGCGTCGCCGTCGCCCCGCCCCGAGGAGGCGCGCGACGCTCGAGCAATCGCAGGACGGCGCCGGTGGTAAACACCCGTTCTCCGCGAGAGGACCCTGAATCGCAGCGTCAGGGAAACATCTGACAGCGAACTCGGAAGAACCCTCCTCGCACAAAGCGCGCAAGCGCCGCAGACTCCAGTACATTCGTGACGGCTGTCGTCCGCTTCCCCCCTGGAGATCGACCATGTCTGCGTCCCTTCCGAGCATTGATCGCGCCACGCTGGATGCCTTCAAGGCGGGTGACGAAAGCGCACTCGAGCGCATCTTCCGGCAATTGTCGCCGGTCATGAACGCGAACGCGCTCGAGGAAGTCGGTCAGGCGGGGCCGGCCGCGCGAGCCGTCGAACACGCCGTCGTGAGTGCCTGGTCGCACCGCGACGAGTTCGAGTCGCCGGAGCAGTTCACGTCGCTACTCGCCGACCAGCTGCGCGAGGCCGCCATGCGCGAGAAGGCGCGACGCCACGCACTGCGCCGTTTCGAGGAACACGAGGGCGGCGGCGGCAAGCACGAAGGGCACGGTGCCGCCACGACGATCGATACGGACGAAGTCTGGGCGCACATCCAGAAAACGCTGCACCCGGATAAGGACGCACTCGCCGCCGCCAAGCGCGAAGCTCACGACGCATCGCGCCACGGAGCGGCCGCGCACATGGCGGACGTCGGCAAGGGCGTCTCGAAGACCGTCATCGCCGGCACCGTGATCGGCCTCGCCATCGTCTTCGGCGGCGGGTTGTACTTCATGCAGAAGTCGGGCGAGAAGTCGCGCGTCTCGAGCGCGCTCAGGTCGGCGGAAGCGATCAACACCACGACCAAGCCCGGCCAGCGCGGCTCGATGAAGATCGCGGACGGCAGCACGGTGGACTTGGGGGCTGAGGCCATGTTGACGATTCCGAAGGGATTCCCCGACTTGATGCGCGCCATGGGAATCGTCGGAACAGCGCGCGTGGCGGTCGATGGCACGCGCAAGGTCCCGATCGAAGTGCGGGCGGGCAACGCCATCATCATGAGCAATGGCGGCGCCTTCACCGTCATGGCCAACAAGGCCGAACCGGTGACCGTGCACGCCGACACGGGCGGCCTCACCGTCTCGTCCGACACCGCCACGCGCCAACTCGCGGCCGGCGAAGCGGCCCGCATCATGCCCGACGGGCAGATTGTTGTGCCCACGCCCGACCAGGTGGCCGAGGCGACCGCGTGGACGACGGGCCGCTTCGTGGTCAGCAACCGGACGCTCAAGGACGTGCTGCCGATGCTGCAGCGCTGGTACAATGTGGACGTGCGTGCGGAGGTCGGATTGCTCACGCGCCCGATCAGCATGAACGCGCTGCTCGGGCGCACCGACTCGGTCATCGTCGCCATCGAGCAGGCCGGCAGCCTGAAGCAGATCTACATGAAGCAGCAGATGGTGCTCACCGACGCGCCACCCAAGAAGGGCAAGTAGGCGCGATCGGCAGGGGATGCGGCGACGGGCTCGGAGGGTATTCTTCCTCCGGGCCCGTTCTGCAGCCCGCTCGTTCGCCATCTCCCGCCGACTCCCGTTGACCATGGTGTTGTCTCGATACCGCACGGGCCTCGCGCTCTGCGCGCTGATCGCCGCACTCACGTTGGCGGCGGCACCGCCGGCCACGCGGATGACCGCACCGACAGCGGACGCACGCTTCACGGCGCACGTCGTGGATACCGGACTCACCGGCGGCTACCAGGTGGTGATCACCGACATCAACCACGACGGCAGGCCCGACATTCTTGCGATCGCGAGCGGCCTCAAGGAAGTCCGCTGGTACGAGAACCCTTCGTGGATGCCGCACGTGCTCGTGCGGGGCATCAGCGACCCGATCAATGCCGACGCGTACGACGTGGACGGCGATGGCATCCCCGAGATCGCGCTCGCGCACGGCTTCTCGAACGTCGTGGCGAAGAGCACCGGGAATGTCTCGGTGCTCACGCACAACGGCAACCCGACCGCGCCGTGGACGATCCGCGAGATTGATCTCGTGCCGACGTCGCACCGGCTGCGCTTTGCCGACATCGAAGGCAACGGTACGAGGGTGTTGGTAAACGCGCCGCTCACGGGGCTGCAGGCACTCGCCCCCGATTTCCGCGACCATGCACCGCTCCTCATGTACCGGCCCGGTGCGTGGGCACGCGAGACCATCAGCAACGACGACGAGGGCGTGGTGCACGGCCTCGCCGTGACCAGCTCCGACGAAGGGCCGCGCGCGCAGCTCCTCACCGCCAGCTTCCTCGGCGTGCACATGCTGCGCTACGATGCGGGTCGCTGGACGCGCACGCGCCTGGTGGCCGGCGATCCGGCGCCGTGGCCCAAGAGCGGCGCCAGCGAGGTCGCGCTCGGCCACATCAAGCGCGAGCGCTTTGTTGCCACCATTGAGCCATGGCACGGCAACGAGGTCGTGGTCTACCGGTTGCGCAACAGCGGCTGGACGCGCCACGTGATTGACACGACGCTCGTGGATGGTCACACGATCGTGGTCGGTGATTTCTCGGGGAACGCTCAGGACGAGATCATCGCTGGCGAACGCGGCGGCCATCGCAGCGTCTATCGCTACCGGCTCGTGGAGAGCGCCAAAGACACGTGGGTGCGCGAGACGCTCGACGATGGCACGATGGGCGCGGCTGGCTGCGCCGTGGCC
Source organism: Gammaproteobacteria bacterium (assembly GCA_043744295.1). Lineage (GTDB taxonomy): Bacteria > Pseudomonadota > Gammaproteobacteria > Steroidobacterales > Steroidobacteraceae > FEN-1191. The sequence continues at coordinate 5,207 of JAYTUZ010000006.1, read as the reverse complement.
GACCTGAATGGCGACAAGCGGCCGGACGTGGTCTGCATCGGCCAGGCGACGGCCAACCTCAAGTGGTATGAGAATTCGCCCTGACGGGCGTCGCCAACGGGTGCCAGCGCGGGTATGGTGCAGGACGTTCGCGGACGGCTAGCTTCAGCGAACAGACGCCCCTCGTCCCCCCGCCCGGAGCGCCGATGACGCAGCCGTCCCGTCGCAGCTTCTTCAGGATCGCCAGTTCGATCGTCATCCTGCCGCTCGTGCCCAGTGCGCTGCGCGCCGCCGTGCGCGCGCCGAATGGCGGACCGCATCCCGAGCCGCGCGCCGGCATCTCCGCCGCCAAGGTCGCCTCGAACGAACAGCTCAAGGCGCACCCCAAGGCGATCTCGACGTTCGCGCTGGCGCGGGAGATTCCCGCCGTGCTCGACGGCATTCGTTGCCAATGCGGCTGCACGGATGGCAAGGCGTACTACTCGATGCTCTCCTGCTTCGAGATGCCGGACATCATGGCCGCCGACTGTCCGATCTGTCAGGCACAGGCGCGCCTCGCACACCGGCTGTTCAAGGCGGGCAAGTCGCTCGACGAAATCCGGAAGGGCATTGATGCGAAGTTCGGGTGAGATGATGACCAGATCCATGATGTCTGACGGCGCGCGCGTGCTCGGCGCGTCACTCGCCCTCGTCGCGCTGTCGGCGTCAGGCGTGCACGCGCAGATCCGCGCCTCCGAGAAGGCCAGCGTTTCGCAGACCACCGACGGCACCACCTTCACCGTCACGTACTTCCGCCCGCAGGCGCGCGGACGCACGGAGCTGTTCGGCAAGACGGTCACGATGGGCGAGGTCTGGACGCCGGGTGCCAACTGGGCCACGATCCTCGAAGTCAGCCGCGACGTCACCGTCGACGGACACGTCGTGGCCAAGGGCAAGTACTCGGTCTGGTTCGTGGTGGGCCCGCTCGACTGGACGGTCATTCTCGATCCGCGCTTCCAGCGTTTTCACATGGAAGTGCCGGACTCGACGAAGGACCAGGTCCGCTGGAAGGTGCGTCCGACGGCTGGGCCGCAAACCGACGTCCTGACCTGGTCGTTTCCCGAAGTGCGCGCGGATGGCGTGCGGCTGCTGTTCGCATGGGGCCCGAAGCGCGTCAGCTTCAACGCCACGGTGCAGCCCTCCCACCCCATTCCGATTGCGCGCGCCGACGCCGAGCCGTACTTGGGCACGTACGAGTGGAAGTGGAGCGACACGGCGGACAAGAAGGTGATGCGCGTGACGCTGACGCACGACGGCACGTACATGCGCGAGACCCACACGCCGTTTCCCAAGTGGTACCCGCGCAAGCAGGGCCAGCCGATGGTGCGCATCAACGACAGCTGGTTCATCACGGCGATCATCCGCGACGGCAAGGTCTGGGAGATGGACGCGGACATGGTGTACGAGTTCACGCTCGCGGACGGCAAGGCTGTGTCGTTCGAGATCCGTGATTCAAGCGACGAAGTGGTCGCGACGGGAAAGCGCGTCGCTCCCTGAGTGCCGCGCACCACGTCCCCTCAACCTCACGTGACATGACGACGCGTCTCCGCGTGGCGTGCTGCGCGGCACTCGCCTGCCTCGTCGCCCTGCCCCTCTCCGCCCAGTGGTCCAACCACTACCCGAAGCTGGCGGGGATGAGCCACCACGTGTACCTCGAGGGCTACGAGCTCCCCATCCTCACCAACGGGCCGATGGACCCCGCGCCGTCGCCCGACGGCAAGCACATCGCGTTCGCGTCGCGCGGCTGGCTCTGGCTGTTCGATCCCGCCACTGGTGTGGCCAAGCGGATCACGAAGAGCGGCGGCATGGATGCGCGCCCAGCCTGGAGCGCTGACGGTAGTCGCATTGCGTTCGTGCGCGACGACAGCCGCGCCCTCTCGATCATGGTGCTCGATGTCGCCAGCGGCGCCGAGACGCGCGTGGTCACCGATTCGGCCATCGTGCTCGACCCGGCGTTCAGTCGTGACGGCAAGGCGCTGTACTACTCGTCCGGCATCGCGGGCGACCTCGACCTCTGGAAGATCGACCTCACCACTCGCGCCACCACGCGCCTCACGACCACGCTCGGCGCGAACGAACTCGAGCCGATGCCGACGCCCGACGGCACCGCGCTCGTTTATCTCGCCAAGACACGAGGCGGCAACGACCAGCTGCGTCGCCTCACGCTCGGTACCGGCGTTGATGTCATGCTCGCGACGGGCAGCATCATCAGCATGACGCGCGGCGCGCTGCATCCCGACGGCCGCCAGATGGCGCTCACCTGGCCGTCACAGGAGGGCTACGAGCTGCGATTGGCGAGTGCGACGCAGCCGGGCGTGACCGTGGAACTGGTGCGCGCACCGAAGCTCCTGCCGCTCGCCCCCGCCTTCAGCGCCGACGGTAGCACGATCTGGTTCTCGCACGCCGATGCCGAGCAGCGCATGGTGCTCGCGCGCGTCGCGACCAATGGCGGCACGTGGCAAGACGTGGGCGTGACGAGGTGGGACTGGAGCGCGCCGACCGCGCAGCTTCGCGTCATCACGAAGGTTGCGGGCGGCGTACCGTCGCCCGCGCGCGTGGCGGTCACGGGCGTTGCAGCGCACGCGCTCGTGCCCGACAAGGGGCAGATGCGCTTCGACGGCCAGAACGGGATCGTGTTCTTCTACAGCGACGGCGTGACGACCCTCACGGTACCGGCTGGTGACATTGACGTGACCGCGGTGCGTGGAATCGCGACGCCGGCTGCGAGCGAGCACGTCACGATCAAGGCGGGCGAGACGCGCACCGTGACGATCACGCTCGCGCCGGCATGGAATGCGCGCGCCAACGGCTGGCTGTCCGGCGAACATCACTTCCACCTCAACTACGGTGGTCCGTACGTGCTCGAGCCCGAGGCGCTCATCACCATGGGGCTCGCCGAGGAGCTGGACGTGCTGACGCCGATGCTCGCCAACCTGGCGCAGCGCTTCGAGGATCAGCCGCTTTTTGCCTACAAGCACGTGAAGGCGAAGCCGTGGATCGTGTGGAGCCAGGAAGTGCGCTCGCACTTTTTTGGGCACGTAGGGATACTCAATGCGTCGGCGCTCTTCTGGCCGTGGATCTGGGGACCGTCGGGCTACGACGTGCATGACCACGACGATCGCCCCAACGCCGAGGCGCTCGACTGGGCGCGATCACACGGTGGCCTGAACACGTACGTGCATCCCGTGTCCGACAGCAGCCCGTTTGCCTTCGACGACCCGCGCGGCATTCCCACGGGGTTCGTGGCCGACGCCGTACTCGGGAAGCTCGACGCCATCGAGCTCGCCTGCTTGTGGAGCGATGAACGCGGCACGACCGATCTCTGGTATCGTGTGCTCAACGCGGGCATCCCGCTGGCCATCACGGCCGGCACCGACGCGATGAACAACCTCTATCGCACGATGGCCATCGGCACCGCGCGCGTCTACGTGCACCCCGACAAGCCGGGCGACGTGCGCAGCTACTTTTCGGCGCTCAAGGCGGGGCGGAGCTTCGTGTCCACCGGACCGATGCTCGACTTCCACGTTGGCACGGCGGGACCGGGCCAGGTCATCAAGCGCGGCAGCGGCTCGACGTCGTACACGCTCGACCTTCACTCGGCCGTGGCCGTGGACACCGTGGAGATCATCGTGAACGGCGCCGTCGTCGAGCGGCTGGGCAGACCGGCCGCACCGGGCTCGCAGCACTACACGGGCACGGTGCAGCTGCCGGTGGGCGGCTGGGTGGCCGCGCGCGTGGCCGGCGCGCCCACGCGCGCGTGGCCCGCCATGGACTCGTACGCGTTCGCGCACACGGCGCCGGTGTGGATCGACAGGGTGGGCAGCGCGGAGCCTTCTGCGAAGGCCGCAGCCGCACGCGACTTGCTGCGCGCGCTGGACGTGGCCGACAAATCGATGGCCGCGGCGTACGGAAGCGCCGAGCATCCGAAGCTTCTCGCGCACTTTGCGGCGGCGCGGCGCGTGCTCACGGGGTGGATCGACGGCCGCTAGGCGTTCAAGCATTCGGTGGCGTTCGAGTGTCACACCGGCTGGCGCACTGCGCCGTGGGCTGTTTCCCTCATCCCGAACTCTCGTGCCGAGCCTGCATCGTTCGACCGCTGCGCTGACCTTCGTCACGGCGCTCGCGTGCCACGGCGGCGTCTCCGTACCCGCGTCGCCGCGCGCTGCAACAACCTCCATGGACCACCTCGCCGCCAGCCTGCCGGCGTGGATGGCAGGTGCGAACGTGCCGGGCGTTGCCCTCGCCCTCATCGATAGTGGGCGCGTGACGAGCACGCGCGTGTTCGGCAACCTGCGCGCGGGCCAACCGCTCGATTCCAGCGCGTTCTGGAATGTGGCCTCGCTGACCAAGCCCGTCGTAGCCGTCACCGCGCTCAGGTACATGGACGCCGGCGCGTTCGGGCTCGACGAGTCGGTGGACCGCTGGTGGGTCGATCCCGACCTGCGCGATGATGCACGACATGCCTTGCTCACGCCGCGCCTCATCCTCAGCCACCAGACCGGCTTCCCGAACTGGCGTTGGCAACTGCCCGGAGAGAAACTCGCCTTCCAGACAGCGCCCGGCACGAGGTTGGGATACTCAGGCGAAGGGTTCGAGTATCTGCGTCACGTGCTCGAGCAGCGGTCCGGTGGATCGTTGCAGCAACTCGCCGACTCGCTCGTCTTTGCGCCGCTCGGCATGCACCGCACGACGTTTGGTTGGAATCAGGAGCGTGAGCTGCAGCATCTGGTGGCGGCACACGACACGGCGGGACGCGAGCTCGAGATCACGCCACGCCCAATGAGCCGCGCGAACGGAGCGGACTGGCTGGTCACCACCATCGGCGACTACGCCCGCTTTGGTGCCGCCGTGCTGGCGGGCGCGCGCCTTGCGCCAGCGACCTACGCCGAGATGACGCGCGCGCAGGTGGCATTTGATGGGAAGCCCGGCGAGGCGATGGGACTCGGCTGGGAGGTGATGCGTGGACCGGCGAGCGACCCGTTGATCCTGCTGCACTCTGGCTCCGATCCCGGCATCAAGACGATCGTGGTGCTGCTGCCGACCTCGCAGCGTGGACTCGTGCTCTTCGCCAATGGCGACCGGGGCATGGACGTGGTGATGCGCGTGCTTGCGGCCCACTTCGCGATGCGCGAGCTCGGCGGATAACACTGGCGCCGGGCAATGCCTGCGCTGGTGTCCGTGAGTCCGGC
>JAYTUZ010000005.1:0-9182 GCA_043744295.1 Gammaproteobacteria bacterium | reverse complement strand
TGTTGTAATTCGGGACGCCGTGCCAGGCGACTTCGATGCTATCTGCTCGTTGAACCTCGCGGAGGTTCAACATACAAGCCCCATGGATAAGGAGCGCCTGGTCGCCCTGGACAAGCTGTCCTGCTTTCACAAGGTCGGCTGTGTAGACAAGCACGTTGCCGCATTTCTGCTGGCGATGTGCAACCAGGCTGCCTATGAGAACAGCAATTTCGAGTGGTTCGCTCGTAGGTATCCGCGCTTCATGTACATTGACCGCATCGTTGTTTCGCCCGACTTTCGAGGTCTGCGCCTGGGCTCGCTGCTGTATGAAGAGTTGTTCCGATGCGCCCGAAACAGCGGCATCCGGCTGGTGACGTGCGAGTACAATATCGTGCCGCCCAACGAGCCCTCAAGATCGTTTCATGAGAAATTTGGATTCAAGGAGCAAGGGACGCAGTGGCTAGCCAATGGAACCAAGCGAGTTTCACTGCAGGCAGCAGCGAGCTGACAAATTACCAGAATAGATCGGCGACGACGTCGAGCACCTCGCCGGTCTCCATGTCGATGAGCAGCACGTCGATGCCAACGCGTACCCATCCGGTGGCGTAGGGCGGCGCATACAAATCATAGTCGTAGTAGTCGTCAATCACGTAGCGGGAACCGTAATAGGACAGCGGCAATCGATCTCCACGTCCCCAGAAGCGCGTCGTGTAACCCCAGGGCGCGTAGTAGAAGCCGATGCTAAAGCGCTGCCGCGCGTAGTAACGGTTTCCGTAGTAATTGAAATGATCGTCGCGGTAGCTATCGTACCAGTCCCGATCGTGGTGCCAGCGGTGGCCTCGCTCATCGCGCCAACCGTGGCGGTCACGGTCCCAGCCGGCGTTCCGGTAACCCTCGCGCCCATCGCGATGACCGTCGCTATAACCTGGGCGCGGGTAACGGCTGTCGAGGCTGTCGCGGCGATCGTCGCCACGTCGGTCACTCTGCAACGGGCGATCGGCATTTCTCCACTGCCCGGCTTGCGGCGCATAGGCCTGTCCGCGCGAGGGCTCGCGATTTGGCTGCGCGTCTGCATGGTCGCGGTAGCGTGAGCCGGCTTGCGGGCGCCCATTCTGGACGGCGCCCCACCTGGGAGCACGCTCTTGCTGCTGCGCGGAGGCATACTCGGGCCGACGGGTTTCGGCGGGTCGCTGCGGGTAGGCACCGCCGCCGGAACCCCGGTATTCGCCCCGCTCGCGCGGCTGGCCATGTTGGCGATCGCCGTCCGCGCCGTCGCGACCGTGGCGAGCACCCATATCCTGTTGATAGCGGGACGCGCGCGATGGCGGCTCGGCCAACGCGACCGAAGCGGCCAGCATCGACGCTATGAACATAAGGGCTAATGGCCGTTGCATCGCAATCTCCTCGGGCGAACCCCAATGGACCCCAGTCGGTAGGCAGTATCGCCGTGGTTTGCTGACTGCAGGCTGAATGGCGGGGCAGGCGGGCCATAACCGCCAGCGCTGGCTGCCCGCCGGCTCATATAATGGCGCGCGGCGCCCAGGCGGCGCCTCGGGCGCAACCGGGGAAGGCAAGCGCTGCCTAAGCTCATGTTTGACACCGTTGCAGAAGTTGAGTCCTTCATTCAGGCTTTCGAAGCCTGCCGACTGCCCAAAGAGCGCTGGACCCACACGGCGCATCTGGTGGCCGGTTTCTGGTACCTGTCCCGACTCGATATGACTCAGGCCGTTGATACCATCCGCACTCGCATCCGCAGGCATAACGAATCTGTGGGTACAGCCAATACGGACACGGGTGGCTATCATGAAACCATCACGCGTCTGTACATGCGGGCAATCGCTGCCCATATCGCACTGCACGAGGACCTGCCATTTGAAGGTTCGCTCGCCGCCCTGCTGGCCTCGCCCCTGGCAAAAAGCGATTGGCCGCTGAGCTACTATACGCGCGAACGCCTGCTCTCAACGCACGCGCGCCACAACTGGGTAGAGCCCGATCGACAATAACTAGCCCAAGGGAGAGTCTCGATGGCCAGGACAATTCTGATCACCGGCGCAACGGGAAATGTTTCATCAGGCATCATTGCCCAGCTCAAGGGCTCCGCGCATCGCCTGCGGGCACTGGTGCGAAACCCAGGCAAGGCTGAAGAGCTCGGGCGACAGGGCGTCGAAGTTCAAGTCGGCGATCTGGAGAAGCCGTGGACACTCGCTGCGGCCTTCGCTGGCGCGGACACCGTGTGGATTCTGACGCCTCCAGGGCCGCGCGCACCGGAGCAGTGCTCTAACGCGCTGTGGGCAGCGAAGCAGGCGGGTGCCAGACACGTCGTCCGCCTGTCGGCCTTCGCAGCTGCGCATACGGCGCCGACAATCAACAGCCGCCTGCATGCACTTTCCGATGCCGAGTTGGCAGCGTCGGGTATGCCATTCACGATTCTGAAACCGCATTACTTCATGCAGAACCTGCTGATGGCAGCGCGGGGTATCGCCGAACGGGGTGCCATGGAACTGGCGCTCGCGGACGGGCGGATGGGGATCATCGACTCGCGTGATGTCAGTGATTTTGCAGCGCACGTACTCACTCACACCGGCCACGAGGGCAAGACCTACACACTCACCGGGCCGGCAGCGGTGCCGATGCATGAAGTTGCGGCGGCAATTGGTGAGGCCATCGACAGGGCGGTGAACTATGTACCGATTACCCTCGAGGACCAGCGGCAATGGCTGCTGCAGATGGGCATCGACGAGTGGATGGCAAACCTGCTGTGGGACTATTCGGCCGCTTTCAGCGCGAACTGGGGAAACCTGGTCACCGATGACTTCCAGCGTGTAACCGGCAAGGCGCCGCGGGGCATTGCACAATTTGGCAAGGATTTCGCGGCTGCATTCCAGTAACAGGCGAGGCCAGGCGGTGCGCTATTACTGTCGACTTAGCGTTGCTGTGGCGATAGCGCCCCGGGAGACACGCTGAAATACCCGCTCGCTGCAGCCGAGCAGGGCGCGCACAGATTCTGCCAGCTCAGCTCCGGCAGCTGCGAGGGTGGGTACGGGATTTCCTTCCGGATCATGGAGCCGGAAGGAAATCGCTTAATATTGTGTCAACCGCCTCCCGGAAACTGAAGCGCCCGAGAATTCGGCAATGCACATCAAGATTGACGACCTGAGCGGACCGGAAATTCATGCGCTCCTGCAGGAACACCTGCGCGAGGTGATGCTGCACTCGCCACCCGAGAGCGTTCACGCACTCGATATTGAAGGATTGCGACAACCGGAGGTGACATTCTGGAGCGCATGGGAGGACGGCGCCTTATTGGGCTGTGGCGCACTCAAGCAACTGGACCCGAGCCACGGCGAGATCAAGTCGATGCGCACCGCCGAGGCGCATACCAGAAAGGGTGTCGCCAGGAACCTGCTCGCCCATATCATTGACGAGGCCAGGCAACGCGGCTACACACGCCTGAATCTGGAGACCGGATCGATGCAGGCCTTCGAGCCAGCCCGCAGGCTGTATTCCGATTTTGGATTCACCTACTGCGAACCCTTCGCAGACTACATCGAAGACCCGTATAGCGTCTTCATGAGCAGGGCGCTGTAGGCTTGCTGGATCACATTTCCTTCGCTGTCATCCATCTCAAACGCTCGCAACGCTTGGCTACGTCAGGGTGTGGGTCAATGAAGCAGCTGTTGGCTATGGCAATCCGGGTGGCGATGACAGGTTCGCAATCAAACTGCGCACGCCGCAGCTGAAATTACTTCGCCGCCTTCGTCATAGATCCCGATGGCTAGCAGATTGAAGCCGTTAACGATGCACGGTAACCTCGACATTGTCCCCTGCGAACGCCAATGGTGCGGCGCCCACTGAACCGCCCCACCTGGTTGAATTACCTCCATCTCCGGCAGCGGCGTGACGAGTGTGGCGTGGGTGGGCGCTATGACGGGGTGCGCGCCCAAAGCGAATATCGTGGAGCGACGGCGCGCACCCCGTCATAGCACCCACCCGCGCCGCGCGCGCCACTCGCTCATCAGTGATGGATGTAATTCTCCAGCTGCTCAATGGTCTGCGCCTGCTCCGCCAGCACCGCCCGCACCAGATCGCCTATCGAAAGCATGCCGATCACCCGGCCGGCTTCGACCACCGGCAGATGGCGCACGCGCCGATCGGTCATGATCTGCATGCATTGCTGGGCACTCAAGGCCGGCTCGACGGTGTGTACCTTCGCGGTCATGATGTCGCGCACCGGCGTATCGGCTGAAGAGCGGCCTTTGAGAATCACCTTGCGCGCATAATCGCGCTCGGAGACGATGCCGGCGAGCTTGTCGCCCTGCATCACCAGCAGCGCGCCGACGCCGTGCTCGGCCATCAGCCGGATCGCTTCGAGCACTGGGGCATCGGGATCAACAGAGTGAATTTCATTGGGTTTGCGGCTCAGTAGCTGTGCTGCGCTTGCCATGCTCACCTCCCACTGCGTTCTTGAATCAGGCGGCCTCGACGATCAACAGGGCCCCTTCCACTGCACTCACGCGCACCGATGCGCCGGCGGGCAAGTCTGGTCCGCGCACTTTCCAGGCGCCATCGCCAATATAGGCTTTGCCGGAACCGCGCACGATGGGCTCGCTGAGCACATATACCTTGCCGATATATTGCGCGGCACGTTGATTCAGGTGCGGTTGCTCCGAGGTCTCGGGGTGCTGCCCCTTCCACTTGTTCCAGGCCGCCAGCGCCGCGATCGACAGCGCACCGAACAGTACCAGCTGGAATTGCCAGGGAATGGGGAAGATCAGCAGCAGGGCCCCTACCACGGCGGCGGCGGCAGCGAACCAGATGGCCACTGCGCCGGGCGCGAAGGCTTCGACGATGCCGAGCGCAGCGGCGATGATCCACCAGTGCCACCATTGCAACGTTGACGCAAAGTCGATCATGGCGTGGCTACTCAGCGCGCCGGGCCGCCCACGGTCGGCGCGCGCGCGGCGGTACCCTGCTGCTGCATGGCGTCCTTGGCCAGCTCAGCGATACCGCCGATCGAAGCGAGCAACCCGGTGGCTTCCATCGGCATGAAAAACACCTTCTGGTTCGGTGCGGTCGCAAATGCCTTCATCGCTTCGACGTATTTCTGTGCGATGAAATAATTGATGGCCTGCACATTGCCCTGAGAGATGGCCTGCGAGACCACGGCCGTGGCCCTGGCCTCGGCTTCGCCCAGGCGTTCGCGCGCTTCGGCATTGCGAAACGCGGCTTCCTTGCCGCCTTCTGCCTGCAGCACCGCGGCCTGCTTCTCGCCCTCGGCCTTGAGAATGGCGGCCTGGCGGAAACCCTCGGCCTCGAGAATGTTGGCGCGCTTGTCGCGCTCGGCCTTCATCTGCCGGCCCATCGATTCGATCAGGTCGGCGGGCGGCTGGATATCCTTGATCTCGATGCGCGTCACCTTGATGCCCCAGGGCATGGTGGCATCGTCGACCACGCGCAGCAGCCGATGATTGATGTCATCGCGCTTGGAAAGCGTTTCGTCCAGATCCATGGCACCGACTACGGTGCGGATGTTGGTCATGGTGAGATTCACCACCGCGAGGCGCAGGTTGTCGACTTCGTAGGCGGCGCGGGCCGCGTCCTGCACCTGATAGAACACCACGGCATCGACGCCGACCATGGCGTTGTCCTTGGTGATGACTTCCTGGCGCGGCACGTCGAGCACCTGTTCCATCATGTTCATGCGCCGGCCGATGCCTTCGAAGAAGGGCGTGATCAGATGGAAGCCGGGCTCCATGGTCTTCTTGAACTTGCCGAAGCGCTCGAGCGTGTAGTGAAAGCCCTGCGGCACCGTGAGCCAGGCCTTGGAGACGAACACCAGCAGCGCGACCACGATGAATATGGGCAGTACATTGAATTCAAGTCCAAACATACCTCGCTCCACCTTAAGAATCTGCAATTGCGGCGATCAACATAGCACGTCGGCGCGCAGGTGGCGTAATGCCCCGGCTGCAGGCCTGCGCTCCGGGGCCCTTGGGCTCAGTCCTCTGCGCCCGCGCAGCTGGACCCCAGCCAGCGGCCAGCCAGTTGCACGGTTACCTTGCCATTGGGCGTAGTCACCTGAATGGCGCCCTTGAGCTGCTCAGGGCTCACGGCCTCCATTTTCATCTCGCCCTCGCGGGCGCCCTCGCCGGTGCAGTGAAAATGAGTTTCCATGCGCGTGGCGGTCTGGGTCACGACCCGGTACGTGCAGTTCTTCTGATCTTCATCCTTGCCGGCATTGACGCTGCCGCGCAGCAGATCCTCCCTGGTGACGCAGGTCTTGCTGCTGCTGGTGTGGCTGCCGCCAGCGGCGCGCTGCTTCATGGCCGCTTCGATGCGGGCGCGCTGCTCGGCCGACATCTGCGCCAGCAGCGCGGGCGGAATCATCGAGCCGCTGGTGGCGGTGGTGGTGCTCATTTCCCACAGGCCGAGTTTGACGTTGAGCGGCTCCGCAGCGCTGGCGGCAAGGCTGGCCAGCGTCAGCGTCAGCGTCAGCGAGCCGAATGCCGCGATGCGGCGGACCCTGCCGAAATCTGCATTGCCGTTGGGGCTCATAAAGCGCTACTCCGTTTGAGGTGGACGAGCAGAATGGATACCGCCGCCGGCGTGACGCCGGGCACGCGGGCAGCCTGGCCGAGCGTGGCCGGCCGGATCTCGCTGAGCTTCTGCCGAACCTCATTCGACAGGCCGGCGAGGCCGCGATAGTCGATATTTGCTGGCAGCGCCGTGTGTTCGTTGCGGCGCGAGCGTTCGATTTCCGCCTCGGCGCGCTCGATGTAGCCGCTATAGCTGGCACGCACGTCGAGGGCGGTGCGCAGCTGCGGCGCCAGACGATCGTCGTTGGCGACGCCGCCACCGGCCACCGGCGCACCGATGATCTCCAGCACATCCTCATAACCGACACCGGGGCGGCGGAGTAGTTCCATGGCCATGACATCGCGCGACAGCGCCGTACCGCCGAGCAGGCGCTCGCACCAGGCCGGGCCCGGTTCGCTCACCCGCACCCGCCGCGACTCCAGACGGGTGACTTCGGCGTTGATGCACTGCTGCTTGGCCTGGAAGAAGCGCCAGCGCTGCTCATCGACCAGGCCCAGTTCACGGCCGATGGGCGTGAGACGCTCGTCGGCATTGTCTTCGCGCAGCAGCAGACGGTGCTCGGCTCGACTGGTGAACATGCGGTACGGCTCGGCGGTCCCCTGGGTCACCAGGTCATCGACGAGCACACCCAGATACGCTTGGTTGCGTGTCGGCACCCAGGCCGGCAGTTCGCGCGTGGCCCGGGCGGCATTGACGCCAGCGAGCAGTCCCTGGGCGGCGGCCTCTTCGTAGCCGGTGGTGCCGTTGATTTGCCCGGCGAAAAACAGCCCCTCCACGCTCCTGGTTTCGAGCGAGCTCTTGAGATCGCGCGGATCGAAATAGTCGTACTCAATCGCGTAGCCGGGCCGCGTGATATGCGCATTCTCGAAGCCGGCGATGCTGCGCACAAAATCCTGCTGCACATCGAAAGGCAGGCTGGTTGAAATGCCGTTCGGGTAGATTTCGTGGGTGTTCAGACCTTCAGGTTCGATGAAAATCTGGTGCGCGTTCTTGCCGGCGAAACGATGAACCTTGTCTTCCACCGAAGGGCAGTAGCGCGGGCCCACACCTTCGATGCGGCCGGTGTACAGGGGTGAGCGATGGAAGGCTGCACGGATGATGTCGTGGGTACGCTCATTGGTATGCGTAATGTGACAATCAACCTGTTTAGGATGGTCACTGATCCGCCCAAGGAACGAAAATACGGGTAACGGTGTGTCACTCGGCTGTGCAATCAGAGCGCGATAGTCGATGCTGCGACCGTCGATCCGGGGTGGCGTACCGGTCTTCAGGCGGCCGACACGGGGCATGCGTTCGCGCAGTTTCACAGCCAGCGCATTGGCGGGTGGATCGCCCGCGCGGCCGCCCTGATAGTTGTCGAGCCCGACGTGGATGCGCCCACCCAGAAAGGTGCCGACCGTGAGCACCACGGCGCGCGCCTCGAAGCGGATGCCGGTGACGGTTACCGCACCGCTGACGCGATCGCTCGCGCCTGAGCCGGAGCCAGAACTCTCGATCAGCAGGTCGCCCACTTCCTGCTGGAAGAGCGTCAGGCCGGGCTGGTTTTCCAGCCGCGCCCGCATGGCCTGTTTGTAGAGTTGGCGGTCAGCCTGGGCACGCGTAGCGCGCACGGCCGGGCCCTTGCTGGCGTTGAGGGTACGAAACTGGATGCCGGCGAGATCGCTCACGCAGGCCATCGCCCCACCGAGGGCGTCAATCTCGCGCACCAGATGACCCTTGCCGATGCCGCCGATCGCCGGGTTGCAACTCATGGCCCCAAGCTGCTCGAGGTTCTGCGTCAGCAGCAGCGTGCGTGCCCCGGCGCGCGCAGCGGCCAGCGCGGCCTCGCAGCCGGCGTGGCCGCCGCCAATGACCAGCACATCGAATGATTCAGCGTAGCGCATGGCGCGCATTCTACGTCTGGCCACGGCGGCCGGGCTGAAATTCAGGGCTCGACGCGCATCAGCGCCTTGATCTCCAGGGTGCCGGGGTCGAATACCGCCAGCAGTGGCGGACCCCGGCCGGTCACAATCAGCGTTACGGGCTGGTCGGGCGCAAAACCCGATTCCTGCAGCCGCTGTTTGAGTCGCGGCTTGCGTTTGTAAAAGCGGATATCGCCCTGGTCCTCCACGGTCTTCAGCTGCTGGCGCAACGCCGGGAGCCCCTGGCTCCAGGCTTTGAAATAGCGCGGCATCTGAATGACGTCGTCACCGCCCTTCTTCGCGGAATCCACAATGGCGGCACGCTCGCGGGCGTCTTCCGGCAGCGGCGCCCAGACCCAGCGGGGCAGACTGTACCAGCGCGGCGCAAAGTCCGGGTTGCTCTGGCGGGCCAGGGCGATTTCATGCCGATCCAGATCGGAGGCCTGTACCAACTGCAGGCGATCTTCAGAAAAGGTGTAATACAGCGGCCGCCCGTTCCAGAGCGTGAAGGAACCATAGGCCAGGGCGGCGAGCTGGACAGTGACAATGATGGCAATGTCGCGCAGCAATTCGCGGTGCGGCTTGCGCGGATTGGCAATCAGCAGCGTGATAAACGGGCCCAGCGCCGCATCGACCGCGACCAGTATCGGCACCACGCCCAGGGCGCCGGTGAGATACCAGCCCGGCCAGCGATACCAGCCCAGA
>JAYTUZ010000004.1:0-2757 GCA_043744295.1 Gammaproteobacteria bacterium | reverse complement strand
TCGATCGCGGCCGGCGCCCGGGGACGCACGCCGAGGTCTGCGATTTCCTGCGGCTGGTGCAGAGCCTGAACATTCTGCACCAGGAATCGGGCGGCCCTTTTGAAGCGATGGATCTGCCGCCGGAGACACGGCATCTCGATCTGTATCTGGCGCAGATGACACTGCTCGACAAGAACTGCCAGGCCAACGCCCTCGGCCGCGAACGCACTGCCGACTGCATCGAGATGAACTGCATCGCCCTGGGCGTGGATCGCGATGCACTGGCGCGTGACCCGGCGGTCCTGGCCATCGTCAACACCAATTCGCCCATGCAGCTCGATATTCCCATGACCGAGGCGGTCATCGAGCTGGCCTCCTCGGGCCAGACCTGCTGCATCACACCTTTCACGCTGGCCGGCTCCATGAGTCCGGTGACGCTGGCCGGCACGCTGGCGCAGCAGACGGCCGAGGTGTTGGCCGTGGTCACCCTGGCGCAGATCGTGCGGCCTGGCGCACGCGTCATCTACGGCTCCTTTGCCTCCAACGTCGACATGCGCAGCGGCGCACCCGCGCTCGGCACACCGGAGTACACCAAGGCCGCGCTCGCCAGTGGCCAGATCGCACGCCGACTCAAGCTGCCGCTGCGCTCGAGCAATGCCAACTCGTCGAACTGCGTGGACGTGCAGGCCGCCTACGAGAGCGGCATGTCGCTGTGGGGTGCAATCATGGGGCACGCGAACCTCGTGTATCACGCCGCTGGCTGGATCGAGAGTGGCCTGACGGCCTCGTTCGAGAAGCTGATCGTCGACGCCGAGATGCTGCAGATGATGGCCGAGTTCCTGCGGCCCATCGAGGTGAACGAGGGCGAGCTGGCGCTCGATGCGATCGCCGAGGTCGAGCCCGGCGGCCACCATTTCGGCACCACTCACACACTCGAGCGCTACGAGACCGCCTTCTATTCGCCCATGCTCTCGACGCGCCAGAATTTCGAGACCTGGCAGGAGGCCGGCTCCGAAGATGCCACGCGGCGCGCCAACCGGATCTGGAAGACCATGCTGGGCGAATACCAGCAGCCGCCGCTCGATCCGGCCATCGCCGAGCAGCTGGCCGACTACGTCGCGCGCCGCAAGCTCGCCATCGCTGCCCGCTAGCCGGGCTGCCGATCACTCCACAACAAAGGGGCAAAGCGTATGTTCAGGGCATTGGTGCTGGATCACGGCGACGGCAAGGTCAACGCCGGCGTCCAGGAACTCGACGAAACCAGTCTGCCGGCCGGCAACGTCACGGTCGCGGTGGATTACTCCACCATCAATTACAAAGACGGCCTGGTGATCACCGGCGCGGGCGGCCTGGTGAAGCGCTACCCACACGTGCCAGGCATCGATTTTGCCGGCACCGTGCTGGCAAGCCAGCACTCAGGCTGCAAGCCCGGGGATGCGGTGGTGCTCACGGGCTGGCGCGTCGGCGAGGTGCAGTGGGGTGGCCTCGCCCAGAAAGCGCGCGTCAACGGCGACTGGCTGGTGCCTTTGCCTTCCGGCCTCAGCACTCGCCAGGCCATGGCGGTCGGTACCGCCGGGTTTACCGCGATGCTCGCGGTCATGGCGCTCGAAGCCCACGGACTCAAGCCGGAGGGCGGCGAGGTGCTGGTGACCGGCGCTGCCGGCGGCGTCGGCTCGGTCGCCGTCGCCCTACTCGCCCGGCGCGGCTACCAGGTGGTCGCCTCGACCGGACGCGCGGCAACGCATGATTATCTCAGGAGCCTGGGCGCCAGTGCCGTCATCGATCGCACGCCGTTTGCTGAGCCACCGGGCCGGCCGCTCGAAACCGAACGCTGGGCGGGCTGCGTGGATTCCGTCGGCGGCAACACCCTGGCGCGAGTGCTTGCGCAGATGAAATACGGCGGCTCCGCAGCAGCAGTAGGTCTGGCCGGTGGCGCAAAGCTTGATCACACGGTCATTCCATTTCTGCTCCGCGGCGTGAACCTGCTGGGTATCGATTCAGTCATGTGCCCCAGGCCACGGCGCATCGAGGCCTGGCAGCGCATCTGCAGCGATCTGCCAGCCGCGAGCCTCGCGGCCATGAGCGTCGAGATCAAACTCGCCGAGGTGCCGCAATATGCCCCGCAGATACTCAAGGGCCTGGTGCGCGGCCGCGTCGTCGTAGACGTCAACGCCTGAGCGCTCGCGCTGGGGCGCACTGCGCTCAGTTGTTCTCGTCGTCGTCGCTGTTGCAGGACGCGCCCGCGCCCGAAAAGTATTGCTCGTAGATCGCGCCGTCGCTGCCAAACGGAACAAACAGCGGCGCGTTGTCGCGCAGATCGCTGAAGCTGACGGGCCGGACCTTCCTGAGATCGCGCGCCTTCGTCTGCCCCAGGGCAATGCCCACGGTGCCGAGGATGCTGGGCGAATAATTGGCGCCGGTGGCGGCCAGTTCCCCGACGATCATTTCGATCCTGCCGCTGGTGTAGATCGCCACCTGCAGGGTGTTGGGTGCAACCGTGCCAGCGGCCGGCACGCCCCGGTAAGTCACGACCAGGCGAGCATTGGCCGCATCGAAAAATCCAAACACACCGCCACCGCTCGCGGCAGCGCTGCTGTTGAGGTCCTTCATCAGGGCGCCGATCGTGAACCTATTGCCCAGCAGCATCAGGCCCTTCATGTACCAGGGCGACCCATTGTCATCGAGCCCACCGATGTCCTGCGAGGTTCTGGCAGTGATGACACCATTTTCATAGGCGATCAGCGTGCTGATCGGGTCGGGCAGGCCAGGAACCGGGAA
>JAYTUZ010000003.1:0-35836 GCA_043744295.1 Gammaproteobacteria bacterium | reverse complement strand
TGAAGCCTGCGCAGCGGCTCGCCCTTCGGGCGCTCGGGCTCGCGCGGCGGCAGGTCGGCGAGGCGGACGTGCTCGCGCTCGAACCACTCCGCATAGGGCTGCTGTGTCGCGATCTCGTGCTTGATCTCCTCGTCGGGAACGATGCGCCCCTGCTCGAGGTCGACGAGAAAGAGCTTGCCGGGCTGCAGCCGCCCCTTACGCACGACGTCGGCGGCCGGGACGTCGAGCACGCCGGTCTCGGAGGCGAGCACCACCCAACCGTCGCGCGTCTCGAGCCAACGGCCCGGGCGCAGTCCGTTGCGGTCGAGCGTCGCGCCGATCAGGCGTCCGTCGGTGAACGAGATCGCGGCCGGGCCGTCCCATGCCTCGGTCAGGCACTCGTGGAAGGCGTAGAAGCCGCGCAGGTCGTCGGGCACGTCCAAGCGACCTGCGTACGCCTCGGGAACCATCATCATCAGCGCGTGCGGCAGCGAGCGGCCGGCGAGCACCAGCAGCTCCAGCGTATTGTCGAACATCGCCGAATCGCTGCCGTTCGGATTGACCACCGGCAGGATGGCGCGCATCTGCTCGCCGAACAGCTCCGACTCGAACAGCGCCTCGCGTGCCTTGATCCAGTTGATATTGCCGCGCAACGTGTTGATCTCGCCGTTGTGCGCAATGTAGCGGTACGGGTGGGCGCGGTCCCAGCTCGGGAAGGTGTTGGTGCTGAAGCGCGAATGCACCAGCGCCAGGGCAGTGACCATTGCCGGGTTCTGCAGATCGGGAAAATATGTCGGCAGCTGTTCGGTCAGCAGCATGCCCTTGTAGACGAGGGTCTTGCACGACAGGCTGGCCACGTACCAGTACTCGGCGCCATCGATGGTCGAGGTACGGATCTCGCTGTAGCCGCGCTTGCGCACCACATAGAGCGCGCGTTCAAAATCCATCTCGGTTTTGACAAGCGGACCACGACCGATGAACACCTGGCGCACGAACGGCTCACTGCCGCGCGCAGTTTCACCCAGCGTGCTGTTGTCGGTCGGCACCGTGCGCCAGCCCAGCAGCGCAAGACCGGCCGATTGCACGATATGGCCGAGCTGCTCTTCGAGCTTGCGCCGCTTGGTGGGGTTACGCGGCAGAAACACCAGCCCGCAGCCGTACTGGCCGGGCTCGGGCAGCGCGATACGCAATTTCCCGCAGACCTCGAGCAGGAATTCGTGCGGCATCTGCAGCAATACGCCGGCGCCATCGCCGGTGTTGACCTCGCAGCCACAGGCGCCACGATGATCGAGGTTACGCAGCACCTGGATGGCCTGCTGCAGAATGCGATGCGACTTGCGGCCCTTGATGTCAGCGACGAAACCCACACCACAGGCGTCGTGCTCGAACCGCGGGTCGTAAAGTCCCTGCTTCGGCGGCGGGCCGAGTCGTACTCTCTTATAGGCCATGACTACCCTCTGAATCCCGTGCCGACGCGGCGCCCGCACAGACGACACCCATCCCTCGCCACCCGGCGAAGGATGACCCTTATATAATACAAAGACTTAACGTGGGGAGTCCCAGGTTGACCCCCCCAGGACAGCAGCTCAAGCTTCAGGCTCCGCTCAATGGCCCTCGCACCAGACACCCGATTGCACGCATCAGCCCTACGCCTGAATATTACCGACCCCAGCATTCCGGTCAATGCATGACATGACATCACTAGTTAACGCCGTGCCGCCGCTCGCCGCCTTCACCTTTGTCATGGCGATCACCCCCGGTCCCAACAACTTCATGCTGCTGAGCTCCGGTGCGCGCTTTGGCATGCGTCGCACAGCTGCGCATCTGCTTGGGGTGACGGGTGGGTTTCTCGGCATCGTGCTCATCGCTTATGCGGGAGTCGGGACCCTGATCGAGGCCTATCCGGCTTTCAAGAGCGCGCTCACCGTGGCCTGCGTGCTGTATCTCACCTGGCTCGCCTGCCAACTGCTGCGCGAGGGTTTCGCGCGGGAAATCACTGCCGGTGCGTCTGAACCGTTGCTGAGCCGTCCGCAAACCTGGCTGCAGGCGGCACTGTTTCAGCTGGTCAATCCCAAGGGCTGGGGCGCGGCCGTGGCCGCCGTCGGCATCGTGGCACGCAACGCCCTGCCGCCAGCGTCCAGCCTGTTGCTGCTGCTCGGTGTCACCGCGGCCATCATCCCGCCGTGCACGGTCGTATGGGCGCTGTTCGGCGCCGGCCTGCGACCGTTCCTGCGCGTACGCTGGATCCACGTTAGCTTCAACGTCCTGATGGCCATGCTTATTCTGATCACGGCCTGGTGGATGGCCGGGCCGCTGTTGCACCGCTGAGTCGCGCCACCATGAATTCCGCCTCCATGAGTCGGCAACGCCACCCCCACGAGCTGCTGGAGTTCTGGTTTGGCAAGCGCCCCTACACGCCCGCGGCCGTGGCGCAGCGCATGCGCGCCTGGTTTGGCGATCCGGCCGCGCCCGAGCTGCAGCCCCAGAACGATGAGCAACTGCGGCTGCGCTTTGCGGAACTGACGCGACGGGCCGCCAGCGGCGAGCTCGCCGCCTGGGAATCAAGCCCGCGCCGCCGCCTGGCCCTGATCCTGCTGCTCGATCAGCTGCCGCGCAATCTGCACCGTGGCAGCGCCGCGGCCTACGCACAGGACCAACAGGCGCTGGAGCTCGCACTCGGCGGCATGCAATTGGGCGCCGATGCGGCACTCGACCCGGTAGAGCGCATATTCTTCTACCTGCCGCTGCAGCATGCGGAATCACGCGATGTTCAGGAAGAATCGCTGGCGGCCTTCCGCCGCCTGGCTGCCGAGGCGCCGCCAGCGCTGGCCCCGGTGTTCACCAGCGTCAATCACTACGCACAGCTGCACCACGACATCATCGAGCGCTTTGGCCGTTTTCCACACCGCAATCGTGTGCTGGGTCGAAAATCGACGGCCGATGAGCTGAGTTGGCTGGCCGCCGAGGGCGTCAGCTTCGGGCAATAGCCGCCAGCAACGCGCTCAGCCCACGACCGGCGTGTGCCCGGCGAGTACCTGCAGCATCCGCGCACGCTCGATATTGCCGCCACTGAGGATGACCGCGACGTTGCGGTTGCTCATGCGTTGCCGTTCCTGCAGCAGCGCCGCCAGCGGTGCGGCGCCGGCGCCTTCCGCGATCTGGTGAACGTCATCGAAGTAGCTACGCATGGCTGCGGCAATTTCATCTTCGCTCACCTCCACGAAGCGCGCCACGCCCTTGCAGATCGCTTCGATGGCGGCGGCGTTCGGTTCGCGGGTCGCGATGCCGTCGGCGAAGGTGAGCGCCGTGTCAGTCGCTATCGGCCGCCCGGCGGCAAAGGATCTGGAAGTTGCCGGTGCCTTGAGGGCCGAGACGCCGACAATCTCGGTCTTCAGCCCAAGCAGGTCGCGTACCAGGATCAGGCCGCAAATGCCCGAGCCCATGCCAACACTGACATACACCGTGTCGAGATCGGCGACGGCACGAAACAGTTCGAGCGCATAGGTGGCGACGCCCACCACCAGATCGCGATGGAACGAGGGCACGAAGTGCCAGCCGCGCTCCGCTGCCACCCGCTGCGCCTCATGCCTGGCTACATCGAAGTCCCGGCCGAACTCGACCACCGTGGCACCGAAGCTGCTCATCGCGGAATTCTGGTCGGGTGAATTGCCATGCGGCACGTAGAGGGTCGCGGCAAGCCCGGCGCGAGCGGCCGAAAACGCAATCGACTGGCCATGGTTACCGCGCGTCGCCGAAATGATGCCATGCACTTCCGGTTGCGCGCGCATCAGGCGATCGAGATAGACCAGGCCGCCGCGCACCTTGAAGGCGCCGGTCGGTGTCTGATTCTCGTGCTTGACCCATACGCTGCAGCCGGCGCGGCGCTGGAGTTTCGGCCACGCGTACTGCGGCGTCGGCGGCACTGTCGCATGCACGAATTGCGCGACGCGCTCCAGTTCATCCAGATCGACCGACAGCTGCGACTCAGCCATGCAGCGCCGCTAACCGTTCGCCTGGCCACTGGCGTGCCAGGCCTTCAAGGTGGCCGCTTCGCGCTCCGGTTCAATCAACAGGCGCTGCTTCGCGCGCCGCTCCGCCGGCAGTGACTGGAACCAGGCGAGCACATCGGCCACCGAGTGTCGCAGCGCGCGGATGCGCAATCCGGCCTTGATCGCCCGTGCGCTCGAGGTCAGGGAATTGCCAGCGCTGTCGCCACGCAGCGGTGCCCAGGGCGGCAGGTCGGTCTGCGCCGCGCTCCACTGCCGCAGCAGGAACTCTTCCGGCAGCCACGTCACCTGGGTGCCAGCCCGCGGCGCCGCGCGCTGACAGGCACCGATGAGATCGCCCATGGTGAAGGCACCCACCGGCGAGACGGCGTTGAAAATACCGGTGGTGCGCGCCACGACCAGCTGCATCAGCCAGGTGGTGAGGTCACGCACATCGATGATCTGGACCGGATCGCGCGGCGTCCCCGGCGCGAGCATTTCCCCGCCCTGTGCGGCGCGCACCGGCCAGTAGGTAAAGCGGTCGGTGGGATCGAGCGGCCCGACGATGTAACCCGGGCGTACCACGCACGCGCGCCCGTCGAAGGCATCGAGCGTATAGCGTTCGCACAAGGCCTTCATCGGACCATAGCTGTCATCGGTCACGATTTCATCGTCGGGGTCGGCGAGTACCGCGGTGGGCGAATTCTCGTCATTCGGCCTGCTGAAGCCGGCGTATGCGGAGATGCTCGAGACAAACAGGCAATAGCCGCTCAGCGGTGCGAGCAGTTGCGCGGACATCCTGACAAATTTCGGAATGTAGCCGGTGTCATCCACCACGGCATCCCAGCGGCGCCCACGCAGCGCGTCGAGCTGGCCGAGGCGATCGCCGATCAGGGTTTCCACGCCAGGGACGCTGGCGCTGCGCTGGCCGCGATTGAAATGTGTGACCTTCCAGCCGCGGCGCAATGCTGCACGCGTCAGGTGTGGGCCCAGAAAACCGGTGCCACCGAGGATGAGCAGCGATCTGGAGGCAGCAGCGACCGACTGGCCTTCGGCGACCAGGCTGGCCGCTGCCAGGGCGGCAGCGGACTGAAGCAGCTTTCGGCGAGTGTACATGCCTGTCCAGAATACGGCAGGCGGATCAGGAATTCACCTCCGCCGCAGCGCGCTGGGCGGAGCCGTTGGAGATTCCGGAAAGACTCGCCCACCTGCAAAGCGTCAAGTAAAGTAACGCCCTTGCGTCAGGCTCTACTTGGGAGTGATCATGTCAAAGGCAAATTCCGTATTCATGAGCGTCGCGGCTCTCGCCCTGCTGATGTCAGGTGCAAGGCTGCAGGCGGCGGTGACAGCGGCTGCCGAGAAGCCCAAGTCCGAATATGGCGCACTGAAGTTCCGCGCCGTGGGTCCGGCGATCACCGGCCGCGTCGATCGGGTCGCGGGCGTGCCCGGCGACCCACTCATCTATTATGCGGCGTTCGCTCAGGGCGGCGTCTGGAAGAGTGAAAACGCCGGCCGCGACTGGAAACCGATCTTTGACGATCAGCCCACCAACTCCATCGGCTCGATTGCGGTGGCAGCCTCGAACCCGAACGTGGTCTACGTGGGCAGCGGCGAGGCGAATATTCGCGGCAACGTGGCCCTGGGCAGCGGCATCTTCAAATCGGTCGATGCCGGCAAGAACTGGACACAGGTATGGCAGACGCACGGCCAGATCGGCACGATGGCGATTGACCCAAAGAACGCCAACATCGCCTTCGCCGCGGTATTCGGCTCGCCCTTTGGCCCTGGCAAGGATCGCGGTGTCTATCGCACCACCGACGGCGGCAAGAGCTGGCAGCAGGTGCTGTTCGTCGATGAGCGCACCGGAGCCTCGGACGTGGCCTTCGACCCCAACAATCCGAATATTCTGTTCGCCGGCATGTGGCAGGCACAGCGCCAGCCCTGGACCATGACCAGCGGCGGACCGGGCAGCGGCCTGTATCGGTCGGCCGACGGCGGCGAGACCTGGCAGCGCCTCAAGGAAAAGGGGCTCCCCGATGGCGAGTGGGGCAAGGTGGGTGTGCGCGTCGCGCCCTCCGATTCGCGCATCGTCTACGCCATGATCGAGGCGAAGGACGGCGGCCTGTTCCGCTCCAACGATGGCGGCGAGAAGTGGCAACAGGTCAGCGCCGCGCGCGTGATCCAACAGCGCGCCTGGTACTACACCTGCTTTGCGATCGATCCGACCAATGCCGACATCGTCTGGGTGCCGCAGGTCAATCTGGTGCGCACCATCGATGGCGGCAAGAGCTGGCAGTCGATCAAGGGTCCCGCGCACGGCGATCACCATGATGTCTGGATCGATCCTCTGAACCCGCGGCGCCTGTTGACCGGCAATGACGGCGGCATGGCGCTGACCAGCGACGGCGGCGCCACCTGGGCGGCACCCGCGCTGTTGACGCCGCAGTTCTACAACATCGATGTCGATGATCGACTGCCCTATCACGTCGGCGGCACGATTCAGGACTGGGGTACGGCCAGCGGCCCGGCCTACACACTGCGCAGCGGCGAAGATGGCAGCGGCGGACCGAACATGGGTGATTTCTATATGGCTGGTGGCGGCGAAGCGGGTGACTTTGTCTATGATCGCGCCGAGCCCGGACATAACTACGCCGGTGAATATTCCGGCGTCATCACGCACTACCAGGAAGGCAGTGGCCAGTACCGCCAGATCTCGCGCTATCCGCGGAATTTTTCCGGTGTGCCGTCCAAGGAGGCCAGGTATCGCTTTCAGTGGAGCGCGCCGATCGCTTCGTCACCACACGATGCGAAAGTCCTGTATCACGGCGCCAACGTGCTGTTCCGTACGGCCGATCGCGGTGCAAGCTGGGAGGCGATCAGCCCTGATTTGACCCGCAATGACAAGTCGAAGCAGCAATGGACGGGCGGACCGATCACCGGCGATATCACTGGTGTCGAATACTACGACACGATTTTTTCGATTGCGGAATCGCCGCTGACTGCGGGCGAGATCTGGGTCGGCACCGACGACGGTCTGGTGCAGCTCACCCAGGACAACGGTAAGACCTGGAAGAACGTCACGCCCCCTAAGTTTCCCGAATGGGCCACGGTCGAGGCCATCGAGCCCTCACACCGCAACAGCGGCACCGCTTACGTTGTGGTCGATGCGCGCCGGCTCGACGATGTGCGCCCGTGGCTGTTCCGCAGCCGCGATTTCGGCAAGAGCTGGGAGCAGTTGGGTCAGTCGCTGCCGAAGGATCAGCACCTGTACGTGGTGCGCGAGGACCCGACCGACCCGAACCTGCTGTACGTCGGCAGCGAGCGTGGCCTGTATTTCTCGCGAGACGCTGGCGCCAGCTTTCACGACCTGCGCAACAACCTGCCGGCGATCGGCGTTGCCGACATCGAAGTCAGGCACGACGATCTGATCCTCGGCACGCGCCGCGGCATCTGGATCCTGGACGACATCAGCGCATTGCGCGCGTTCGCGCCGGAAATCAAGAGCGAAGCGCTGCACCTGTTCGCACCGCGCCCGGCCTATCGCTTCCAGCGCGACGCGCGCTGGGACTACAAGCGCGAGGGCGAGGCCGCCAACGCACCGCTGGGTATGAACATCACCTACTGGCTGAAAGACGCGATCAAAGATCAGCCGGGCACTGCGCCACGCCCCCTCAAGCTCGAGATATTCGATGCGCAGGGTCAGCTGGTGCGCACGCTCAGTTCCATCATCAAGCCGAACCGTTACGGCAAGGACGATGCCGATCAGCCGGAGGATGCGGCCAAGCCCGAACTCACCACCGAAGCCGGCATCAACCGCGTGCAATGGGACCTGCGCCATGAAGGCTCGAAACGCCTGCCGCAGGCCAAGATCGATTCGGGGAATCCGGACGATGGCCCAAGGGTGGTGCCTGGGCAATACACGCTCAAGCTGACGCTCGATGGCAAGACTTATGCCAGCAGCGGGGTGGTACTGGCCGATCCGCGCAGTCCCGTATCAGCCGAGCAACTGCAACGGAACGTCGCCTATTCGTTGCAGGCGCGCACTGCACTCGACCGCCTGGTCGACGACATCGATGAGTTGCGGGCGATCCGCGCACAGACGCTGGACGTCAAGACCCGGACCGCCAGGCACCCGGGGGCCGGGGCGTTGCAGGATGCCGCCGCGGCGGTCATCAGGCGCTGCGATGATCTGGAGCTGCGCATGCACAATCCGAAGGCCGAAGTGGTCTACGACGTGCTGGCCGGGCGTGAAGGCGGGGCCAAGCTGTACTCGCAGATCGCACCGCTGTTCAGCGACATACAGAGCTCCGACTACGCACCGACCCAGGGCCAGCTGGAACAGCTGCAGGACAACCTGGCCGAACTCAAGCAGCTCGAGGAGCAGTTGGGCTCGCTGCGTAGCGGGGATCTGGCGCAGCTGGAGGCACAGGCCAGGACCCTGGGTCTGCCGCGCGTGATCCTGCCGGCAGGAAACTGAGTCGCCGGCGCGTGCGAACGCTGCGCCAGCTGATCGGCCGGTTCGCCGCGCCGCTGTTGCTGGCGCTGGCCGCCACGGCGGCAGCACAGGACGCGAACATCAGGCTACCGGTCGCGGCGCTCGAGCAGCTGCTCGCCGCCGAACCGCTGGTGATCACGGAGGCGCAGATCAGCCGGCCCAAGGCCAGGGGCGACATCACCCTGCGGGCCGAAGTCTCCTTCGGCGGGGCTGCGCCGCTGCGTGTCAAGCTGCGCAAGGCTGAGCCCGGTGCCGACACATTCAACAATGTTCCGCGCTACGATCTCGCTGCGTACGAACTGCA
Source organism: Gammaproteobacteria bacterium (assembly GCA_043744295.1). Taxonomy (GTDB): domain Bacteria; phylum Pseudomonadota; class Gammaproteobacteria; order Steroidobacterales; family Steroidobacteraceae; genus FEN-1191. Next base: position 27,072 of record JAYTUZ010000003.1, on the reverse strand, counting down.
GAAACTGTTCCTCGAACCTGCCGAGTACGTGGTGCCGCCCACGGCGCTGCGGATGGTGCCGCTGGCGGACTTCGCGAAGTATTCACCCGGCGTCGCGAGCACATTTTCCGCCGCCAGCCAGGTGCTGGCGGTGGTGCAGTACTGGCTGAGCGACATCCTGGTGCTCAGGGACGTCTACAGTCCCGCGCGCTTTGCCGCCGACCCGGTTTATGCGCGCCACATCGGCCAGCTGAACGTGCTCACCTACCTGATCGGGCATCGCGACTCGAACGCCGGCAATTTCCTGATCGGCAAACAGGAGCTCGGCGCGCGCCTGTTCTCGATCGATCATGGCGTCGCCTTTGCATCGGAAGGCAGTGATCGCGGCGAGCTGTGGAAGGATATGCGCGTGAAGCGCCTCCCGGCCGACACGATCGAACGGCTGCGCAGGATCACGCTGCAACTGCTGGCGGATCGACTGGGCGTGCTCGCGCAATGGCGGCTCGAGGGTCAAAGCTACGTGCCCGTGGCGCTCGGCAGGAACCTGGCGGAGAACAGTGGCGTGCGGCGCACCGGCGATGAGCTGCAGATGGGCCTGACCAGGTCGGAGCTACTCGCGGTGCATCGAATGTTGACGAGACTGCTCGAGCGCGTCGAGCGCGGCGAGATCAGCGTCGTGCCCGCGCCAGCCCCCTGAGGCCAGATCGGTGCCCGCCTCACACTGCTCGCGACCCGGATTCGTGCTGAGGCTGTTGATCGCCGCGATCGCCTGCAGCAGCCCGCGGCAGACACAGGCGCAGGCCGCGCAACTGCAGTGGCACGGAATCGAGCGCGTGGTGGCTTTCGCGGACGTGCACGGCGCCTACACTGAATTGCTCGCGTTGCTGCACGAGACCGGGATTCTCGACGCGCAGGATCACTGGGCGGCCGGGCGTGCGCAGGTCGTGAGCCTGGGCGACCTGCTCGACCGCGGCGCCGGTTCGCGCCAGGTCATGGACCTGCTGATGCGCCTGCAGGGCGAGGCACGGGCGGCGGGCGGGCAACTGCACGTCCTGCTGGGCAACCACGAGGCGATGAACATCCTCGGTGATCTGCGCTACGTCGTTGCCGGCGAATACGCCTCCTACGTTGACCTGGAATCGTCGGCCGAGCGCGCGCAACAGCGCCAGGCGTGGGAGACGGCGCATGGCGCAGGGACCGGCGCAGCCTTCGACCAGAAGTTTCCGCCTGGATATTTCGGACAGCGCGCCGCATTTGCAGCTGATGGCAAGTACGGCCAGTGGCTGCTGACGCTGCCGGTAGCGATCATGCTCAACGACACGCTCTTCATGCACGCCGGGCCCTCGAATGTCCTGCAGGGCATGAGCCTGCAGGAGCTCAACCTGCGCTACCGCACGGCACTCACGGACTATCTCGGGCTTGCCGGGCAGCTCGAACGGGCGAAACTGTTGCTGCAAGGTGACGAGTACTACGCTCAACCGCAGCTCGCCAGAGATCGCCTGGCGGCCACTGCGACCGCGAACGGCGGCAGGCAGGATGCGGCCATGACTGACACGATGCAGCGCTTCGACGCCGCCGCCAACAGCGCCCTGCTCTCGCAGGACGGTCCCAACTGGTACCGCGGGGCCGCCTTGTGCAAGGAAGCGTCTGAAGCCGACGTGCTGCTGCCGCTGTTGCAGCAGTTCGGCGCCGCCAGGCTGGTTGTCGGTCATACGACCACCCGCGATTCCCGCGCGGCCACGCGTTTCGACGGCCGCGTCGTCAAGCTCGACGCCGGCATGAACCGGGCGGTCTACAAAGGCCGGGCCGCTGCACTCTTTCTTGAGCCGACCGGGCTCAGTGTCCGCTACGCAGGGCAAGCCGACGCCACGCCACTGCAGCCCGAGGGCCTGTTCGTCGCGCCCAATGAACTCGATGACGCGAGCGTGCTTACGGTGCTGCGCGACGGTGAAGTGACGGTGACGGGCGCGCGCGGCCCGAACGAACTGAACGTTTTGGTGAGCCAGGGCGGCACACACGTTCCCGCCGTGTTTCAGGTTCGCAACCAGGACGCGGCCCGCAGGGAAGTGGCGGCCTACCGGCTCGACCGCCAGCTGAAACTCGGGATAGTACCGGTCACCATCGAGCGCGAAGTGCAGAGCCAGCGCGGCGTGTTGCAGGGGCGCCCGCGCAACTGGGTCACGCAGAGCGAAATGACGCATCAATCGTTGCGCATCGGCGGTTGGTGCGGAGCCGAGCCGCAGTACCAGCTGGTCTATGTGTTCGACGCGCTGATCGCCAACGAAGATCGCCGGACCGAATCATTGCTGTTCGATGCGGACGACGGCTTCATCTACGCCACCTCGCACGCGCGCGCCTTCGGCAACAGCAGGGGCCTGCCGGCGTACCTCAAGGCGCACCCACCGACGCCGGGCGCGGAAGTCCGTCGTCGCCTCGGGGCGCTCGATGAGGCCGGCTTGCAGGCAACGCTGGGCGATCTGCTCGACGCGCGCGGCCGCCAGGCCATCCTGGCGCGCCGCGATGCATTGCTGGCTCTGCCTCCGGCAGCGGCAACGGCAAAATCGCCCTGATGAAGTGTGGCGGCGGCGCGGGCTTCAGCCCGTCGCGCACCTGACCGCGAAGGTGCTGCGCGCCTCGAGCCCGTCCAGGTTGCTGGCAATGACGGCGACTCGCAGCTCCGTGAACTCGAAGTCCAGTGGTGCAATGCCGACGAACGCGCGCTGCCCGGCGTCAAAGCGCAGCCAGCGCGGCAGGCGCCGGCCATCGTCGCAACGGGCCCGCAGGATCACCACGTCGCCAGGGTCCGAATCGTGGAACGCGGTCGGCGAAACCGGGTGCGCAAACAGCCGGCCCGGCGCCAGCAGCAGGTCGGGAATCGGCTCGGCCACCTCGGGCGCCACCGGTGCCAGGTTCGCCTGCGCCTTGCGGGCATAGCCGCGACCCATGACCACGGCGAGCGCAATCCACGCCAGCGACAGTACCAGGTTCAGCAACGCGAAATTATGCGTTTTCCACGCCAGCAAGTTGAGTCCGATGTACACCCCGACCGCGGTGATGAGATCGCCGAAGCGGCAGAAAAATGTGTCGATGGCCGTCTTGCCGTCGTATTTCGAATCGCGATCGGTCGGCAGGAACAGCGCCTGCTTGGTGGTGTTCATGAGCGAGTAATCGAGGCCGTTATCGGCAAATTTGATCCGGCGGATCATCGAGAAGATTGGAATGAAGCCGCCGACCAACGGCGCGAGCACCAGGATGGCGTAGCCCGCTGTGACTATGAGCGGATGGATCAGCAGCGCGCCGCGCACGCCCACCGCCTGGTAGATGCGTGCCACCAGCAACAGCTGGATGGCGAGGCTGATCAGCGTCACCCAGAAGTTGAAATTGCCATAGAACGCGGCGATGAGCGTGCCCAGGTCGAGCCCGCTGCCGCCCGCCGCGATACGCGTCACGGCATCAGCCTTGACATAGTCGGCCAGGATGAATTCACCCGTGGTGTTGATCCAGTTGAGCAGCACCACGAACAGCGCCATCAGCAGCAGGTAGCGGTCGCGCAGCACCAGGCCGATGCCGCCGAGCAGCTGCGGCACGGGTCGGGCGCGCTCGATGGAAATCACGCGCGATCCTTCCGGAATGGCGGCTCGTTCGGGCGTGGCGAGCAACAGCGTAGCGCCGAGCGTGCCAGCCGCGAGCAGCATCAGTCCGATGGGCGAGAGCGCGGTTACCGCCAGCTGCGTGAGCTTGGCGCCGGCCAGCGCGCCGAGGTTGGCGCCCAGCATGATCACCACGAACAGGCGCTGGCCGCTCTTGACGTTGAACGAGTCGGCCGCAAACGCCCACATCTGCGACACCACCATGACGCCGTAGATGCTCACCCAGATGAAGAACGCGAAGGCGATGGGCACGTGATAGCGGGCCAGCAATGCGAACAGCGGCAGCGTGGCCACGAAGAAGATCGTGACGGCGCGCAGCAGTTGCGCGCCATCGAGGCGGTGTCGCAGCCAGCCGTACAGCGGCACGACCAGCATCAGCACCAGCGCCGTGGCCGCCACTGCATACGAGCGCGTCTCGGCCGAGAACTTGGTGAGCATGAAGGCTTCGCGCAGCGCCTTCACTACCTGGTACGAGGCGAGCAGCAGGAAACCGTGCATAAAGAACAGGAACGCGGCCCGGCCCTCGCCAGGCCGCACCCGCGTGACCAGCGACAAGAGCCGCTCGAAATAGCTCAGCCTTGTGCGTTCGGAGCTCAAGCGGTCAGCGCCTCGGCAAGCAGTCTGCAGCAGGAATGTACCGGGCAGGGATAGTAACCACGCTTTTTAGCAGAAGCCAGCCAGGCAAGGCTTGCGACCAAGCGATCAATCCACCAGAATCTCCGCCATTGTTCCCGGAGGTCTCTATGAGCATGCGTTCTGGTCTGACTCGAACAGTGGTTGGAATTTCCCTGGCGGCGCTGATTGCCGCCGGAGTCCCGCCGCGTGCCCGCGCCGGCATGATTTCCACCCACGATGCCGTGACCGCCCAGGCCACATCCGCGCGGCTCGCCAATCTCGGCACGGTGCAGGCCACGCTGGCGCGCGCCGATGTCCGCGCCCGACTGCAGGCGCTGGGCGTAGACCCGGCGGATGCCAGCGCACGCGCCGCGGCGCTTCCGGATGCGCAGCTTGCGCGACTGGCCGATGGCGTCGACAAGCTTCCGGCCGGCGGTGACGGTGGCTTCCTGGCCCTGATCGGCGTCGTCTTCGTGGTACTGCTGCTGCTCGATTATCTAGACGTCATCCACGTCTTCAGTCACGCGCGTCACCGTTGAGTCGATGGTGGGGGCCGATTTGCCTGGCAGTGCTGCTGCCGGGCCTGACGGCCTGCAGCACCCGGCTGCTGCAGGATGCGGGAGCCACGCGGGCGCAGGTTGAAATCACTCGCACGCCGTTCTTCCCGCAAACCGTCCATCAGTGCGGGCCGGCCGCACTGGCGACGATCCTGACGGCTGCCGGCGCCATCACCACGGCCGAGGCGCTGAGCAGCGAGGTCTACCTCCCGGCGCGCAAGGGCAGCCTGCAGATGGAACTGCTGGCCTCGGCACGCCGTCACGCGCGCGTGGCCTACGTGGTAAATCCCTCGCTCCAGGGTCTGCTGGCGGAGCTCGAGCATGAGCGGCCAGTACTCGTGCTGCAGAACTTCGGCCTGTCATCCTGGCCACTGTGGCACTACGCAGTGGTCATCGGCTATGAGCGCGAGCGCGATGCCTTGCTGTTGCGCAGCGGCCGCCACGCACGCCAGCGGGTAGCGGCGGCGCGCTTTCTGGGCACCTGGCGGCGGGCCGGCAACTGGGGTTTCATCGCCCTGCAACCCGGCGAGCTGCCCGCCGATGGCGCCGTGTTGCCGTTTCTCGAAGCGGTCGATGCACTCGATGCCCTGGGTGATCACCAGGTGGCCACGCCAGCCTATGCCGCGGCGGTGCAGCGTTGGCCCGCGGAGCCGTTGGCCTGGTTCGCGCTGGGCAACAATCGCGCGACGCTGGGCCAGGGCGGGGCCGCTGAAGCGGCCTACGGCGAGGTGCTGCGCCTGGCTCCCGCGCACCTGCCTGCGCGCAACAATCTCGCCCTGCTGCTGGCGCAACGGGGCTGCCGCACGGCCGCGCTGGCGACACTCGAACCCGCGCGCCTGAGCGCGGACAATGGCCCGTTCGCGGCTGAGATCGCCGCCAGTCAGCGCGACATCGAGGCGCACGACGACACGGCGGTGGATTGCCCGGCGCGCTGATTTCAATGGCCAGGAACTGCATTCCTGACGGGCGCGACTGGCTACCCAAAAAAAAGACCCCGCCAGGTGGCGGGGTCCATGACAAGGCGCAGATGACCAGGGCTATAGCTGAAAGTCATCCATCAGTATCAGGCCCAGCGGCGCGCCACCACCCGGCGCATCGCGTGCCACTGCGGTATACACACCGCCGGCGCTGACCGCGATCGTGGCCGGTCCGATCGCAGCAGTCTTTGAACCCGCCGGCGTGACAGTCACATCATAGCTGCCTGCTGCCAGGGGCAGAAAGCCGGTGTTGGCTTTGAAGGGCACATTTGCCAGTGTTGGCGCCACGGCGCTGATGTCGGCACCAGGCGCGGTAACGTAGATGTCAACATTCTGCGCGGCAGGCGACGCGTGGATGATGCGCACCTTGGCCTGGGTCGCTACGCGACGCGGGTCATCGGCCAGAATGAGTGGCTCGATTGCCGCGAGGTTTCCGACCGCCAGAATCGTATAACTGATGCCCGCCATGGGACTCACGCTGGCATCGATCGGCACCAGCGTCTGCGTCGCCGAGTCGGTGACCTTCACGTTGTAGGTCGCGGGTGCAACATTGACGAAGGGCGTGAAGTCCGGAAAGCTCAGATCCGATACGAGTGGGCTGGCAAAATTGTCGTTCACGACGACATCAACCGCCGGCGCATCCGGCGAGGCGTGCACGACCCGCAGCGCGGCCGGTGTCGCAACATCGAGGACTTGAGCGGCACCGCTGCCGTTCAGCGCGACCAGGCTTATGGGTGACGCCCCGGTGGTCGTGTTCTGCACAGCCGCTATCAGCAGGCTGCTGGCGCTGGCGAAGGCGACAGTACCAGAGTCGAACACCACCGCCGTGGCGTCGCCGGCCGCCGTCACCCGTACCTGATAGCTGCCGGAGGCAACTTCGACCGGGCCAAGATTTTCACCGAAGCTGAAAGTCCCAACCGGTGTGGCGCCGCTGAGGGCGGCGCCTGGCGCCGTGAGATAGACGTCTACACGTGGTGCCATCGGTGCCGCGTGCACCAGACGCAAACGCACCGAGCCGCTCGCCACTGCGGTATCCGGCTGCTCGATTATCAGCGGGTGGATAGTGGCGACATCGCCGACCGCCAGAATGCTGTAGATCGTCTTCTCCATGAAGTTGACGTCGACCGGCCCGATGACCGTGGTGGTGCCGCTGGGCAGGATGCCATCCACTTTCACCGAGGCGCTGCCCGCGTTCACTACCAGCGCGGCGGTGCCAGACTTGTAATCCACGCCCGAGATCGTCGTTGAGCCGATTGAGACATTCACGGCCGGGGCATCCGGGGATGCGTGCAGTACCTGCACCCTGGAAGTGGGCGTCCCAACCGGTGGCTTGTCGGATGAACCGTTGCAGGCCGCCAGGAACAGCAGCAGGGCGGCCGGAAGGAGTTTCATGTGGCTGATCATTTTCGTTTCCTCAAGTGCTGATGATGATGGGTGGCTGGGCAGTATTCTCGTCAGTGCCCGGTCCCAAAGGGTCTCAGCGCGGTAACGATTTGTAACTATTGGTAACAGGCGCGCCGCACAGCCGACGAAGCGCTACTATTTGGCCGTGACCAAGGTTCTGCTAATCGACGACGACCAGCGCCATTCCGAGTTGCTGCGTGCCTATCTCGGTCGTTTCGGAATTGAGCTGGACTGGGCGCCAGAAGCAGTCTCGGGACTGGCGCGCCTGAAGAGCGCCGCCCCGGACCTGCTGCTGCTGGACGTGATGCTGCCCGGGCGGGACGGCTTCGATGTATGCCGTGAGGTCCGCAGGCACAGCAGCGTTCCGATCATCATGCTGACGGCACGGGGTGATGTGATCGATCGCGTATCCGGCCTGGAGCTCGGTGCCGACGACTACGTCGGCAAGCCCTTCGAACCGCGCGAACTGGTCGCCCGGATTCAGACCATACTGCGCCGCACGGACACGCGCCGCAGCGGCCAGCGACTCGGCTTCGCTGGCATGGAGCTGGAAACAGACGCACGCACCGTGCGCGTAGATGGCGAGCTGGTGGAACTGACCTCCATGGAATTCGAGCTGCTGAGCCTGCTGGCACGTAATGCCGGCAGCAAGCTGTCACGCGACCAGATCATGGCGGAGCTGCGCGGCATCGATGCCGCGATCCTGTCCCGCTCGATCGACATCGCAGTCAGCCGCCTGCGCCAGAAGCTCGGCGACAGCGGCAAGCCGGCGCGCTTCATCCAGACCGTGTGGGGGCGCGGCTACACATTCATCGGCCGCCCCGTGCAAGCTGATGGTTGAACAGTTCTCGCGCTCGCTGTCGCTGCGCCTGCTCGCTATCTTTCTGGTAATGGGCGTGCTGTTCGCCACGGGCTCCGTGCTCGCCGTCCGCTGGGTCTATTCGACCGATCAGTTGCAGGAGCTGGTCAGCGGCCACCTTTCCCTGCATGTCGAGTATGTCCGCAAGGACATTGGCAACCCGCCGCAGATCGATCGGGCGTTGGCCATCACCAGGAAAGTGCCGGTCGATATTCGCATCGAGGGGCCCGGCATCGATTGGGCCTCTGACCCGCGTTTTCCGCCGCTTGCCAGTCTCAGGTTCGGCGGCAGCGAGGTGTTTGGCAGCGAAGCGGGGCGCTGGCTGCGTGGCGTCGAAGGTGTCAGGTTCGCGACGCTGGCCAAGCACAGCTTTCTGAAGATCGACCAGGGTCCCTACGCGATCATCGTCTCCTCCCCAAGAATCGCCGAAGTGGTGGTCGAGCGGTTGCTGACGCCCGTGGTGCTGGCCTGCGGATTCATCCTGGTGCTGCTCACTTATCTCACGGTGCGCTGGCTGTTCATGCCGATTGACGCCATCCGGCGTGGTGCTGAACAGATTGGCCAGGGCAATTTCGAGTATCGCATCAGTGCTGTGCGCGGCGATCAGCTTGGTGATCTGGCGAACGACATCAACAGGATGGCCAGCGACGTTCGACAGATGCTCGATGCCAAACGGCAGCTACTGCTGGGAATCAGTCACGAGCTGCGCTCGCCCCTGTCGCGCATGAAGCTTGCCCTGGAACTGGCCGATGACCCGGCGCTCACCGAGGGCATGCGCGGCGATGTCGAAGAGATGAGCAGGATCATAGTGACCCTGCTTGAGGCCGAGCGGCTCAACACGCGGCACGCCATCCTGCAGCTGAGCGAGGTTGGCGTCAGGACCCTCATCGATCAGCTGATTGACAACTACTTTGCCGGCAACCGCCGGCAGATCCGGATCACCGGTCCCGGCGATCTGCGGGTGCGCGTCGATGAAGCACGCTGCATGCTCATGCTCAAGAACCTGCTCAGCAACGCCGTGCGCTTCACCGGGCCCGGCGATGGCACGGTGACGATCGATTTTGGCGTCCATGAAAGTGGCTGGCAGATCGCCGTGGCCGATCAGGGACCGGGCATCTCGCCGCAGCAAGCACCGCTGATCGGCGAACCGTTCTATCGCGGCGACCCGTCGCGCGCACGGGACACGGGCGGGAGCGGACTAGGCTTGTACCTGGCGCGGCTGATCGCCACAGCCCACGGAGGAACGCTCGAGCTGGACCAGTCCTATACCCAGGGAGCACGTTTCGTGGTGAAGCTGCCCGCGAGCGCCCGCCGCTAGCACCTGCGCGCAGCGCAGGCGCGCCTCAGCCAAAGGCAGCCACTTCCACCCGCGCATCGTTGTAGCAGGCGCCCTCGGCGAGATCCGCCTTATGCGTGGGCGCCAGTGCCGACACCGTCTGCCCATTCGAACTGGTGCGCAGCCACGCGCCCTTGGCCGAGCAGACCACACCGGGGCGTATGGCAGCCGTGACGCTCAGCGGCAGGAATACCTCGCCCAGCTCATTCCACACTTTCACCACTGCGCCATCGCGCAGGCCACGCGCGAGCGCGTCGGCAGGATGCATCTCCAGCACCGGTGTGGCGTCGTTGACCACCAGGCCGCCAAAGGTGGAGGAGATGCGCTGATCGGAAGCTGGCGTAATCAGCGCCAGCGGATACCCGGAGACCAGCGGCCGGTAGCCCGGCACGACTGCGCCGTAGCGCGCGCCGAGCGTCGCTGATTCCAGCTCGATCCTGCCGCTGGGCGTAAGCGGCAATACGTTCTTGAACAGCACCGGCTCGCTGCCCGCGAATTCCATGCTGATGGCCCGATCGAGAGGAATCTGGCTCGCGCGCAGCCCCTGCATTCGCGGATCGTCGGCATCCAGCGCGGCATCCATCAGCTCCTGATCCGTTTCCCTGAACGCCGGATCGCCAAAGCCAAAGCGCGCAGCCAGGCGCCGGAAGATCTCGGTATTCGGCAAGCTCTCGCCCACGGGCGGAATCACCGCTTCAGCTCGTTGCAGATACTGTTGGCCGTAGGCGGCGTAGAGATCCGCGTATTCGAAGTGCGTGCAGGCCGGCAGGATAATGTCTGCGTAGGCCATGCTGTCGGTCATGGCCACGTCGATGCCAACGATGAACAGATCTTCGCGCGCCAGTCCGCGCTTCATCCGGTTCTGATCGGGATGGACGATGAGCGGATTGTGGTTGTAGATGAACAGCGCCTTGAGCGGCGGATCCAGTTTGTCATCGAGCAGCAGCCTGCCGACGTCAATGATGTTGATGGTGCGCGTGTGCGGCGGCGCGAAATCCTCGCGCACCAGACGCTCGGGCGTATCCGGAAAGGCATGACCTGCGCCGGCCACCAGGCCGCCGCCGGCGACACCGAATTTTCCCGCCAGGGCCGGCAGCGCCGCAATGGCCCGCACCCCGGAGCCGCCATTCTGGTTGCGCTCCAGGCCATTGCCCCAGGCAATGACGGCCGGTGTAGCCTCGTGATACCAGCGTGCCAACAGGCGAATATCTTCCAGTGGCACACCACAGATCTCTGCGGCGCGCTCGGGCGGCCAGGCCCGCGCCGCGTGCATGTAGGCCTCGAACCCCAGCACATGCTGTTCGATGAACGCCCGATCCAGGCCGCCGATCCGCTCCAGCTCCACGGCGATGGCCATGGCGAGCAGCACGTCCGTGCCGGGTTGCACGGCCAGATGCAGATGCGCCTGCTCGGCCACCCTGATGCGCCGCGGATCGATCACCACCAGCCGCGCACCAGCACGCTTGGCGGCATTGATCTGCCGCATCAGATGCAGGTTGCAGGTGGTCGCGTTGTTGCCCCAGACGATGATCAGTTTGGCGAGACTGACCTGCTGGAGCGGCGTGCCCGGGGTGGCACCGTATGTGCCTGCATAGGCGGTGCTGCGGATGCCACCGCACAAGGGCGTACGGTTCAGGAACGAGGCGCCCAGTTTATGGAAGAAACGCAGCGACATGGACTCGCTCGCCAGCATTCCCTGGGGGCCGGCGTAGTTGAACGGCAGCAGCGCCTGCGGGCCGTAGCGATCGATGATTGCGCTCACGCTGGCGTGAATGGTGTCGAGCGCCTCCTGCCAGGAAATGCGCTCGAAGTTTCCGGCGCCCTTTGGACCCACGCGCTTGAGCGGGTAACGCAGGCGATTCGGACCGTGCACGAATTCCGGATAGTGGTTGGCCACCTTGGCGCACACCGCGCCGTGGGTGATCGGATTGACCTTTGAGCCGCGCACCGCAATCACCTGTGCGTCGGCAACGGTCACCGACAGACTGCAGGTGTCCGGGCAATCAAGCGGACAGACACTGGCTTTTATGGTGCTCATATCGACGCACGCTCCCGCGCAGACTCGATGGTAGGCGCCATTGCCGCGAGGTACACTCGAACAATGCTTGCGCATTTTGACAGCTTATTGCAGTTGCTGCAGCGGAAAACCACGGACTTGCCCGTGTTCTGCTTTTATCCGCAGCATTTCCGCGCCGCGGCGCAGGACTTCGTCGCGCATTTTCCCGGGAAAGTGCTCTACGCGGTCAAGGCCAACAGTCACCCGGAGGTGCTGCGCTGGCTGGTCGAGGGCGGGATCCGCGCCTTCGATACCGCCTCGATTGCCGAGATCGAACTCGCCCGGCGAGTCCTGCCCGGCGCGCACTGCTCGTTCAACCACCCGGTGAAATCCCGCGCGGCCATCGCCGCCGCCTACCGCGATCATGGCATTCGCGATTTCGTGGTCGACCACCCCGCCGAACTCGACAAGCTGACGGCCGCAGCTGGCGCCGACATCATCGTGCAGGTGCGGGTGGCAGCGCCGAACCCGCATGCGACGATCAGTTTCAACTCGAAGTTCGGCGCCAGTCCCGAGCAGGCGATCACGCTGCTGCGCACTGTGCGTGAGCGCGGCATGACGCCGGCGGTGTCGACTCACATCGGTTATCAGACCACCGACCCGGAAGCTTACGTGCAGGCCCTGCAGCTGATCGCGCAGCTGCTAGCCAGCGCGGGAATTCGCCCGGCCTACCTCAACCTGGGCGGTGGCTTTCCGAGCATCCTGATGCCCAGGAACCTGGTGCTGGGGGATTTTTTCAGCGCAATCGCCCGCGCCCATGCCGCGCAGCCCGGCCTGGCAGAGGTAGCGCTGCACTGCGAACCGGGCAGCGCGCTCACCCACGCTGGTGGCAGTGTGCTCACCCAGGTGCTGCTGGTGAAGCAAAACGCCATTTTTGTGAATGACGGTCTGTACGGTGCGCTGGCCGAATTCATTCACACCAGGGTGCAGCCGCCGACCCGGGTGCTGACCAGCGCCGGAGTCGAGCGCTTGGGCAATCCGGCCCGCTACACCGTCTTTGGCCCGACCTGCGATTCATATGATGTGTTGCCGGTAAACTTCACGCTGCCGGATACCGTTCGCGAGGGCGACTGGCTCGATCTGGCCATGATGGGCGCCTACTCGAACGTGCTGATTACCGACTTCAACGGTCTGGGCGCGCACGAATTTGCCACTGTCTCAGCGCCTTGAACTGGTGGGCGAAAAGTCCGTGGCGGCCAGCGCCATCGCCGTTACCGGCCCAAGCTGCGCCGCCGCAGCGCGAATCTTCGCGGCGTCACCAATCAGCACGATGGCAAGATCAGCGGGCGCGGGATAGGCCCGCTCGATCACCGCTGTGAGCGCACTGGCATCCGTCCTGGTGAGCTCGCTGCCAAATTCACCGATGTAGCTCTCGGGCAGATCGTACAGTTCGAGATCACCGAAGGCAGCGGCCCAGTCGGCGCTGGTTTCAAAGGCCAGCGGGTACTGGCCCATCAGATAGGCGCGCGCCGAGGCCAGCGTGCTGGCATCGAGCCCGTCGCTGCGCAGGCGCGCCAACGTGGCCAGCGCCAGCTCGAGGGCCTTGGCGGTGCTGTCAGTCTGTGTAAAGGAACTGATGGCGAATTCGCCGGGTACCGTGCCGCGGGTAAAGGTCGAGCTCGCGCTGTAGGTGAGGCCCGCCTTGACGCGCAGTTCCTGGTTGAGCATCGAACCGAAACTGCCACCGAAAGCGGTGTTGCTGATCTGCAGCGCGGCCCGCTGCGCGAAGCGGCGCGCGACGCCTACATTGCCGAGCCAGAAATAAGTTTGCGCGGCGCCGGGCGCGTCTACCAGCAGCACTCGCCGTCCGCTCAGGCGCGCGGGCTCGGCCAGCAGCGGCAGCGGTTGTGCCGCCCGGTGCCAGGCGCCAAACGCCGCCGCTACTGCCTTGCGCATCGACTCCGGAGCGAAGTCGCCGGCGATGACCAGCGTGGCGCGGTCGGCGCCAAACTCGTTGGCATAGTAGTGCGTGATGTCCGCCAGCGTAATCCGCGCGAGGCTCGCTTCGCTCCCGCCCACTGCGCGGCCATAGGGATGGCCACCAAACAGCAGCGCCCGGCCGTAGTTGCCGAGCAGCGCCTGCGGTGAGGAATCCTTTACTGCCTTGAGTTCTTCGATGCGGCGCTCACGCAGTTTGGAGAATTCCTGTGGCGCAAAACGCGGACGCAGGATGGCATCGCTCAGCAGCTGCAGCATCAGGGCGCCATCGCGCGCCAGGAACTGGCCGTGCACCAGAATCGCTTCGCCGTGCGCGCCGGCATCCAGATAGCCGCCCGCGCCTTCTACCGTATCGGCCCAGGCATGGGCATCGCGCACGCCGGCGCCGTAGCTGAGCAGGTCAGCGGTCAGTGCCGCCGTGCCATCACGACCCGCGGGATCGAGGCGCGCGCCGCCACGCAGCACCAGACTGAAAGCCACCAGTGGCACATCGGCACGAGGCATCAGAATGAGTTTCAGACCGTTGTCGAGCGTCACGCGCTGGTGCGCCGGCACCGGCACATTGATGTGCGCCGTGTCCACAGCGGCAGCTGCCGCAGAAATTCCAGCCAGCAGTGTCGCCGCGATCATCAGCATTCCCCTCATCAATCAATGCTCCGCAGCCGCGCGCGGCTGCAGGATGCCGACGGTGCGCTGCTGGGGTTTGAACACATCGCGCGCCACGCTCAGCAACTGCTCGGCCGTCACTGCTTCATAGGCAGCTGGCGCCGCAAACAGCTTGCGATGATCGCCGTGCAGCACCGCAAACTCACCTACCAGCCGCGCTTTGCCATCGAGCGTGGCTACGCCGCGCCAGAATTGAGCGGCCTGCTGATTCTTGGCGCGCGTCAGTTCGGCGGCAGTGACACCATCTTTGATGAGCCGCGCCAGTTCCGCATTGAGCGCGCTCTCGAATTCCGCCGTCGAGCCGGCTTCCGCGAGGGTCGCCGAGATCAGGTAGAGATTAGGGTCAAAACCTTCCGACCAGCCGCTGCTGATGTCGACCGCGAGCTTCTGGTCTTCAACCAGCGTACGGTGCAGGCGCGCGGCGTCGCCACCGGTGAGAATGGTCTGCAACAGATTGAGGGCCGGTGCGCGCGCATCGTCCGCGGCCACAGCGTGATAGGCCAACAACACCAGTGGATTCTGCCCGCTGCGTTCCACCGTCAGCCGTCGCTCGCCCGGCTGCTCGGGCTCGGTGGTGCGTACCGCCGGCGTGCTTTGACCCCGCGGGATGGTGCCGTAGTACTTTTCCACCAGCGCAAACGCCTGCTCCACGTCCAGATCGCCCACCAGCACCAGCGTGCAGTTATTGGGTGCATACCAGGTGTGATAGAAATTCTGCAGATCGGCCAGAGTCCACGATTTGATATCGGCCGGCCAGCCGATGGTCGGGATGCGATAGGGGTGCGCCACAAAGGCCGCGGCCTGTACCTGCTCCTCGAGCAGCGCCGGGTTGCTGTCTTCGACGCGCAGGCGCCGCTCGGAATACACCACTTCGCGTTCGCTCTCGACCACCCTGGGCACCAGCGCCAGGTTGGCCAGGCGATCGCTCTCGAGATCGAGCACCAGCTCCAGGCTGGAGCGCGGAAACCAGTCCTGATAGACCGTCACGTCCTGCGAGGTAAAGGCGTTGTTCCTGCCGCCGCTGGCCTCGAGCAGGCGGTCAAACTCGCCCTGCGCGCGGCGCGCGGTGCCAGTGAACATCATGTGTTCAAAAAAATGGGCAAGCCCGGTGGTGCCCGAGCCCTCGTTGCGGCTGCCGACACGCACCCAGTTGTACAGCACCACGCTGGGGATCCTGTGATCGGGCCAGATGATGACCTGCATGCCGTTGCTCAGCGTGCGGGTGCGTACCACCTCGCCGGCTGCGGCGAAATTCACCGGCAAACCGCCGCGCGGCTTGCCGCCGGCACCGGCCGCCGCGCCGCCCAGAAACCCGATCGTGAGCAGTAGCGCGGCCGCACTTAACTGAGCGGCACGCACGGCTGTGACTTCTTCTTCAGCGTGGCACACAGCTCGCGCGCGTGCTGCGCCGATGACAGCCCCACTTGCAACCGGACTATGGCCTTGCCGTGACTGCTGGCAGTGAGGTAGTGGGGTTGCAGCGATTTCAGGCTGGCGGAGAACTGGCCGTTGAGCTTGTGCCAGGCCGCTTCGGCGCTGGCACGCGAACTGAAGGCGCCAAGCTGCGCCATGTGCCTGCCGGCGCTGCTCGCGGCCGGCGTCGCAGGCCTGGGTTTGGCGGCTGCGGGTGCGCTCTTCGGGGCAGCAGCAGGTTTCGGGGCAGCCGCAGATGCCGCGCCGGCGCCGGGCGCCGCGCCGGCATCCGCTACCGATGGCGCAACCATGCCGGGGACAGCACCCGCCGGTGCAGCCGCCTGGCTGCTGCCGTTGAGCTGAAAATTCTCGATGCGCACGCGCGCTTCCTGCGCCCATTTGCCATCGGCATGGGCGGCAACGAACTGCTGATAGGCATCGAGCGTGTCGGCAGCGGCCGCCTGCTGCCAATCGCGATCTTCGGCCAGCTGCTTGATACGCTCCTGGGCGTTGACGCCAAATTCGCTATCCGGGTGCTGGCGCAGGAAATCCTGGTAGCCCTCCGCGCTGTCAGCGCCTTGCGCCGCTTTCCAGTCCTCGGCGACATGGCTGCAGCCGGCAATGCCAAATGTGACGGCCGTCAGCATCGCCAACAGCACAATATGAGACTTGCGCATCCCTTTCTCCCTTTGCAAGTCGGATATTGTAACAGCGATGCGGCATGGGGCCGCTACCTTAAGCCCGGCGATTGGCCGGCCACTCAATACCGGAGCCCGCCGCATGTCCGATCTGCCGCGCCGCCGACTGCTGGATCGCCTCGGAGCCACACCTACGCTGATCGCGCAGCACACTGTGCTGCGTGGTGATATCGAAACCCAGGGTGCACTGCTCATCAACGGCACCGTCCAGGGCAATGCCCGCGTCGGCGGCGAGATCGCCATTTCCAGCGGCGCACGCTGGGAAGGCAACATCCGCGCGCGCCGTGCGGTCATTGCCGGTGAAGTGAGCGGCGATGTCTCGGTGGATGAAAAACTCGAGATCGGCGCCAGCGCCCGCATCCGTGGCCGGGTCACGGCGCAGCTGATCGCCATCGCGCACGGCGCGCAGGTGGAGGGCGAGATCGTCTGCACCGGCAAGGAGCCGGTAATCGAATTCGAGGAAAAGCGCGCCGCAGTAGGCTAGCGGGTGACGCTCAGCTGACTTCGAGGCTATACAGCCCGCCGTTATAGTCCACGATATAGATCTCGCCCGCCTGGTCCTCGGCAAATGCCGCGGGCATCAGCCCACCACCCGGATCGCCGGCCGTAACCGCCAGCGTACTGGCAGCTGGCGTCGCGGCGTCGATGTTGAAGAGCAGGCCGGTGACGAAGTCGCCAAACACATAGCGACCCTGCATGGATGTGAATTTGCTGCCGCGGTAGACAAAGCCGCCGGTAATGGACTCGCCCAGCGGATGCGCGTATTCGGCAATGGGGTCGGTCAAACCGGTGCCCGGGCCGCAAGTCAGGTTGTAATCATGTGCGCCTTCACGGCAGCGCCAGCCGAGGTTGGCGGTCGCGGTGAGGCGATCGATTTCCTCCCACGCATCCTGCCCGACATCCGCAATCCAGAGCGCGCCGCCAGCGCGGTCGAAGCTGAATTTCCAGGGATTGCGCAGTCCCGAGGCGTAGATTTCCGGACACGGCGCGCTACCGGTACCGCCGGCGCCGCACAGCGCGTTGCCTGCATAGGGATTGCCCGTGGGCGGAATGGCGTAGGGCGCAGCGTGGTCCACATCGATACGCAGCAGCTTGCCCAGCAGCGTATTGGCGTCCTGTCCGTTGCCGATCGTGCCGTGAACATCGCCGGCGCCGCCGCCGTCGCCCAGGCCAAAGTACAGGTAACCATCCGGGCCGAACAGCAGGTGGCCGCCATTGTGATTGCTCTGCGGCTGATTCACGCTGAGCAATATCACTTCGCTGGCTGGATCGAGCGTCAGACCGCCATCAGCGGTGCGAAACTCCGCCAGCCGCGAGACCAGCCGCGAGCTGACCAGCGCGGTATAGGCCAGGTAGACGCGCTGGTCGCTGGCCGGAAAGCCGGAATGAAACGCCATGCCCAGCAGGCCGGTCTCTCCCCCGGAGCTGACCCGCGTGCCGAGGTCGATGAAAATGCTCGCCGCGCCCGGAGTCGCCACGTTGTCGAACACGCGCACCGTGCCGGCCTGTTCAACGACAAACCAGCGGCTGTCGTCGCCCGGCGCCTGCAGCAGCTCCAGCGGATGGTTGAAACCGAGGTTTGGAAAGGCGCGCACGGCGCTCAGGGTGCCCGAACCCGGAGGTGGCGGTGGATTGATCATGCCGCCGTCCCCACCGCAGGCTGCCACCAGCAGCGTCGCTGCGATGCCCAGGGTGGCGGGTCGCAGGCGGCGCCGGCCCGGGAGTGGGCTGGCAGATGCGCAGGTGTCGTCCTTCATGGCATCGCTCTCGCTATAATCCCGGGTCACCGACCGGTTCCCGATCGTGTCACAGGATCAGCCCTGGCGGGAGTGAATTTAGCGTCGGCTCACAGCGACAGGACAGGGACGCCAGCACTTGAATTCATCCCGGCTCATTCATCTCGTGGCGCACCGCGGCAACGCCGCGGAGTTTCCGGAAAACACCCTGCCAGCGTTCTCTTCCGCCCTGGACCTGGGGGTACGCTTCGTCGAATTCGACGTGCAATTGAGCAAGGACGGCGTGCCGGTCGTCATCCACGATCATCTGCTGGCGCGCACCACCGGCCTGCCCGGCAGCGTCTTCGATCATGAGGCGGCGGAACTGAGCCGCATGGAAGCGGCCGAGACCCAGCGGTTTGGTGAGCGCTACCGGGGGGTGCACATTCCGCTGCTGCGCGATGCGCTGACGATACTCAAGGGGCACCCCGAAATCACGCTGTTCGTCGAACTCAAGCGTGCCAGCCTCAGGCAGTTCGGCCACGATCATGTGGTCTCGCAGGTGCTGGAGGTCATCAAGCCGTGGCGCACGCAGTGCGTGCTGATTTCCTTCGACCTGGTGGCCATACACAAGAGCCGGGCGCTGGCCGCAGCGCCGATCGGCTGGGTGCTGGGCGAGTATGACGAACACACACGCCTGAAATGTGAAGCGCTGCAACCACAATTCCTGTTCTGCGATCACAGTAAACTGCCGACAGCCGGTCGACTGTGGCAGGGCCCGTGGCGCTGGTGCATCTATGAAGTCGCTGCGTTGCCGTTGGCACTGGCGCTGGCGGCGCGCGGCGCCGACTATGTCGAAACGATGGCGGTGCGCGAACTGAGCGGCGCGCTGCGTGACCTGAGCGCCGGACCGTGACGCCGGACTTTGATGTCGTGATTGTCGGTGCCGGCATCCATGGCGCGGGCATCGCGCAGGCCGCAGCGGCAGCGGGCCACTCGGTGCTGGTGCTCGAACAGAGCGCGGTGGCCGCAGGTTCATCCAGCCGTTCCAGCAAGCTGATACACGGCGGCCTGCGTTACCTTGAATCGGGACAGTTGCGACTGGTGCGCGAGAGCCTGCGCGAGCGCGCGCTGATGTTGCGGCTGGCGCCAGAACTGGTGCAGCTGCGAAAATTCTTCATTCCAGTCTACCGGCACACGCGCCGGAGACCGTGGCAGTTGCGCATCGGCCTCAGCCTGTACGCGCTGCTGGCAGGCTGCAGTCACGCGGCGCGCTTTGGCACGGTGCCGCGCAGCCAGTGGCAGGAACTCGATGGCCTGGACAACCATGAACTCGAGCAGGTCTTCTGGTACCACGACGCCCAGACCGACGATGCGCTGCTGACCGGCGCGGTGCTGCGTTCCGCGCAGGCGCTGGGCGCCAGGCTCGAACTGCCGGCGCGCTTTGCCGGCGCCACGCTGACCGACGCGAGCGTGCAGGTGCGCTACCGGCAGGGCGAGGCCGCGAACGGCGCCGAATGCGAATGCAGCGCCAGGGTGCTGATCAACGCCGCCGGGCCGTGGGCCGAGCACGTGGCGCGCGCGATCAGTCCGGCCATTACCGTGCCCACACTGCAACTGGTGCAAGGCACGCATATCGTGCTCGATTATGCGCCGCGCGCCGGTCTCTATTACCTGGAGAGTCCGCGCGACGGCCGCGCCATCTTTGTCATGCCCTGGCAGGGGCGCGCGCTCGTGGGTACCACCGAAGTGCGTTTCCACGGCGACCCCGCCCATGTGACGCCCGCCGCGCATGAGATCCACTACCTGATCAGTGTGCTGCGCCACTATTTTCCGCACTGGCGTGGCGACGCCATGCCACAGGTCGTGAGCGCCTTTGCCGGCCTGCGGGTGCTCCCGGGGAGCGGCGGTCACGCCTTTCACCGTTCGCGCGAAACCCTGCTGTACCCGGATCGCGCCCGGCAAGCGCGCGTGCTCTCGGTGTACGGCGGCAAGCTAACCACCTGGCGGGCGGTGTCGGCGCGTGCCGTGCAGATGGTGTCCGCCTCGCTCCCGCAGCGGCGCGCGCTGGCGCGCACCGATCGCCTGCTGCTGCAGTGACGCACGCGGTACTGGCGCTCGATCAGGGCAGTCACGCGAGCCGTGCCTGCATCTACGACCAGGCCGGCGTGCTGTGCGCGGCACATACGCTGCCGGTGACCACCCGGCATATTGATGCGAGTCATGTCGAACAGGATGCCGATGAACTGCTGCGCTCGCTGCAATCGGCAGCCCAGGCAGCCCTGCGCACGGCACTGCAGCAGCGGCCGCAGCTGCGGCTGGTGGCTGCCGGCCTCGCGGTGCAACGCTCCACGATCGTGTGCTGCACCCGCGCTGGCGTGCCGCTCGGTCCGGCGCTGTCGTGGCAGGATCGGCGCAACGACGGCTGGCTGCAGACTCTCGCGCCGCACGAATCGCGCATCCGCGAGATCACCGGCCTGCCCCTCTCCGCCCACTACGGCGCCAGCAAGCTGCGTTGGTGCCGCGAACACCTGCCGGCGGTAGCCGCCGCGGCGCAGCGTGCCGACCTGCTGGCAGCGCCACTCGCGAGTTTTCTGTCGTTGCGCCTTGGTCGCGGGCGCGAGGCGCGTATTGACCCGGCCAATGCAGCGCGCACCCTGCTGTGGGATTCGCGCCAGCTCGACTGGTCAGAGGAGTTGCTGCAGCTGTTTGCGCTGCAACGCGCCTGGCTGCCGCGCTGCGCGCACACCCACGATGACTACGGCGCACTGCAGATCGACGCTCAGCTGCTGCCGCTGCGCGCCCTCACCGGTGATCAGTCGGCGATGCCATTTGCCAACGGCGCACCGGACAACGACACGCTCTATGTCAACCTCGGCACCGGCGCCTTCATTCAGCGGCCGCTGGCAACGCGCCCGCCCTCACCAGCGCCGCTGCTGGGCAGCGTACTGTGCAGCGATGCGGCCGGCGCCCGCTACACGCTCGAAGGCACCGTCAATGGCGCCGGCAGCGCAATCAGCTGGTTTTGCGCCAGCGAGAATCTTGATGAAACCAATCTCTGGGAAGCGCTCGCGACACTGGCGGCGACGGCGCGGCTGCCAATTTTCCTGAACGGCGTCGGTGGCCTGGGCTCGCCCTGGTGGCGCGCGCAGTTCACGCCACAGTTCATCGGCACGGGTACGGCGCTGGAGCGCTTCGCCGCAATCGTCGAGAGCATTGCCTTCATGATTGCCAGCAACGCGCAACTGCTGGCGCAGCAGGCGGGCGCGGCGCGAGCCCTGGTGCTGGCCGGTGGCATGAGCCGTTCCAGCTGGCTGTGTCACAGGCTCGCCGCGCTGCTGCAGCTGCCCATCAGGGTGCTGGAATCCGAAGCCAGTGCGCGCGGCGTAGCGGCACTGGCAGCGCCTGCATGGGCGAGTCACTGGTCGGCCGGCATGGCACGAATCCATGAGCCGGCAGCCGAGCCCGCACTGCTGGCACGCTACCAGCTGTTTCAGGAATGCCTGCATACCGCGCTGCAGAACTCAGCGCGCTGAGAGCTGTGCAAATTGTTCCAGCACGTACTGATCGCAGTACGCGGGCCCGAACAGGGAAGTCAGAAATCCGCAATGGCCGCCGTGCGCCGTGCGCGCTACCTGCAGCAGCGGCGTAGGCGCGAGTCGCGCGAGATCGCCGGGCGGAATCATCGGGTCATCGTCCGCTGCCAGAATGCGCGCTGGCACGCCGAGCGTGAGCAGCCGGGCGCCGGTTATGGCGTAGCCGTCCAGGTAGCTGGCCAGGTCGGCGAAATCGGTGTGCGCGCGTACCAGCTCATCGGTCATGCGGCGCAGATTGCGGCTGCGCATGCGTGCCGTGAACTCGTAGTCGCCCGGCCAGCTGCGTTGCTTGCGGCGCAGCGATGCCGACCATTTCCTCACGAAATAGTCGTGATAGATCTGCGAATTATCCTCGAGTGCATCGAGGGTGCGCGTCGGCTCGAGCACCGGTGAGATGGCTACCACACCCGCCACGCTCGCCGGCAGCGCCGGCTCGGCAGCGGCGCGCAACAGGAAATTGCCGCCCAGCGAAAACCCCGCCAGATACAGCGGCGCAGCGCCCAGTCGCGCCGCGATCGCGCGCAACGCACCGCTGACGTCGTCGAGCCGGCAGGAATGGAACAGCCCATGGTTGAGTGCGTGGCTGTCGCCGTGATCGCGCAGATTGAATCGCACCAGATCGTAGCCGGCCGCCAGCAGGCAGGTGCCGAGCGACAACACGTAGCAGGAATCAGCACTGCCCTCCCAGCCGTGCAGCAGCACGGCCGTGCGCCCGCAGGGTTCGGCACTGCTGCTATGCCAGGCCTGCAAGCGCACGCCCGCGCCGCAATCGAGCAACCAGGGCTGGGCCGCGCGCCGCCAGGCGCGCGCGCGGTAACGCGTGTAGTTGCGTCGCGGCGGCAGGCTTGGCAGGATCGACTGCAGATGCGCATTGCGCAGCCACGCCCGTGGCCGGAACGGCGCACTGGCAGCGTGACTCGCAGTCTGCGGCGCCGCGCTCGTCAAGGCGTCGTGCGCCAGCGCATTTCGAGGCGATTGTTGGCCGCCGCGGCCCGATTCCATTCACCGGCCGTAAGCTGCTCGTTGACGGGCGGGTAGGCCACGTTGATTTCATCGGCCGCGCCTGCCACCAGCTGTACCTCGAGAGCACCGCCAGCGCGGCTGTGCAGCGCTGCAAGCATGTTGGCAAAGGCCACCGATTCGCGCGCCGCGGGACCGGCCGGATCGAGCGGGTTGCCGATCTGATCGCAACGCGCGTAGCTGGTCTCGGCGGCGGCCAGCGCCAGGGCCTCGCCGTTGCCCTGCAGGCAGAAGCGCCCTGGAATGCTGCGGATCTCCACCACACCATGAAAACCACTGGCGAGCAGCCGCTCCAACACGGCCTGCACATGCTCGGTGCGTGCACCCGACAAGGGCGACTCGCCCAGGGGTACAACATCAATGAATGCGGCGGCCGACGCTGCTGTCGAGCCAGCGGGCACGGCGCGCGGCAGGACCGGCGGCGTTGCTGGCGGCTGCACGGCTGGAGCGCTGGCGTCGACGGTCGGCAACCCGCTCCGGTGCGCTGCGCCGCTCAGCCACCATGAAACCAACCAGAACGTTCCGGCCAGCAACACGATGAGTACCGCTGCCGTGCCCAGCCAGAGCAGCGCGCGTCCACGGCCGATGCCCGAGGCGTAGGCAGCGCGGTGCACTTCCGTACCCGGTGCGCCGGCGCCGATGGCGACCGCTCCGGGTGTGGCAGCGCCCTCTGACAATACGCTACGCAATTCGGCCACGACCCGTGCGCTGTGCTTTTCCAGGTTCTGATTGACAAGACGCCGCATCTCGCGCGCATGATCGTGCAACAGCGACTCGATCTCGCGTCGCGCTTCGGGAGTGAGTCCGCCGGGCACCAGCGCCCCGGAGGCCGCGCCGGCCGCGAGCGGCGGCAACGACTCAGCCGCTTCATCGCGGAGGCGAGCCGGCTCGAAAGCGGAGCCTGCCTCGCGCACCCGCTGTTCATGCTGGCCCGTCGCCACCACGGGTGCCGACTCACCCAGCAGATGCAGTTGTTCCAGCGCGCGGCTCACGTCCATGGGTTTGGTCTGCTTCGGCAACACGCCCAGCGCCCCCAGGGCGCGCGCCTGGCTCAGGTACAATTCACCTTCCTGCGAGGTGTACATCATGATCGGGATCATCGCGGTGCGCGGATCGTTCTTGATCGCCGTGAGCGCCTGGAAGCCATCCATGCCCGGCATCAGATGGTCCATGAAGATGACATCCGGGCGGGCGCGCGTCAGATACTCGAGGGCCTCCTCCGCGGACGCCGCGCCGTCGACCTGCAGGTCATAGCGCTCGAGTATGCGACTCAGGAAGGCGCGGGCCGAACGCGAGTCATCGACAATCAGTGCCCGCTTGGCGCTCATGTGCTTCCCGGTGGCGGCCAGACCGGGCTGGCCTGGCGGGAATCTTAGCGCAGGCTGCTATAGAACTCCCGTAAACGACCCGCCATGCTCGCCGATGACCAGCCCCGCGCATAGTGGCGCCCCTGTGCGCTCAGCTGCGTTGCCCGCTGCGGGTCATCCAGAATGCTGGTGGCAGCGGCGGCGAAGGCGCTCGCCTCCTCAGGGGCCACGCGCGCACCGCAGTTGGGCTGCAGTATTGATGCGGTTCCCAGCTGCGAGGTCGAGACCACCGGGCAACCCTGCGCCAGCGCCTCGAGCAGCACCAGTCCCTGGGTCTCGGTACGCGAGGCGAACACAAACACCGACGCAGCTGAATAACAGTCCGCCAGTGCCTGCTCGCGCTCAAGGTAGCCCACGAAGGCGACATCGCGCGCCAGCCCGAGCCGCTGCACCTGCTCGCCCAGGTGCCGGCGTGCCGGCCCCTCCCCGGCAATGACCAGCATGGCATCCGGGCGGGCGCGCCGCACCTCCACGAAGCTGGTCAGCAGGAAATCGATGTTCTTCTCATGCGCCACGCGACCCACATAGAGCAGCAGGGGCCGATCGGGCGGCAACTGCTGCTGCGCGCGGAAGCGCGCACCATCGCCGCGCCGGAAACTCTGCGCCGGCAGTCCGGTGGGAATCACATTTATTGGTGTGCGTACGCCGTAGCCGAGCAGCATCGCCTGCATCGGTTGCGAAGGCGCGATCAGCGCGTTCACTGCCGCGCACTGCGAACGCGTCACGCCCCGAGCCAGTTGCCGCCCGAGCGCGCGCGGCAGCAATGGCACGTAGTGATGCAGATACTCTTCGAAGAAGGTGTGGTACGTCTCGACCACCGGAATGCCCCGGGCGCGGGCGAAGCGCACGCCCGCGTAGTGCGCCAGGAACGGCGTGTGGACGTGCACCAGGTCGAATTTGCGGGTGCTCAGTCCCTGCAAAGTCTGCTGCAGCGCGCCCCAGTGCATGCGCCGGTCTTCCGGATCACGCGGCACCGACCCCGAGCGCACACGAATCACGCCGGCGTCATCAGCCGTGCCGCGGGCAGCGTATTCGGGCGCTACCAGCACCGTCTCGACACCAACCGCCGCCAGGTCCTCGCGAAACGTGGAGATGGACGTGGAGACGCCGTTGATGCGTGGAAAGTAGACGTCGGAGATGAACAGCGCACGCATCGACACGCTCCCGGCCTTGGCCAGCACTGAGGTATTCAGGCCAGGGCCATGCCGGCGCAGGCCAGCGCGGCGCCAACGCCGGCACCGGCGATGACATCACTCGGGTAGTGCAGGCCGAGCACCACGCGTGAGGCCGCAATCAGCGCCGCCAGCGGCACCAGCACCCAGGCGAGCACCGGGAAATGCGCCACCGCCTGCCAGGTGAAGCACACCGCATGCAGCGTGTGGCCGGAGGGGAAGCTGTAGCGATCGAGCGGCGGCATCGCCAGCGCGATGCCAGGATGGCGGATGAACGGTCGCTCGCGCCGCAATGTCTTCTTGAGCGCCTTGTAGATCAGCAGCCCTGCCGCGCCGGTGGCCGCCATGATCAACGTTGGCCGCAGCGCGCGCGCGCCGTAGATCGCCGGCAACGCTGCCAGCAGCAGGTACCAGAGTGCGCCATCGCCCAGACGACTGGCCACGCGCATCATCAGTCCCAGCCCGCGCAACGCGGCGCCGCGATTAAGCTCCCGACATAACCGGTACTCGGCCAGGTCGAAGCGTGCCATCACCGCCTGAGCCCTGTTCATGCCGCCAAGAATGAGCGCGCGTCACTACCAGCGCGTTACAGATTCATGACAACCGCATGACAGCGTGATCCGGCGCACGTACGTGTGCATGAACGGCGGGCGCGGGGCGGGTCTCGGGCAGCTCCGTGGTTGCGCGCGGGTCGATTTCATCGGGCCAGGAGCCCCGATGAAATCGCCGTTCCCTCGCGCAGGCTGGCGCCTTGGCCCATGTAAGTAGTACGGGGCGTGAACTCGCGCACTGGACGGCGCCGACGCCCGCGCTCGGCGCGCAACAACTGCGCCGCCCGAGACCCGCCCCGTCCCCGCCGTCCACGCGCGCGTTGTGAGCTCGGCGGGTGATCGTTCAGGCGGAGGCGGCTGGCGCGCGTGCGCTCCGGCGGCGGAAGTGTTGCGAGCCGAGCGCGGGCGTCGGCGCCGTCCGGTGCGCGGCTTCAAGCCTCGTGCGACCAAATTGGGCCAAGGCGCCAGCCCGCGCGAGGGTACGCCGAGCCAGCGGGCGCCCTGGCCCGCTGGCTCGGCGCGAGCAACCCTGAGCAGCCGGAGCGCACGCGCGCCAGCCGCCTCCGCCTGAACGACCGCGTGCCTACTCCCGTATACCCACGCCCTTGTTCATCAAGGCAAGCGCCACCGCAAACAGTCCCACCGCCAACCCCACCATGATGGCAAAGGCCTGCGGCACGTTGACATCGCTGCTGCCCAGAAACCCGTAGCGAAAGGCATTGACCATGTGCAGGATCGGATTGAGATGCGAGAGCGTCTGCGCCCACGGGGGCAACATCGAGATCGAGTAGAACACGCCACCAAAATAGGTGAGCGGCGTGAGTATGAATGCGGGAATCCAGTTCACCTGGTCGAAATTCTTGGCAAACACGGCGTTGATGAAACCGCCGAGCGAAAAAATCATGGACGTCAGCACCACCGCCAGCACGATCAGCCCCAGATGATGCACAGGCAGCCGGGCGAAGATCAGCGACACCACCGTGACCACTGCCCCGACCATCATGCCGCGCAGCATGCCGCCGGCCGCGTAGCCGGTGACGATGATCCAGTTGGGTTGCGGCGACACCAGCAGCTCTTCGATGTGCTTGCCAAACTTGGCGCCAAAGAACGAAGCCACCACATTGGCGTAGGAATTGGTGATCACTGACATCATGATCAGGCCGGGGGCGATGTACTGCATGTAATCGTAGCCGCCCAGCTGGCCGATGCGCCGGCCGATGAGGCTGCCGAAGATCACGAAATAAAGCACCGCGGTCACGGCCGCAGGCAGCAGCGTCTGACCCCAGATGCGGATAATGCGGCCATATTCGCGAATCAGGATGGTGCGCAGGCCAATCCAGCGAATGGCATTCAGGGAGCGCCCGGCGCTGACGGCAGGCTGGCTCATGCCGCCCCCCGGTTCTCGACCAGGCGCATGAACACTTCTTCAAGCCGATTGACCTTGTTGCGCATCGAGACCACTTCGATGCCGAGCGGCGTGAGCTGGGCGAACAGCTCGTTGAG
>JAYTUZ010000002.1:0-2764 GCA_043744295.1 Gammaproteobacteria bacterium | reverse complement strand
CCAGCCGTGACGGCCATGCCAATCAGGGTCATGCCTGCGTCAAGGGGCGCTTCGCCTACGGCTACGCGACGCATCGCGACCGCATCCTCAAGCCGATGATCCGTGCGAAGCTCAGCGATCCCTGGCAGGAAGTGAGCTGGGATCACGCGATCGCGCACGCCGCCAGCGAATTCAAGCGCATCCAGGCGAAGTACGGCCGCGACTCGGTCGGCGGCATCACCTCTTCACGCTGCACCAACGAAGAAGCCTACCTGGTGCAGAAACTGGTGCGTGCCGCCTTCGGCAACAACAACGTCGACACCTGCGCGCGCGTCTGTCATTCACCGACCGGCTACGGGCTCAAGCAGACGCTGGGCGAGTCGGCGGGTACCCAGGCCTTCAACTCGGTGATGAAGGCCGATGTCATCATGCTGATCGGCGCCAACCCGACCGAAGGACACCCGGTGTTCGCCTCGCAGCTCAAGCGTCGTTTGCGCGAGGGCGCGAAGCTGCTGGTCCTCGATCCGCGCGCCATCGCCCTGGTGCGCACGCCGCACATCGAGGCCGAGCATCATCTGCAGCTCCTGCCCGGCACCAATGTCGCGCTGCTCAATGCATTGGCGCATGTCATTGTCACCGAAGGGCTGGCGAAGCAGAGCTATGTCGCGGAGCGTTGCGAACCGGAATCCTGGCAGCGCTGGGTGGCGGCTGTGTCGCGGCCGGAGTGTTCGCCGGAAGCGAGTGCCGCGGTTACCGGTGTGCCGGCGGCCGCAGTACGGTCCGCGGCGCGTCTCTATGCGCTCGCGCCCAACGGCGCGATCTACTACGGACTGGGCGTGACCGAGCACAGCCAGGGTACGACCGCCGTCATGTGCATCGCCAATCTCGCCATGGCCACCGGCAACCTGGGCCGCGAAGGCGTGGGCGTCAATCCGCTGCGTGGCCAGAACAATGTGCAGGGTTCCTGCGATGTCGGCTCGTTTCCGCACGAGCTGGCCGGCTACCGGCATATTTCCGATCCTGCCACCCGCGCGCTGTTCGATGGCGCCTGGGGCGTGAAGCTGCTGGACGAGCCGGGCCTGCGCATCCCGAACATGTTCGAGGCGGCGCTCGATGGCACCTTCAAGGGCATCTACATCCAGGGCGAGGACATGGCGCAGTCCGACCCGAATACCCAGCACGTCGCGGCAGCGTTCTCGGCCATGGAATGCGTGGTGGTCCAGGATCTGTTCCTGAACGAAACCGCGCTCTACGCCCATGTGTTTCTGCCGGGTTGCTCATTCCTGGAGAAGGACGGCACCTTCACCAATGCCGAACGGCGCATTTCGCGCGTGCGCAAGCTGATGGAGCCACTGGCCGGCCTGGCCGACTGGCAGGCCACAATGGCGCTGTCGAATGCGCTGGGCTATGCGATGAACTACCGCCACCCGTCGGAGATCATGGCGGAGATCGCGCGGCTCACGCCCACGTTCCATGGCGTCAGCTTCGAGAAAATCGATCGCCTCGGCAGCATCCAATGGCCCTGCAACGAGGCGGCGCCCGAGGGCACGCCGACCATGCACGTCGAGCACTTCGTGCGTGGCAAAGGCCGGTTCTTCGTGACCGACTACGTCGCCACCAGCGAGCGCGTGTCGGCGCGCTTCCCGTTGCTGCTGACCACCGGGCGCATACTCAGTCAGTACAATGTGGGCGCGCAGACGCGCCGCACCCACAATGTCGTCTGGCACGATGAAGATCTGCTGGAGATCAATCCGCACGATGCCGAGACGCGCGGCATCGTGCATGGCGACTGGGTGGGCATCACCAGCCGCGCCGGTGAAACGGTGCTGCGCGCCACCGTGACCGAGCGCGTGCCGCCGAGCGTGGTCTATACCACCTTCCACTTTCCGGAATCGGGCGCCAATGTGGTCACCACCGAGTTGTCCGACTGGGCCACCAATTGCCCGGAGTACAAAGTGACGGCGGTGCAGGTCGTCAAGGTGGCCAAGCCCTCGGCCTGGCAGCAGCGCCATCGCGAGCTGGTGGCTGCGCAAGTGATAGCGGGTCATGTGGCTTCATAGTTGCTGAATGGCGGCTTGTGCACCTGAACCCCTATGAGCGTCAAGTCACTCGCCGCCGCGCGCCCGGTTGAGCGCACGCAATATCGTCTCGGCGCCGCAAGCCGCGGCACGCGCAACCTTGCCGAGGAAAGCGCCATTGCCTTCACCTATAACCGCGTCGCGCATGCCGTGATGATGGCGACTCCGGCCGATCTGGAAGACTTTGCTATCGGATTCAGCCTGGCTGAGCGCGTCATCGCTGCGCCAGCGGATATTACCGGCCTGGAGATTGTCACTGTCGATCAGGGCATTGAGCTGCGCATGGACGTCAGCCGTGAACAGGCCGAATCGCTCGATGCGCGGCGCCGCCACGTCGCCGGCCCCAGCGGCTGCGGGCTGTGTGGACTGGAGAGCCTGGAACAGGCGATGCGCGCGGCACCACGGGTAGTTGCCGCGCTCACGGTGACACCGGCGATGATTGCGCTGGCCATCGCCGCCCTGCCGCAATCGCAGCCCATCAACCAGCTGACTCGCGCCGTGCACGCCGCGGCATTCTGGCAGCCGCACGCCGGCCTGGTAGCGCTGCGCGAGGATGTCGGGCGTCATAACGCACTCGACAAGCTCGCCGGCTCACTGGCCAGAGCCGCTATCCCGGCCTCCCAGGGCATGGTGTTGCTCACCAGCCGTGTATCCATAGAGTTGGTACAGAAGGCGGCGCTCATGGGTGCGCCCATTGTGGTGGCCGT
>JAYTUZ010000001.1:0-2786 GCA_043744295.1 Gammaproteobacteria bacterium | reverse complement strand
CCGACACCTATGCCTATCCCGCCTGGTACAACTCGTTGTCCGCCTTCATTCCACCCTGGGCCCACGACGGCGGCGATGCGAAGCTGGTCGAGCGCCTGCGCGACCCCGCCATCCGTGAGCGGCTCAGGAAGGAATTGGCCGGGTCCGATAAAGGCTGGGACAACGAATGGCTGTCGGTTCCGGGCCCCGACAGCATCCTGATTACCACCGTACTGAACCCGAAGCTGCTTGGCATCCAGGGCCAGTCACTGGCGGCCATCGCCACGGCACGCGGCACAGCACCCATGGATACCCTCTTTGACATTCTCGTTGAAGATGGCGGGCACACGGATGCGGCGGTGTTCGGCATGAGCGAGCCCGACGTCGCGCTCGCTGCGATACAACCCTGGGTGTCTTTCTGCAATGATAGCGAGGGGACCTCGCCCGACGGCTTGCTGGGTCAGACTTTTCCGCACCCGCGCGCTTACGGCACCTTCCCGCGCGTGCTGCGCAAGTATGTCCGTGAAGAGCGGCGCATGCGCCTCGAGGAGGCCATCCGCAAATTCACCAGCCTGCCAGCCTCGCGCCTGCACCTGGACGACCGCGGCGTACTGAAGGCCGGCCTGTGGGCAGACATCGTGGTGTTCGACCCGGATAGCATCACGGATCGGGCCACGTTCTCGGCACCCAAACAGCTATCGGTGGGTATGCATTGGGTGCTGGTAAATGGCGTACCCGTCATCGCCGAGGGCGTCGGCACGAACGCCCTGCCCGGCCAGGTTCTGCGCGGCAAGGGCTATCGCAGCGCAGCCCGCCACTGAACCAGCGCCGCATGACGTGATGGCAGCGCAACTCCTGAAGCTCAGTGCAGGCGAAGCGGTCGCGTGCATGTCGCGCGGCGAGATCACAGTTGAACGCTATGCCGGCGCGCTGCTCGAGCGCTGCGAGTCGCTGCGCGCACTCAATGCCTTCATCACGCTCGAGCCGGCGCGCGTGCTCGAGGCAGCGCGCGATTGCGATCGCCAGCGACTGGCCGGCGCGCAGTGCGGAGCGCTGTTCGGCCTGCCGATGCCAGTCAAGGACAGTGTCAACACCCGTGACTATCCAACCACCGCAGGAACGCCGGCGCTGCGCCACTTTCGCCCCGCCGAGGATGCGCCGGTCGTGCAGGCGCTGCGCAATGCGGGCGCACTCGTGCTCGGCAAGACCAATCTGCACGAGTTGTCCTACGGCTGGACCAGCGACAATCGTGCCTTCAGCGCGGTCCACAACCCCTACGATCCGCAGCGCATTCCCGGCGGCAGCAGTGGCGGAACCGCCGTGGCGATCGCCGCACACATGGCGCCGCTGGGCGTCGCCGAAGATACGGAAGGCTCGATCCGCGTCCCGGCCGCGTTGTGCGGCATCTGCGGCTTCAGGCCAACCACGGGCCGCTACTCGACGCGCGGCTGCGCGCCGATCTCGCCGCTCTTCGATCAGGTGGGGCCGCACGCCCGGGCGGTATCCGATCTGGCGCTGTTCGATTCGGTCGTCACCAACGACTGGCAGGCCTTGGCCGCCACTCCGCTGAGCGGCGTGCGCCTCGGCGTCGTGCGCGATTACTGGTTCAGCGGCCTGGACCCGCAAGTCGAGCGCGTGACGGAACTTGCAATGCGGCGGCTCAAGGCTGCGGGCGCGCAGATTATCGAGACCACCATGCCCGGCCTGCAGTCGCTGATCGATTTGAGCACCGACGCCGTTCAGAATCATGACGCCCGCACCGCCCTGGCCGAGTACCTGAAGGAATATGGCGTTGGCCTGACATTCGACGAGGTCGTGGCGCAGGCCAGCGCCGATATTCAGGAGACTTTTCGCAGCTTGGTACTCCCCGGTGCGCCCCATTTTGTTTCCGAGGCGAGCTATGCGGCGGCGCGTGACATACACCTGCCGGCACTACGCCGTTTGTACCAGGATTACTTTGCGCGCACTGGCGTGGCAGCCATCCTGTTTCCCGCCACCATGATTGCGGCGCCACTGATCGGCGAGGCTGCCACCGTGAGCATCCAGGAGCACCCGGTGCGCTTCGAGGTCGCCATTGCGCGCAACATTGCACCCGGCAGTACCGCCGGAATTCCGGGGCTCGTGCTTCCGGCCGGACTTACCAGCGCAGGGCTCCCGGTAGGCATGGAGTTCGACGCACCTGCCGCTGCAGATCGGGCCCTGCTGGCGCTGGGCATCAGTCTCGAAGCTGCGCTGGGGCCGATACCGCCTCCGAATATCTAGTCAGGCTGCGCGCCCTGCCCACTCAGCAATCTGCTCAGCACCACCATCGCCCAGGTATCGCGCTCGCAGTAGCGCCGCAATCCTTCAGCCAGCGCCTGCCGCCGCTCGATGGCAGTCATCGGGTTCCGCCACTCGAGGAAGGCCTGCTGCGCGGCATCGCCCGCACCGATTTCACCAAGGTTCTGGTAAGCCAGCGTCGCCTCGATGGTCGGCAGCACCTTCTTGATCGACCACGAGCCGCGCATCGCGGGGTGGTAATAGTTCTGTTGCGTGAGTGGCAGGAGATCAAACAGCCGCTCGAGAATCGCAGTCAGCGCCGCGCGCTGCGTGGGCAACCGTGCCGCCAGGCGCCTGAGCACGCCGGCTTCGAGCGTCGCGTTGTAAACGAATACTGGGCCGCTCTGCGGTAGCGCCGCGACCAGCGCGTCCGCGATCCGATCGAACTCTCCAAAGCGGTCGATTTCAAGATACTCCACATGATGCACCTGCCCCGCCGACTCCTCTATATGGAGCGAGAACTGAAACGGCCACTGCTCATAGGGGCG